>NZ_CP029551.1:5465000-5539695 GCF_003173735.1 Methylobacterium radiodurans | reverse complement strand
TCGCTCTCCTCGCCCCGAGGACGGAGGACCGCCGGCGGGACGTACGCAACACTACGCTTGGAGCCCCGCGAATACGGGCAGGGCGCAGATAACGGGGAGAGTCAAGGCCTCCGCCGCCGACATTCGTCGATGCTCGGACGCTATCAACAAAGACCTACCCGGGTTTTAACAGTGGGACTTGCGGGGACAGTGCCGCCGGGGCAGCCGGTTGTGTGTGAGACGATGTGCAACGGGGCTCTATCGTCTTGGTCCGGCTCATGAATCGATGGGCGGGACCTTCGCCTCGACCGGACCGGATCCGGACCCGGGTGCGTACAGCCGGCGCGGGCCGCGATCGGGCAATCACCGACAGGGTAAACGAAGGGTGTCGGGCGCGGAGAGCATTGGGTGGGAATCGAGTCGGGCTGCCTCGGCGGCGCATCAGGACATCGGAAATCCGAACGGGTGAGGCGCGATCCGCTTTCGGGCCAGGTGAGACCCGCAAAGGCTTCTTCCCGGCAGAGGGGGAGGTCGCGCGGCGGTCCGGCTGGACAGCGCGCACAAAAAAGCCCGGCGCGAGGGCCGGGCTTGATCTCTGGACCGCGATGGATCCGCGGAGGCCTCAGGCGGCGGCGGGGGCCGCCGAGAGAGCCTTCACGCGGGCCGCGAGGCGCGAGACCTTGCGGGAGGCGGTGTTCTTGTGAACGATGCCCTTCTGAGCAGCGCGCATGATCTCGGGCTGCGCGGTGCGCAGGACGTCGGCGGCGACGGCGGAATCGCCGGCGGCGATCGCCTCCTCGACCTTGCGGATGAAGGTCCGCATGCGGGAGCGGCGGGAGCGGTTGATCGCCGTGCGCTTGGCGATCTTGCGGGTCATCTTCTTGGCCGACGTGGTGTTGGCCATGGGCATCCTCGTCTCGTCGGGCGATACCGACGGGCCGGTGCATACCGGGGGTCGGTCAACGCGTGCAGGTTATCAGGCAATAGCGAAGCCGCAGCGCGCGAACGCTCCGCTCCGGCAGAGCGCGCTCTATAGACAGGCGAGGCCCGCGCGTCAACGCGGGGATGCCGGTGCGCCAGCGGGTTGATCCGGCCGGCCCCCACCCGGATGATGCTGGTCCAACAGCGAAAACGCGCAGGCGGAGACCCCCATGCCCCACCGCGTCAGCGAGGCCGACGCCGCGCGCATCGCCCGCTTCCGGCCGGCCTCCGGCATGGAGACGCCGCGATTCGCCGGGCTGGCGAGCTTCATGCGGCTGCCGGTGCGGTCGCCCGAATCGGCCGACGGCGTCGAGATCGGGCTCGTCGGCATCCCGTTCGACGGCGCGACCACGAACCGGCCCGGTGCGCGGCTCGGCCCCCGGGGCGTGCGCGAGGCCTCGACCGGCACCCGCATGGTCAACCACGCGAGCGGGATCGCGCCCTACGCGCTCGCCGCCTGCGCCGATCTCGGCGACGTGCCGGTCAACCCGATCGACGCGGCCGAGACCTGCCGGCGGATCGAAGGCGTCTTCGCAGGTCTGCGAGAGCGGGGCGTCGTGTCCTTCGCGGTCGGCGGCGACCATCTGGTCACCTATCCGATCCTGCGCGCGCTCGGGCGGGGGCGCCCGCTCGGGCTCGTCCACATCGACGCCCACAGCGACACGGACGACGCGCAGTACGATGGCACCCGTCTCACCCACGGCACGCCCTTCCGACGGGCGGTGGAGGACGGCGTGCTCGACCCGCGCCGCTGCGTGCAGATCGGCATCCGGGGCAGCATGGACGCGGCGGACGAGCGCGACTGGGCCTGCGCGCAAGGCATCCGCATCGTCACGATGGAGGAGGCGGTCGCCCGCGGGCTACCGGAGATCGTCGCCGAGGCGCGCGCCATCGTGGGCGCGGGGCCGGCCTATCTCAGCTTCGACATCGACGCGCTAGACCCCGCCTACGCGCCCGGCACCGGCACGCCGGAGATCGGCGGCTTCACCGCCCGCGAGGCGCTCTACCTCGTGCGGGCGCTGCGCGGCCTCGACCTCGTCGGCGCGGACCTCGTGGAGGTGGCGCCGCCGCTCGACCCCTCCGGGATGACGGCGCTGGCCGGCGGGCAGCTCGCCTTCGAGATCCTGTGCCTGCTCGCGGATGCGGTGGCGGCCCGGCGGACGGGCACAGGGTAGGGCGCGACACTCTCCCTCCCCCGCGGAGGGGGGAGGGGGCATGCCCGGCAGTCAGGCGAAGACGTATCCGCCGACGATCCTGAGGCCCACCGGGTGGCCGGCCGCGTAGCGCTCACCGTCGAAATCCTCGACGAGCAGCGGACGGCCAGGGCCCCGCTCGACCTCGATGCGCTGGCGGCCCTGGCTGCGGTGCGAGGCGCGCACCGTCCCGTGCAGATGCGCCCCGGCGGGGTCGGTCAGCTGGAACTGCCAGGGCCGCACGTAGAGCTTCACCGGGCCGATCAGGCCGGCGGGCGCGACGACGCCCGGCACGGGCCGGCCGTCGACCCGCACCTGCCCGCCCTCGGCGATAGCCTCGACCTCGACGGCGTCGCCTAAGAACTTCAGCACGGTCGCAGAGGCCGGGTTGTCCTGCACCTCGTCCGGCGTGCCGACCTGCTCCAGCCGGCCCCGGTCCAGCACCGCGACGCGGTCGGAGAGTTCCAGCGCCTCGTCCTGGTCGTGGGTCACGAAGATCGTGGTCTGGCCAGTGCGGTCGTGGATCTCGCGCAGCCAGCGGCGCAGGTCCTTGCGCACCTGGGCGTCGAGCGCCCCGAAAGGCTCGTCGAGGAGCAGCACCCGCGGCTCGACCGCGAGGGCGCGGGCGAGCGCCACGCGCTGGCGCTGGCCGCCCGAGAGCTGTGACGGGTAACGGTCGGCGAACCCTGAGAGCTTGATCAGATCGAGCAGGTCGCCGACCCGGCGCTTGATCTCGGCCTTCTCGGGGCGCTCCGCGCGCTTCCGGGCGTTCAGTCCGTAGGCGATGTTGTCGGCCACGCTCATGTGCTTGAACAGGGCGTAGTGCTGGAAGACGAAGCCCACCGCCCGCTTCTGCACGGGCAGGCCGGTGGCGTCGTCGCCGCCGAAGAGCACGCGGCCGCGGTCGGGGAAGTCGAGCCCCGCGATGATGCGCAGGAGCGTCGTCTTGCCCGAGCCCGAGGGGCCGAGCAGCCCCAAGAGCTCGCCCGCCCGCACGTCGAGGTCGAAATCGTGCAGCACCGCGGCCGTGTCGAAGGTCTTCGACAGGCCCTCGACGCGGATCGCCGTCGAGGGGCGCCCGCTAATGCCGGCCGCCGGCTGCGAGTTCGCCTGCGTAGCGCCACTCGAGGACGGATTTGATGAGGAGCGTGACAAGGGCGAGGCCGGCGAGGAGGGAGGCGACGGCGAAGGCCGCGACGAAGTTGTACTCATTGTAGAGGATCTCCACGTGGAGCGGGATCGTGTTGGTGAGGCCGCGGATGTGACCCGACACGACCGAGACCGCGCCGAACTCGCCCATCGCCCGGGCATTGCAGAGGAGGACGCTGTACAGGAGCCCCCAGCGGATGTTGGGGAGCGTGACGGTGAGGAAGGCCCAGAGGCCGGAGGCGCCGAGCGTCAGCGCGGCCTCCTCCTCGGCGGTGCCCTGCTCCTGCATCAGCGGGATCAGCTCGCGCGCCACGAACGGAAAGGTGACGAAGATCGTCGCCAGCACGATGCCGGGGACCGCGAACAGCACTTGGATCCCGTGCTGCACGAAGAAGGCGCCGAACACGCCCTGCGCGCTGAAGACCAGCACGTAGATCAGGCCCGACACGACCGGCGAGACCGAGAAGGGCAGGTCGATCAGCGTGACGAGCAGGCTCTTGCCCGGGAACTCGAACTTGGCGATCGCCCAGGAGGCCGCGATGCCGAAGACGAGGTTGAACGGCACCGCTATGGCCGCGACGATCAAGGTCAGCCGCACCGCCGAGAGCGCGTCCGGCTCGCGGAAGGTGGCGAGGTAGGTCTCGAACCCCTTCGACAGGGCCTGGACGAAGACGGTCACCAGCGGCAGCACCAAGAAGAGCGCCAGGAACACGACCGCGATCGCGATCAGGGTCCAGCGCACCGCGCGCCCCTCGGTGACGGCGCTGCGCGGCGTGTCGGGCTTGGCGGGCACGGCCGCGAAGGTCGTGGCGGCGGTCTCAGACATAGCCGAACCTCCGGCGGCTCCAAGCCTGGATCAGGTTGATGGCGAGCAGCGTCAGGAACGAGATCCCGAGCATGATCGTGGCGATCGCGGCGGCGCCCGCGTAGTCGTACTCCGACAGCTTGATCACGATGAGGAGCGGCGCGATCTCGGAGACGTAGGGCAGGTTGCCGGCGATGAAGATGATCGAGCCGTACTCGCCGACCCCTCGGGCGAAGGCGAGCGCGAAGCCGGTCAGCACCGCCGGGATCAGCGGCGGCAGCACCACCTTCCAGAGTGTCGCCCGGCGGCTGGCGCCGAGCGTGGCGGAGGCCTCCTCGACCTCCTTGTCGATCTCGGCGATCAGCGGCTGCACGGTCCGCACCGCGAAGGGCAGGCCGATGAACACCATCGCGATGAAGATGCCGACCGGGGTGTAGGCCGCCTTGATGCCGATCTTCTCCAGCTGCGCGCCGACGATGCCGTTCGGCGCGTAGACCTGCGCGAGCGCGATGCCCGCGACCGCGGTGGGGAGCGCGAAGGGCAGGTCCACCACCGCGTCCACGATCCGGCGGCCGGGGAAGCGGTAGCGGGTCAGCACCCAGGCCACCAGGAAGCCGAACACCGAGGCCGTGAGGGCGGCCAGTAGCGAGACGCCGAAACTGATCTTCAGCGCGCTCGCCACGCGCGGGTCGGCGGCGACCTCTAGGATCCCCGAGAGGCCGAGCCCGGAGGCGCGCACCACCAGCGCGCCCAGCGGGATCAGCACCACCAGCGAGAGGCACAGGATGGTGTAGCCGAAGGTGATCCCGAAGCCCGGGAGCACGCTGGGCCGGCGGAAGCGCCAGCGGGTCCTGGCCTGCCGGCGGGGCTGGGTCGATGCGGTCATGATGCGGTCAGCGGCCGGCCTTGCTGAGCTGATCGAACAGGCCGCCGTTGTCGAAGTTCCGCTTCTGGATGTCGTCCCAGCTGCCCTGGATGTCCTCGATCTTGAACAGCTTCACCTCGGGCAGGAGGGCGAGGTCCTTCGGGTCGGCGGCCTCGCGCTTCAGCGGGCGGTAGCGGTGCTTGGCGAAGATCGCCTGCGCCCGGTCGCCGTAGAGGAACTGCAGGTAGGCCTCGGCCTGCTTGCGGGTGCCCTTGGAATCGACGTTGGCGTCCACGAGTGCGACCGGCGGCTCGGCGTAGATCGAGGTCGGCGGCACCACGATGTCGAACTTGTCGGCGCCGAACTCCTGCAGCACCAGGAAGGCCTCGTTCTCCCAGGTGGGCAGCACGTCGCCGAGGCCCCGCTGGGCGAAGGTAACGGTGGAGCCGCGCGCGCCCGTGTCGAGCACCGGCACGTTCTTGTAGAGCTGGCCCACGAAGGCGTTGGCCTTGTCGGTGTCCTTGCCCTCGCGGTCGTAGGCGTAGCCCCAGGCAGCCAGGAAGTTCCAGCGCCCGCCGGCCGAGGTCTTCGGGTTCGGGGTGATCACCTTGACGTCGGGCTTGGCGAGGTCCGACCAGTCCTTCACGGCCTTCGGGTTGCCCTTGCGGACGAGGAAGACCACCGTCGAGGTGTAGGGCAGGCCCTCGTTCGGGAGCTTGGTGCGCCAGTTCGGATCGATCTTCTTCGAGATCCGGGCGATGGCGTCGATGTCGGAGGGGATGCCGAGCGTCACCACGTCGGCCGGCACGCCGTCGATCACCGTGCGGGCCTGCGAGCCCGAGCCGCCGTGCGAGGCGCGCACCGCCAGGGTCTCGCCGGTCTTGGCCTTCCACTCCTCGGCAAAGGCCGCGTTGATGTCGCGGTAGAGCTCGCGCGTCGGGTCGTACGAGACGTTGAGAAGCTCGGACTGCGCCCGCGCGGCGCCGGCCGGCAGCAGGGCGGCGAGCGCCAGCGCGCAGGCGAGGCGGCGCATCCGACGGGCGGTCGCGGCGGGATGGTGAGCGCGCAGATCGGTCACGTAGGCCTCCAGAGAGCCGGCGCGTCGGGGCGCGACCGGGGGTAGAGGCCCTTCAGGTGTTCGTTTTACAGAACGAAGTCAAGCTGCCTGCGCCGCGAACGCAACGGGTGATCTGTGCCGTCCACGACCATCATTGCCCACTTGTAGCTCGCATTCGCGCGATCTGAAGTCGACGACTGGAACGATCTTCTCCATTTGCATGCTGAAGGGGATGAAACTTATCCCCTCCGCTCGTACTTTAGAAAGAACGTCGCGTTCTCCGCGGAGCTGCGGCGTTTAGCGGGTGATCCGCTTCGGTGCGATCGGATCGCTGGCCGGGAAAGTTTCCTCGATCGCCTCGTCCAAGAGCCGTTCCTGGCGCGCCCACGGATCCTCGCTCTCGCGCCGCTGGCCCGGCGCCGCGTCCGCCGCCCGGTCCGAGAGCGACTGACCGCGACCGATACCCGAGCGGCTGGACGGCCGGCCATACCGGTTCCCGGACGAGCTCTCGGGTGCGTGCCGCGACCGCGCGGCGAGGCGCCAGGCCAGCAGCGCGAGACCGGCGACCGCGGCGATCGCCGCACCGGCCGCGGCACCGGCACCGACGAGGTCCGCGCCCGCCAGCAGGCCGTCGCCCCGCCGGCGCAGGGCTTCGATCTTCGCCCGGACATAGGCGTGGCCGGCCCGCTCGACGGCATCGGCGGAGAGTCGCTCGCGCGCCGCGGGCGCCAACTCGTGCACGTGGCGGTGCAGGCACTGGTCGACCGCGTAGGTGACGTCCTCGAAGCGGTTGAGCCAGCCGGAGGTCCCGCCGCCGCGCCGCGCGAGCGCCCTGAGGTCGCGCATGTAGGCGGTGTGCTCGTGCGCGAGCTCGTCCACGAGCCGCGCGGTGCGTGGATCCCGCCGCAGCGGCGGGAAGAGGCTGGCGGCGAGCGCCGCACCGTGCCGGTCGAGTTCGTCGATCAGGTCGCCGAGCAGCCGCTCGCGACTGCGCACCACCCCCGGACCGTTCAGGGCGTTCGGCGTCTCGTGGATCAGCTGCGCGATGTTCGCGTGGTCGTTCTCGATGAGCTGCCAGATGTCCATGCGACCTCGTCCTCCCGGGCGACCCGGATCCCTGTCCGGGGCCGCCGCTCCTGTCGTCCTGAACAGGCGGCCGGCGCAGCCGATTGTTCCGCGCCGTCCGCTCCGTCGGTCAGCCGTGCTGGCGCCGCTTCAGGCTGCTCTCGTCGCCTGAGAGGTCGGTCATCGGATTGGCGAGGCCGCTGGTGTTGCCCGCCCGGCCTCCGGCCGCGCGCGCCTCCGTACCTTCGCCCTCCTCGGAGCCCTCGGCACCGCCTGCGTCCAGCCGGTTGCCGGCATGGTCCTGGTACTGCTCGGTCTGCACGTGCTTGCTGTCGAGGCCGCGCTGGTCGGTGTGCTGGCTCTTGTCGCGGTTGGACAGCACAATGTTCTCGGGGAGGATCCCCTCCGGCAGATCGGTCATCGCGCCGGTGCCGGACTGCTTGCCCTGGGCGCCCGGGCCGATGCTGGTCTTGCTGGCGTTCGCCATGATCATCCTCCGTCTTCGCCCCGCCGCCTGACCGGCGGGCGTCAGGCGAACCAAGATGGCTGCGCGACCCGGCAGAGCAAGCGGGGCTGTCGCGAATTTATCCGCCGGTCTTTCTGGAACAATTTGCCCGCAGCGACGATGGCGGTCGCTCGCTGTGCTCGTTCCTAATCATGGATCATCTTCATTTTGTCTTGGAGGATCTGCGGCTCTGACCTTGCGGAAACGTTCGCCTCCGCGATGAACCCTGCCCCCGGCCCGGCGTTGGCTCTTTGAGCGAGCGCGGTCCCGGCGCGGGCCGCCGCGAGACGCATCAGGGAGAACCGCCATGGATCCGAAGACGCGGCCCGACGCGGCCGAGCCGCACGATTCGCTGCGCAGCTTCGACGCCTATGCCGACCGCAACGGCCAGGACCTCGGACAGGACGAGGCGCGCGACGTCGCCCGCCCCGCGCGGTTGCAGCAGGGGATGGCCGAGAGCCCCGACTGGCAGGCCGAGATGGCCCGCATCGCCTCCGGCTTCCCGCGCCGCGACGCGACGGGTGGCGGCAGCATCGCCTCGGTCGAGGCGACGGAGGCCGAGACCCCGCCGGAGAATCTGGAGCGCATCAGCAATCCCAGCACCCGGCCCTGAACCTGTTCCCGACCCTTCGACAACGGAGATCCGATGACCACGAAGCCACCCCCGGTTCCGCCCGCGAACCGCTCCGACAAGGGCCCCGGCAGCGCCGCCGCCGCGCCGACCGAGACGGGCCCCAAGGGCTCCAGCCAAGCGCGCGACCCCGAGAAGGTCGGGCAGGCCGGCAACTCGAAGGTGAACACCACGCACCAGGGATATCAGCAGGACCGATGAGCACATCGAGCAAGAACCCGGCGGCCGACCGCCATCACGGCGGTCCGGGCAGCAGCCACCAGGACGCCTCGAAGCCCCGCGCGGAGCAGCGCTCCGGACCTGCGCCGGGCTCACCCACCAACGACACGCGCTCGCACGTCTCCGGCGGCGGGGGCGAGCGCGACCGGCACCACCGCCACAGCGGCCAGGGCCACGCGCCGGACCGCTCCGACCGGTCGCACTGAGCGATGGCCGAGCGGGCGCGGCCGATTCCGTTCCCGCTCGGCGCCGGCTTGCTGTTCGGTCTCGGGCTGGGCGGCTTTTTCGACGGGATCGTGCTGCATCAGGTGCTGCAATGGCACCATATGCTCAGCAACTGGTACCCGGCCGACACGATCGACAACATACGCCTGAACACGCTCTGGGACGGCATCTTCCACTCGGCGACCTACGTGTTCGTTGTGCTGGGCCTGTTCCTGTTCTGGCGCTCGGCGCGGCGGCCGCACGTGACATGGTCGAGCGCCCGCTTCGCGGGCGCCGTCCTCGTTGGATGGGGGCTGTTCAACCTCGTCGAGGGTCTGGTCGATCATCAGCTCCTCGGGGTGCACCATGTGAACGAGTTGGCGCCGCGAGACCACTGGCTCGCCTGGGATCTCGGCTTCCTCGCCTGGGGGCTCGCGATGATCGTGGCGGGCGCATGGTTGGTGCGTCGCACGCGCGCATCGGTCCCGTGACGCGGCCTCCGCCTTCCGGTGCGCCCCCGGGCCGGCTTGGCGTGCCGGCGCGTGCTTGGATCCTCCTGTTCCTCGCCCTCGCGCTGGCGACGGCACCGGCCTGGCGTTTCCTCCTGAACGAGCCTGCCCTGCCGCTGGAGGCGCTGCTGCGGCTGCGCTGCTGATCCTTCCGCGGGTGCCCCGGTTGACGCTGCGCGCACCAACGCCCTAGACACGGAGCAGCTCGCCGCGCGGCGTTGCGCGCCTCAGGAAGGGTGGCCGAGCGGTTTAAGGCAGCGGTCTTGAAAACCGCCGTGGGGGCAACTCCACCGTGGGTTCGAATCCCACCCCTTCCGCCACTATATTCCTAAGCCATTGTCAGCGCAGGAAGCGTTGACTTCCAAGGGGTTACGCAGCACCTGTGCTACAGGTTGTTGCTACAGGTAGCCCCTGCACATGGGCCTGGAAACTCGTCTCGTCCGCCGCAAGAATGGCACCTACTCCTTTCGTGCCTGGGTACCTCCCGAGTTGCGTGAGGTGATCCCTGGAGGCCGAAGCGGGCAGAAGTGGATTGCCCTTGGCACGGCCGATAGGGCTGAAGCGGTTCGACGCGCCCGCTTGAAGACGGTCGAGTTTGATCGGGAGTTGGATACCGCCCGGCGTCGCTTGGCCGGGGCTGAGGACACCATCAGTCAAGCTGAGGCAGACCGCTTCGCATCTGCATGGCTGTCACGTCTGCTGGCTGATGACGAAAGCAAGCGTCAGAATGGCGTTTCCCCCGAGCGCTTCGACCGCATGCTCCATGCTGCTGAGCTTGTGGCGCCGATGGTGGCGAAGGAGCTGGCAACTGGCAGCATGGACACGATTTGGAGTGAGGTCGAAGGCGTTTTGAAGGCGCACGGTCTCACCGCCCCTGAGGGATCGGAGACATGGCGGCGTCTGGGCTTCGCCATGCTGAAGGCTCAGAAGAAGTGGTCCGATGGGGTCATTCAAAGGAACCGCGGAGAGGTGGTCGAGACCCCACCGCCACCCTCAGCAGCCTCGTCGCCACGCTCCTGCACCGTTGAGGAGCTGATACAGGCATACCTGTCGGACCCTACCCGCACCCGTACCCCCGGAACCTTGAAGACCTATCAGACTGTCTTCAGGGCCATGAGGGAGTTGCTGGGGGCGGAGACCCCCGTGGACAGCATCCACCGAATGGACTGCGAGCGTATCCGCAACGTCATCATGCGGCTTCCCCGGAACGCGTCTCAGCGGTTTCCTGGGCTGTCGCTGGAGGAGGCCGCGAAGGTGGCCGATGCGGAGAAGCTGGAGCGGCTTGGGGTTTCGGCAGTCAACAACTACCTCCACAACCTCTCAGCCCTGTTCAAATGGGGCGTGAAAAACTGGAGGGTCATCCGCAACCCGGCTGAGGGGCTGGCCCTCCCTGATGATCGGGATGAGCGTGATCTGCGTCAGCCCTTCAGCACGGCACAGCTCAAGGCCATCTTCAACGCCCCGCTTTACACGGGCTGCCAGGATGACGAGGCAGGGTACGCCAAGCCGGGGCCAAACGTGATTCGACGTGGCCGCTTCTGGGTGCCTCTGTTATCGTTGTGGACTGGGATGCGGCTTGGGGAGTGCTGCCAGCTCCGTACCGATGACGTGAGCGTGCTGGACGGTGTGCCGGTCATCCTCATTGATGATGCCGGTGAGCCTGGGGCTGATGAGGCCGACAAAAAGCGCGTGAAGACGGAAGCCGGCAAGCGGTTCGTCCCGATCCATCCCGAGCTGCAACGCATCGGCTTCTCAGCGTTCGCGGAAGCCATGAAGGCCAAAGGAGAGCGCCGCCTGTTTCCCGAGCTGATGCCCGACAGCCTTGGCTATCTGTCTGGACCCTTCTCTAAGTGGTTCAACGACAAGCGGCGCTTCCTGGGGAAGCTCGACATGGACGTGAACGGGGTATCGTTTCACAGTTTCAGGCACAACTACCGGGATGCCCTCAGGGAGGCCGAGATTGGCCTTGAGCGGGTTCGGGCGCTTGGAGGGTGGCGTAGGGACAGTGAAGGAGAGGAGGCCATCTACGGTAAGGGGTTGAAGGCCTCGACGCTGTACCGGGAGATCGAGAAGGTACGCTATGCAGAGCTGGACCTCTCGCACCTGCACATTCATCCGAGAGGCCGAAGATAGTCTTCTCAGTCACGGCGCGTGGTGGAAAGAACGACTGCGTGGATGCGATGTTGTGCGACACCCCCAATGACCATTTGTGCCCCGAATTTACGTGCCGTTCAGAGGCCGATGCACAAATATTCATACCTTATAATTGACTAATAAGGATTTTTCTGTGTCGGGCATTGTTATTCGTGAATTTCGTAGTCCTAGGAGCAAACTCGCAAGGGCGAAGCATCATATAGCTAGCCTAACGACGGCGCTAGACGAGTATAAAAATCAAGTTCATGTGGAAAGTAAGATTGAATTACTCACACCTGATCACGGTGCGATCTACAAGCGCTGGAAGGACATCCCTCATATTGATACCTCGATTATATCCGGCATGATACGCCAATTGCACAATACCCTTGAACCGCCTTACGCTCACTGCCTACACATTAACGCTGCCCCATTGGAAGATTTGAATGCCATAGCAGCTGACGTTGTTCAGAACTTACGCCAGGCACTGGACCATGCCGCATGCGCTTCCGCTCGATCCCTCGGACGTACGGATGGGAGCGTTTATTTCCCAGTGCGCTCTGGCACGACAAATGCTGACGAAGTCGAAAGAGAAGCAAAGCGGTTTAAGGATCAGACACGCAAGTTGCACGATGACGTTCGGGCAATCATAGAGAAGGCGGACCCTGGAGGAGGTCTCATATATGAGCTACATAAACTCGGCCTCGCAGACAAGCATCGCTTAATCTGCGAATGCAAGCCATATGCGTCGGCGCATTTGCGTCACATGAGAGCTGGAACTGGATGGATTGTTTCAGGATTCGATGGCGATGAATGGGACTCGACCTCAAACCGCTTGACCTTTGCGCTAACTAGCTCCCCCCAAGAATTGGACTACAGCTTTTCCTTCAGTATTGAAGTTCGTCTAAAAGCGGGCGGCGCAATAGGAGCCAAGCCAATTATTACTGCTTTCGGAAACCTGGTAAAGGTTGTTGATCGCACAATTGAAAAGATTTATAACAAAACTTGTCAAATTCATAAGTCTGGAGGATGTTGAGCCTCGATACAGTGCGATTGCTACATTTGAATTATAAATTGCCTCATAATCTCATCCAGAGCGCTACTGCTGTGCCTTAAGCGTACATGCGCGCACCAAAGCGATCCCTAGCGGAGTAGCGTAGACTGTCCTGATGGACATACCGCCGGTCGTGAGAGTAGGGACGATACAGCCGAGTCGGTTCAGATTCCATGCTGATATAGCGACTTCTCCTTGCGGCTCAGGATGCCAGCTTCCCTCCTCCGCCTGTGCGTAGCCGTCAGGCAGTTCAGCAGTGGGGACGGCCCCATCTAAGTGCGGCTTATTGGTAACGTTCTTTGGTGCCTTGACGATAGCATCTAAGATGCGGACATCCAAAGAGCCCATATCTTTTAAAATGCTTATAAACGCACGCTTGATCTCGATCCACTATCTGCGTTTGCGGCGTTGACGAGGATCTTGGCCCACGTATCCTGAAGCTCATCGTTTTCCTCCAGGCTTGCGGCTTCCAGAAGTGGCACCGCGATGTTCAGGGCCAACCGGCGAGATGGTTCAGTCAAGCCGGCCTCCTGGAGGAACTCTTTTGCTCGGACCATGAGTCGCTGCTGTCGCTCCCACCGTGCGTATCGCAGCCGATCTTGAACGATATCGGATGCGATAGCGAAGGGGCCTTCGATGAACCGTGCAATGAAGCCTCCAGCCTCTCTGCTTGCATCTATTGCCTTACCTGATGCCTTAGCAATCTCTTGCACGGCTTTTGCTTCTTCGTCGAATGCCACAGCACCCTCCCCACTGCTATCCTGGTGTCGTTTTATCCAAGCATGCTTGCTAAATAGCTAGGTAGAAGAAGTGCGCCTTCAACAATCTGCCCGATACCTTTTGCAACCTAACCCATTCCGTGAGGCTTCCCCGTTCGCGATCCTGTCCACGCGCTCGTTCAGCACATGTCCAGCGTGGCCCTTCACCCACGTCCACGCAACGCTCTCATGCCGCTCCACAGCCGCATCAAGCCCTCGCCATAGGTCCGCGTTCGCGACAGCCTTACCGCCCGCTCCACGCCAGCCCTGAGCCTTCCAGCGGGGCAGCCATTCCGTGATGCCCTTGATGACGTACTGGCTGTCCCCGATCATGTGGACGATGGCGCCCGGTCGGAGGGCGTTTAGGCCCTCGATGGCAGCCCATAGCTCCATCCGGTTGTTCGTGGTCTCGGGCTCACCGCCCTTCACGATCTTCTCCCTACCCGTGCGGTCATTGATCAGGATGGCCGCATAGCCTCCAGGGCCTGGGTTCCCGAGACAGCCTCCGTCAAAGGCGATGGTGATGTGGCGTACTGGTGCTGGCTCTGGGGCGTTGGTCTCGTCTGACATGATGCTCTCCTTCTGAAATGAAAAAGGGAGAGGCCCGCGAAGGCCCCTCCCGTGTTGATGGTGGTCGTGATGATGATGGTGGTGGTTGCTGACCCGCCTTACTGGCTGGGGTAGCGGGACGATGCGGTGTTTATGAGCTGGAGCATACCGGGGTAGTTGTGCAGCACGTTCAGGGCCTTGGAGAGGTTCCGAACGTCACCGCTGGTCACATGCCCATCCTCGTGAAGGGAGCCTGTGAACCCCTTCACGCCCGTGTAGAGCCCGTCCAGCAACCCGACCGTGGGGTTGGACATGAGGCCGGCAGTGGGCTGCTGCGTGCTCCGGGTGTTGAACAGGGGATCGAACCCGAACAGCTCTGCCCCCAGGTCGAAGGCTCCGGGGATGAGCGACGATGCACCGGCACGCTGGAATCCCGCCTGAGCGATCTTGCGGTCACTGAGGCGGTCTGAGGCGGCCTTGGCCCGGTCCTCCTCACTCAGACCGATAAGGCTGAGGTTGGTCTGAACGGTGTAGGCCATCGCCCCGAACATCATCGAGGCCATGAACCCGTAGAGGTCGTTCAGCTCATGGGTGTGGAGGGCCGACAGGGTTTGCTTCGACCATGCACCGAGGACGAAGTTGCGGAACTGGGTCACCACCTTGGCCACAGGATGCCCCAGGACGGCGTTCATCTGCCCCAGGTCGTTCTGCTGGACTGCCCGTCTGGTCCACGTCGAGATGGCATGCTCGAACGCTGAGCGAACCTGCGGCTCCCACTGCTCCAGGCCGAGGATGCGGACCTTACGGCCGTTCTCCCCGTACATGCCCACAGCCATGCGGATGGCAGTGCCGTAGGGGGTCGCAGCAAGGCGCCTCTCCACCTCAAAGTCCTTCTGAGCCTGAGCCAGACGGAAGTTGAAGTCCTGCTCACTCATCGACTTGGAGAGATAAGGCAGATAGGAGGGCGGCAGACCCTTGACATCATCCCGCTGAAGGGTCTCCTGAGTGACGCTATACCCAGGATCGTAGACGGTCTTACCGTTGGACTTCAGCATGTTGCTGACCATCCAATCCTGTGAAGCACTCTCACGGGCAGCCTGAACGAGGCTGTAGGCTTCCCTCTCGCGCTGCTCTGCGGCCTTGCGTTGGTCCTCGAAGGTGAACGGGACACGCATTGCAGTGGACGCAGGGTCCACCTGAAGACCCATCCTGGCGTTGCGCGTAGAGCGGGCGTCCAGGGCCTCGATGTGCCACGGCTCGTGCGCCATAGGGAACCCAAGGCCGTACTTAGCGGCGTTGGCGTGTATCCATGCCTTCACCGCAGGGTCGCCACCCATGTTGATGTCAGCGGCCTTACCGTGGTTGTGTTGGGAGTTCCCTGGAGGAGCCACCCACTTACGGGCAGCTTCCTCAGAGCCGTACTTCTTGACAGCCTCAGCGAACAGCTCAGCCTGTCGTTCAGGGGATCGATAGCCGCTGTTGATCTGGAACTTAGCCCGGATGTTCTCGGGCATGTCAGCCACCATGTTGGCCAGACGGGACTTCAAGTCCCAGTCCATCCTATCCAGATGGTCCCTGTCCTTACCCTGAGCGAGGTACGGAGAGAGGTCTACAGCGGGCTTAGGGTGTGCCCCCTGTTCGCCCATCTTCTCACCAGCCCAGTTGTAGAGCTGACCCACGGTCCTGACGTTCTTGAAGATGCCGGGGTTGCTGTCGATGGCCTTCCGGTCCAGCACGCGCTCAACCGGAGTGTCAGGGTCAGCACCCATCAGGAGGGAGCCACCCGTGGGCCCGAAGACCCAGCCCAGCTTCATCTCAGCGGCGTTAGGCTTGCGCCCTAGCTTGCGCTGAAGGTTCTCGCTGATCTCCCTCATGTAGAAGGGAGCCACACGGGCCTGCTGAATGGCATCGCGAGGATCGGTGAGCCCGAGCTGGGGATAGCGAGCTGCCAGATCGTTCCACGTAGGCCCGACGATCTGAAAGATGCCCACGGCCGATGAGGTTGCCGCCTTCAGTCTCGGGTTACCTGTAGCGTTCTCCGTGGACGCCAGCTTGCGCATCACGCCCGCGTCTACACCCGCTGAGGCAGCCGAACGCTCCAGCTCGGGTTCCCATGAAGCGCCCGTGATGGGGGCGTCTATAGGAGCCCTGTCGGGCATTGGAGGGGGCATCAGGTCCACAGCCCGTTTGCGGGGCTCTGAGGGCACCGTGGGGGCCGGGGGAGTAGCCACAGGCGGCTGAGGCTTACCGGAAGGCGGGGCCTCTACAGGAGTCGCTACGGGCTCCTGAGGTGGCATCTGAGGCGGTGCCACCTGCGTCATCGAGGGGAGCTTAGGAGTGGCAGGTACAGGCTGCTTAGGGGCCGTGACGCTGAGTTCGGGCAGCACGGTGCCTTCGCTCGCGCCCTGTGATGGGACGGGATCGTTCATGGTGTTCCTTGGGATGTGAATGAGAAAAGCCCCGGCGTGCAGGCCAGGGCTTCAAGACGTTCGATAGGGACAAACGAAAAGAGGAGCCGTGTTAGGGCTCCTCTACAGGTCGTTCAGGGACTTGTGCGCTTCGGTAGGCGCTAATTCCGAGCGGCCATCAGGTCATGCGTCAGCACGGTCAGCTTGCCTATGAGGCTCGTGATGTCCTTGTGCTCGCAAGACCAGTGCGTATCCACCACCTTGCCGTCCGTGGACACAGTTGCCACAGCCACGGAGCGCAGCTTACCCTCTCGTGCCAAGACAAGCTGGTCCTGTAGGACTTGGATGAGAGACGCCAACTCCGCATCAGGCTCTGCGACCACCAGCCGAGTAGGTAAGGTGATGACTCGTGCGCCCTCAGCCGCTTGTTGACGCTCACCCATGCAGTCGCTCCGTCTGTGCCTCAGGCTCTGACGGGGAGTTCTGCACCGCACTGTGCTGTGAGTGTGGCTGCTTGGCTGTGGGCCGGGCATGGCTCGTTGGAAGAGGGCGGAGCCGCCTAGTCTGCTGCCTTACGGTTCCTGTATATGGTCGTTTGGTGTTCCTTAGACAGCAGCAGGCAGGTGAGTAACGCTGACAGGGATGTTGAATGAGGTGATGCTTTGGGCTGCTTCCTTCATCACCACCTCTATCTCCGATGCCTTGGGGGATTGACAGAGAAGACCGTCATGGATGGTGAGGATAGGGACAGCCCTGGACTTCATCTCCCTCATCACCTCGATGAGGATCAGGCTTTCCGTGTTCTGGAGTTGCTTGGCGAGACCCCGGCCCAGACAGTGGCTCAAGGCTGGGTGACGGGACAGGAGGGCATCCCTGAAGCGAGGCACTGACCACGCTAGCGGGAGCCTTGGGTCACTGTCCTCAGGCTGAGGCCATCCCCGCTTCCGGGTGAAGGGATCACACAGGAGGGTGTTGAACGCCTTCTTCACAGCCTCGCGGTGCTCAGGGTCGATGCCCGGTAGAGCGTAGATGTCACCGGGAGGAGGCTCGACCCCAACGCTGGCATAGGCCAACCGAGGGGCCATTGCGCTGTAGTCCAAGAGAGTGACGGGTCCCCCCTCGATCCTGATGTGGCCCCTCCGGTGCCGCTGGAGGTTCTGCCAAGCACCGCCGTAGAGGCGCCCTCCAAGAGACGCATCAGGTTGTCCCTCCGCGTCGCAGAGGAAGTGCCTCCGCTGAACCCGGTTCTGGAGGTCCACCATCCCGAGACCATCATCCAGGAAGGTGATGTCTGCCTGAGCCTGGAAGGCGTTGAGGCTCCTCAGGGTGTCGCGATGGTCTCGGAGCGTGGCAGTGTCTTGGTACTCCACCAGCTCCTTACGGGCAGGGCCATCAGGGGTTGTGACCACCTTCCGGCTGAACAGGATGACCTCTTCCCCCTCGATCCGTCCGAAGTCGGTCAGGGAGATGCCCGCCTCTGTCACCTTGGCCTTGAGCACAGCCGTAGGCGCGATGGACGAGGCAACGCCTCCGCTCCGATCTCGGTAGCCTCGCTCCAGGCTGAGCCACCCGATAGCATCGAGGGCCGCCAAGAGGTCACGGAAAGGCCGCCCGAAAGCTGGGCTATCGTACCGACTGAAGCCGCTGTCACCGTTGCCCGTGAGAAGCGCGATGCGTCCCGTAGGCGGGGGCATCAGCACGGCATAAGCGAGATTGCAAACGGTCGCTTCGATGGCCCTGAGGTGGTTGGCTTGGTCTGCTGAACGACGTTGACGCTGCCGATGTCGGGTCTCCCGTTCGTACTGAGCGACAAGGGCCGCACCTTCGTCCACGATCCTGCGAAGGCGTTGGGTTCCTGCTCCCTGCCACTCGTCAAGCCAACGATGGCGGGCATGGGTGTTCATCGCACGCCTCTCGGCGCACGGCATGGTGGTTCCGGCATGTGGGGTTCCTGTGGCGGGTGAAGTGGGCGGAGACGGGCGCTTGACGCGTCTTCGCTAGTGCAGGGGGTAATCCGGGCTGGGTCGCAAAAAACAGATACCCCCCATCTCAGATGGAGTGCGGCTCTTTTCCTAGTGCAGCGGGTAATATGTCTGTATGGACGTTTGATCTCTTGCCTTCAATGGCTTGAGCGATCCTGCCGAATCACCTCAGCGCGCACCTCCTTGGCCTTGTCGGTCTTCGAGAGGATGCAGATGAGGAGCGCCTGTTGCCGGTTGAGGTAGTAGGCCGTTCCGGGCCGCCCGCCTTTGGGACCGGAGGTAATCTGGCGGCGACAGACAACCCCGAACGCCTCCAGCTCCTCCATGTGATCCTTGATGAGCGTGCGGATGTTCTCAGGCTTGGTCATCCCGAGCTGGGCGGCTAGGGCCGTGTCCAGCACGCGGGGCTCGTTGTCCTGAAGCGTGATCGACAGGGACTGGGAGCGGCGCTGGGTGGGTCGCCAGCGGTTTTTCCTAGTGCGGGGGGTAATTGCCCCTGCATCGTGAGCACCGCGAGGGCGAAGAACTGCTCCTCAGTCATCTCCCCCGTGGCCAACTTCTCCTCGCCCTGGATGTAGCCGCCCGTCTGGCGGATCGTGGGGAGGACCGTTCCGGTGACCCAGGACTGGAACTCACGGGCCTTGGGGTTGGCCTTCTGGGCGCGCATGACGAGGGTGTAGAGGCCCTTCTCACTCACGAGAGTGGCGCTCGGCTGCTTAGGCTTGAAGATGCCGAGTGTGCCGTAAGTTGCGGCAGACACCACCCGGCGCTCCTCGATGGGCAGCTTCGCGGTGTGCTTCGACGCGTAGCCTTCGAGGCCGGTCATGCGGCACACGTCCTCGGCTACGAACAACGGCTGGCCCTCGATGGTGACGCAGCGCAGATCGAGGCCAGCGAACGAGAAGGTGGAGGTCTTGGTGGTCATCTCCGCCATGATCAGCTTGGCGGTCTCCAGGGGGTTGATGAAGTCGATGGCTGACTGCATCGGCTGGGCCGGGACGAGCTTGCCGTGGCGCCAAGCGGTGAAGACCCTGACGAGGAGCACCTTCACCTCGGTGGCCTTCTCGGTCTTGCAGTGCATCGTGACGTAGGCCGCTTGCTCCTCGTTGAGGTGGTAGGCGGTGGCAGGGCGTCCGCGACCGAGCGCGTCGCTGCTATTTGCACGCTCGGCGTGTAAAACCCCGAACCGCTCTAGTTCCTCCCGCAGACCCTTGATCATCGTGCGGATGTTGGTGGGGCGCTCCATGCCCAGAGCACGCGCGAGGTCTGTATCGAGCACGCGGGGCTCACCCCCGATCTCGCGGACCATGAGCGCGGGGAGGGGAAGCCACCGGAGCCAATGCAGCGGCTTCCCTGAAAGCTATAAGTCAAGTCGGCAAGAAGGATGCATTAGCCAACGAGCTGCCATCCCATCTCAATCTGAGAAAGGTGGTGCTTCTGGGCTTCGGTACTCAGACCGATTGCTGTCGTCACACCTACCCGCGATGCACCATGATCGAGTTCGGCAGTCCAATCAGCAAGCCCTTTGGGCTCCGCATGCCTGCCAAGCGCGTTCTGATAGATCATGTCAACATACTGGGAATTCGTAAGCTTTGCCGTTTTAGCCTGTACCTCAGGAGCCGCAAGGAAGCTCTTCGTCACGGCCTCCAGTGATTGGCCACCTTTAACAGCTGAAGTCCAGCCCGTAAGACCAGCGGCGTCAGGAGCACGATCAAGCACGGCATAGTAGAGCCGAGCTACGTTGGCCGCTACCGCGTCAGGAACGAAGATGCCAGCATCTAGCGCGCCTTTGAGGCTGTTAACATGCTCGTCTGATAGAGCGAAGCTTGTGGCAACTTGCGCCCTGGACGTGCCACTTTCCAGAGCCTTCACCCAGCCCTTAAGGCCGTTGGCATCAGAGTGCCGATGGAGGGTGGTGCTGTACAGCTGCTCCACGAAAGACGCGTTGTCCAACGCACCCGCGCGGGCCTGCCCTTCCGGCGAACGTAGGAAACCCTGAGCGATGTCTTGAACTTTGGTTCCCGCGCTTAGGGCCTTAGTCCAGTCCGATAGGCCAATAGGATCGGGCTCTCTTCCAAGCAGTCCCTTATAGAGCGCATATACTTCTCCAGCCGGGCTATGGCTATCGTAGAATTTCTTACCAAAGTATTGAGAGTGCGTATCAATGGTAAGTTTGTTCGATAAGGCTTCCCCTTTAAATCCAGTGACGTTCTGAACTTCTAGGCTTCCAATTACATTCCCATGCAAGCCTGAAAGATCAACCGAGAACTTACCATTTCCGCTAACAAATTTTGTTACAGTGTGACTCCCGTCTGTGAAAGAAGCTTTGTATGACTCGATGAGTTCGCCCCCAGTGCGAACGCTAGCGGTAGTGAGACCAGTTATCTTCCTGGGAATTCCAGAGACTTCAAACGACACATTAGACGATTCTTCCAGCGTAATGATGTGGTTCGCTGTGTCGTCAACCTTCAAAGCTATGCCATGTGCGATGCCGCCCTGTTGAACAGGTACGATGCCAACCGACGTTGAGGCTAGCATGACGGCCTTAGTATCTGTTAGCAGCGTTTGAACCTCGTCCTTAAATACAGCAAGAGTATTCTCCATCCGCTGCTTAAAGACTGTCTCTGTTATTTTATTATTCGCAGCGTCGGCGGATAGCAAATCGAAGCCTCTTTTAATCTCATCCATCCGCCTTTCCATCCAATTGGCATGTTCATCATACCAATCTTGGAAATTTTTCTTGGTGCCTTCATAGTAATCTTCAATCTTGTTCCAATAAAATGCGACAGTTGTCTCGATTTGATCCCCAACAAACTCGATGCCTCCATCAATATTCCAATCATCATCGATGGATGGCTCTTGCCCTTCGTTTAATCCGCCATTTCGAGAAAAGCCCTGCACAAAGGTATTCCAAACCTCTAGGGCAAACTTACCAGTTTCCTTCAGAACATGACCCCAATCGATCTTGGCAACCTCATTAACTATCGGGGTAATTAGGCCATTGTAGATTCCGCTACCAAGCGCAGCGATGCCTTGGCCGATTGGTTGAATGATGTGGTCATTAATTTGCCCACCAAGATGGGCGATCCCCCGCCCAATGTCAGCAAATATGCTCCCGCCCCCACACATGGCGCCCTCATAGTATACGGATTTTTAAGCTTGACAGACCATGGTGGATGCCCTTTGCGCCGTCAAGAGACTTCTCGATGTCAAAGCCCGTATCCACAGACAGCGGGGTTAGACTACTTACAGACGACGGGCTTGCCGAAGCTCACCTACTTGCCAAAGCCCTTCATCAAGAGAGCATATACCGAAATATCCGTTTCGATGATGCTAAGGTCAAAGCCTTGCTGAAATCGGCTTGCGATAATGCCAGTCCATTTACCGTCTGCTTCATTTATAAGCGTCGGGGAAGAATGTCAGGCATCCTGCTTGGGTACGTCTCAGAGTACTTTTTTTCGAGAGATCGAATCGCTCAAGACCTTTTCCTTTTCGTGCCGAGAAAGGCCAGGGGAGGAGTTATCGCCTTGATGCTCATTCGCCGTTTCAAAAAGTGGGCTCAAACTCAGGGCGCTAAGGAACTATGCCTGGGGCATACGACTGGAATCGACCCTGAGAAGGCGCATCATTTTTTCGATAAGCTGGGGTTAAACAGGGTGGGCAGCATATACAAACAAAGCCTCTGACGATCTCGATTTGTCGGCAATCTAGGCAGGCCAGCAAATTGCAATTCTCGTGCGGAAGAGAAGCTGGCCGCTATTTATCGTAATGGGGGCCGACAAGATCGTGGCCTCAACTGCCTGTTTCTGCTTTGGAGTTCAGCGCCCGGTGTACGCTGCCCTTGCCGATCCCCAGCTTGGTGGCGATTGCGCCCATGCTCAGCCCCTCTGCCGCTAGAGCCTTGATCTCCTCCGCCTTGGCCCGCGCGGTTGGCTTGCGGCCCTTGTAGGCGCCCTCAGCCTTGGCCTTGGCGATGCCTTCACGCTGCCGCTCCAGCATCATCTCTCGTTCAAACTGAGCTACGCCCCCGAGGACGTTGAGCATCAGCTTGCCGGTGGGTGTCGAGGTATCCACCCCGAGGTTCACGATGCGTAGCGCCACGCCCTTCGCCTCCAGGGCCTCGATGATCTTCCCCAGGTGGGTGACGCTGCGGGCTAACCTGTCGAGCTTCGTGACTACCAGCGTGTCACCCTGACGGGCGAACTCAACGGCTGCCTCAAGCTGCTTGCGAGGGGCCACAGAGGAGACCTGCTCCCGAAACAGCTTCTCACAACCGAGGGCCGTCAGGTCACGAACCTGAGCCTCTATGCCGGCCTCCTGTTCCAGGGTGGACGTGCGAGCGTATCCAATGAGCATGGCGGGGCGTTCCGGGTTAGGTCGTTCCACTAGGTTCCTAGACATAGAGCCTCATCCCGTTCCAAAATGCAATGGGACTTGTCTGGAACCGCTCTGCCTATCCTCTGGAACGTTCCGCTAGAGCTTGCCCTATTGGAACGCTGAGGGCTGACCCCACCACTCGTCTCAGACCCTCCGCATCTCGTCTCGCTTGAGCTTGAGCTTGCGTGTCAACGCTCTGCCGAAGCCGCCAACAAGAGTGATCTGAGCGCCTGGATAAGCAGCCCGCACAGCGTCTAGAGCGACCTCAGCGGTTGGCTGCACCACTGCATAAAGCCGGCGGCGCTTACCAGCCCGCTCGACCATGATCAGGTGCGCCTTGAGGCGTTGCGTCTTAACGCCTGTGCCGTTCGTCATCACCCCATCTATAGCCGGCAATCGACCAGTCGCGAGAGGCACGGCTGCTGATGGTGTGGATCGTATCTGAACGCTGCTGATGCCTTGATCTCTGGACTTATCGTGGGGAGCCGCGACGGGCCGACCGGGAGAGGAGACGAAGCCTTACCGGCCGACCCGCGACCCCGACCCTGGGGTTGAGACCTGGGAGGGGCACGACTGGTCTGCACACCACATGCCAACGGCCATGTGACATCGGGTCGTTCCTGAACGGGAATGGCAATCTCGCGTTAGCCCAGGTCACCCACGCAAGAGGTGGCAGGGAAACGTCGAAGGAGAAGGCCATGCGGACATCCGACTTGATCGTCGCAGCCGCCACGCTGGCACTCGGCACAGCCGCCTACGCCGCTGAGGGCAGCCCCGCTAAGGGCTCCGGTGAGACCCGCTCGGGCACCATGAACAGCACCGGGGCCAACGATGCAGGCTCAGGGTCATCCCCTGGTGCTTCCGGTAGTGGCCCCTCTACGGGCAGCATGAGCCGGTCAGGCACGTCCAACAGCACGGGTGCCAACGATGCCGGGTCAGGCTCGACACCGGGCGCTAAGGGCAACTCAGGGAGCCGCTGAAGAGGCGCGTAGGGGCTGCTGGAGACGGCGGCCTCTACCTCCACCATCCCACCGCATCCTCCAGGCACCCGTGCGTGCCTTTCTCGTGCGCTTGAGCGCGATACCGGGCGGGATACCACGCGCGTCTAGAGGGGGTGGCAGGGGGAAACTGGCCGACTCGAATTGGTCGATGCCGCCTCAGATTTTTTCGGTGAAACCTTCGGCGCTACTCAAGAGCCCGTAGAGGGCTGCTCATCGATCACGACAGGCGGTCGCCAGGAGCGCCTACGTGGCCGCCTCTTGGCTCTACGTTCCGCCTCTCGGACTTCCCGCTCGGCCCGCTCCTTCGCCCGCTCGATCCTGTAGGCGGTCGCATTCCCTGCTGAACGGGGCACGTCGGTGGATACCCTCTGGATATGCTCCTCAAGGAACTGAACGTCCTCAAGAGATGGTGGTCCCATCACGTAGAGTTCGTTCGTCAGTCGGCTCCAGACGCGGTGTAGTTCGTTCCGCAGCACCCTCACCCTGGCATATTCGGGCTTTTCCCAGCGGTCTCTGTGGCCGTCTTGTATGACCTTGAGGCGGTCCATCTCGGCCTGAATGACCTCGATGAGGTATGGGGCGTGGAACTCATCTATCGTGATGGTTCGCAGATCACGCCCGTACATTGATACCCCTCGCCTTCAGCCGCGCTGATATGGGGCAGCTTGGCAGCAAATCGAGGGGTGGGGAAGGCGGGACGGAGGGCTCCTGCTTCCGCGTCGAGTGCCAGCGGTTGGCGCCCGTTCCAGTGTACCTCTCAGTTGATCGATGTGCTGATCCCCTTGGGTGTCCCCAGGCGACGCAATGCTTCAGCATCTAAGCGCACAATCGGCCCATCGTGCCCATTCGTAATTTCGAAATCCCCTTCTTCAAGTCCGTTGGCAAGCATCAATATCTTCATGTCGCTGCCATCAAACTCATAGTTCTCCACCTCAAGGTCAATGCTTTTGAGTGCAATCCGAAATGCTCTCTGGCAACGTTCGCCTTTCGGAACTTCCGGCGCATACTCCTCATAAAGGGCATTGACGCGGACAGTCTCATTAGTCAGATATTTTGCTTCAGGGGCAGTTGAGACACGCTGACTGAGCCAGAATTTCCAGGCAGGTGCTTTGGCGCCATCTGGTAGAAGAACAGTCATGTCCTCACCAAGGCGATCCTTGCACCATTCAGCAAGTTCGTTTTGCTGCTGGAGGCGGTCTTCTTCTATCCATCGGCAGACTGTTTCGATGAAATTCCTCTCATCTTCCTTCGTGGCCTTGCCGCTGGCGAGATGGGCAACTTGCTGCCTGTAGGTTTTATTGCGTTGCGCCATCTCATCAATTTTAGTTCGAAGCTGGCTGTGCTCAGTTGTTCCCTTTTTCAAGCTTCTCAATTTGCGGCGGTCAGCGGCAACATGAGCCTCTACCCGAGAGACATAAGAGAGCATTTCGTTACGCTGATCGGGAGTGATCGTGACTTCAGACATAGGTGTGCCTTTCGATGCCAGCCACATGGCTGTCGATGACGCCCTGTAGGGCTAGTGCAGTGGGCAATTATTTTGGCCCTGGATGGCCCGCCAATCGGCGCCGACCGAGCGTATAGGGGGGCTGCTTGCGAGATTGGGTTGCCGCTAGGGCCTGGATGAGGCGATTTTCGAAGGTATGCCTCTCAGACCGCCTTCCAGCGCCTCCAAAAGGCCACCCAGTCCCCGACCTCCTCCCAGCACCAATCACGGCACTTCGACGCATCGCTTTCGTGGTGGAGGAAAATGCCTCCATCGAGAGGTGACGGTCCCCGCAGCATCGTCCAAGTCCGCGCTCCTACCTTCAACTCCCAATCGCCAGGGCGAACGTGGAGGTAGTGATTGCCAAGCTCAACGTTGATGGAAACGCCGTACATGCTGATTCCAAGCGCGACTGCCATTTTCGATCCCCAAGCGCCTCGTCTCGTTCTCGTTGCGAGGCGGTAGGAAGGTTTTAGATGTGCTGGCCGACCTATGGATAGCCGAGAAAGCGAAGGTCGCCCATGCGCCGGGGCTAGTAACTGGAGTGGAGATGTGAGATCAGTCTGACATTGTCTGCTTATTACCTTTCCACCCGTGCAATGGTTCCCAGGGGTGGAACGATCAATGTATTGGGAAAATCTGGCATTTCCTTCAGCCAACCCCTGAACACCCGACCCTGACGCGTCCGCACGCCACTCAGCATGGCCCTGAGCGCGCCTCTGGAGACCATCACCATCATGTGGTTCCCCTTGGCTGTCGGCAGGGTGGCGTAGCCCCAAGCGTCACCGTCCAGCGCCACCTCTCGGCGGTGTCTGAACGTGTCAGGGTGCCAGCCTATGGCCTGTCCGGCATCCTTGGCCGACAGCCAGAGGTCATCGGCATGGGGCATGCCTCGGAGCTTGAAGGCTGACCGGACGCCTCGCAAACGGGGATTGAAAGTATAGACCCTGAGGGTCATGGATGCCCTCCTGGGATTTAGTTGGATGGAAGGGGTTGGTCGTGGGTTAGTCGTCAGGCGTGAAGCACAAGGAAGCGTGTCAAGCTTGATCTTGACTGCCCCTCTGCGCTGGGAACGTTCTGCTCCGCCTCAAGTTGAGCTTCCGAGTTCATCGGAGGAAACAACCATGAGGACGAACCTCATCCTGGCTGCCAGTCTCGCTATCGGCATGGTGGCGGGTGTCAGCTCAGCGGAGGCCAAGGGCTGCATCAAGGGCGCTATCGTCGGTGGTGCAGCGGGCAGCATGGCCGGTCATGGCAAGATGGGTGCGGCGGCTGGCTGTGCCGTTGGTCACCACAAGGCCAACAAGAAGGACAAGCAGCAGGGTGGCGCTCAGGGCCAAGCCCAGTAAGGCCGCTTCATCGGCATAGAGACATTTAGGTAGGAGAGGGCAGGGGGCTTCAGGCGCTCCCTGCCTTTTGGTGTTCATCGCTGAGCTTGAAGCGGCTCCTAACGCGTCCTCAGAGCGAACTGACAGGATGTGCAACCTCTACAGCCTGAGAGCTGGCCCCGATGAGCTACGCAAGGCGTTCGGGGTCGAGCGTGACCAGACGGGCAACCTTCCCCCGCTCCCTGGCATCTTCCCCGACCAGATGGCCCCGGTGGTCTGGAACGCGCCTGAAGGTCGCGAGCTGACGATGATGCGATGGGGCATCCCTGGTCCCAAGGCATTCGGTGAGCACCCCGTTACGAACGTCCGCAACGTGAAGAGCCCCCATTGGCGGCCCTGGCTGAAGCCTGAGTACCGCTGTCTCGTGCCCGTCAGCTCGTTCTCGGAGTACGCCGACACCAAGCCACGCAAGACGCCCGTGTGGTTCGCCCTGAACGAGGATCGTCCTCTGTTCGCCTTCGCGGGCATCTGGCGGCCCTGGACGGGCGTGAGAGGGACCAAGAAGGAGAACCCTGACAGGGTGGAGGAGGAGCACCGGCTGTTCTCCTTCCTCACCACAGAGGCCAATGGTGTGGTCGGTCCGGTCCATCCCAAGGCAATGCCTGTGCTGCTGACCAAGCCTGAGGAGTGGGCGATGTGGCTTGAGGCACCGACACAGGACGCGCTGACGCTTCAGCGACCGTTGCCTGACGAGATGATGAAGGAGGTTGCGAGAGGTGAGAGAGGGGACGGGGCGTGAAACGTACCTCAGCGGTGCTACAGCTTTGCGCTACAGGTGAACGGCTGCACCCTGGCTAAGTCATTGTTATATTTGAATCAGTGAGGTTGGCTCGGAATGTCCCACCCCTTCCGCCACCGTCCTTTGTCTGAGAAGGGAAATTCGCTTCGACGGCCGGCTCACCCCACCATCTGCCCCACCAGTTGACGGCGCGTCCCATGTAGCTGTTGCTGGCGCGGCATAGCGGCCGGACAGGGCGACCCGTATCCCCCGCCGATGTCCGCGCACCTCGCCCCCGTCTCGACCTCCGACCTCTACACCTGGCGCTCCGGTGTCGAGAGCCAGAGCCCGGCGAAGAGCCCGTGCCCCGGCCTCTACGGCGAGCAGTGGCAGAAGACGCACGCCGCGAACCTCGACTTCCTCGATCGCTTCGGCGCCCAGGCGGTGGACCTGGGGTGGACGGATCTCGAGCTGTTCGCGATCCATCCGGTGATCGGCACTGGCCGCGCAGACTATTGCGGCGCGCTGGTGCTCACCGGTCGGCAGGTCGAGGCGATCGACGCGAAGACGATCCGCTACGGGAACCTGGCCTACCGCCGGGACAAGCCGGGCATGCCGCGCGGCATCCCGATCTGGGCGTTCAGGGGCTGATCCAGGGCCGCCGGGGCGGAACCGCCGCTTGCGACCCTCAGCGGACCTCCGGGCAGCGCACGGCGTAGACGTGTGTGCCCCCTTTCGCATCGAGATACTCGATGCAACCGGGCCTGTCCCGGCTGGGAACCTTCACAACGTCTAACGCGGTCAAGACTTCGGAGACGGACGTTGAACCATCGCCGTCAAAATCGATCTCCCTCATAGAGCGGAACCCCACCGAGTAAGCACCGACGGCGACATAGGACAGAAGGACGAACAATAAGCCTACGTGGAAAAGGACAATCCAGCGCATTGCTCTGCTTCACCAAATCGCAGCCATCTACTCCCCTTCATGCGCTTGTTAAGGTCCACAAACCACCCCGAGCAGGTAACCGGCGCTAAGGGACACGCACGTCCAAGTGGACGGGTATCCAGACGTGGCGGTCGGGCTGCTCGTCGTCGGAACCGAGGTTTCGGCAGCCGTCGCTTCGGTAGGTCAGGACCTGCCCCTCGGGCTGATACAGCGACCACGGCTCGTCGATCTCATCCGCGTAGGGCCATGTCGTCAGGCTTGCCCCGAGATCGAATGTGAACGTCGTCGTGCGTGTGGTCGCGTCGAGCGCGAACGCCGTCAGCTTCTGTCCATTTCCCACCCGCACCGCGGCCTCGATCAGATCAGCCGGGCTCTCGTCCTCCGCCAACACCTCGCCGGACACGGCGATGCGCCAGTGGCAGCAGAAGATGAACAGGTGCCACGCCCCGCAGGGACGGACGTGCCGCTGCGCGGCCCGCTCACGTATCCGGGCCGCGGGCGAGTTCGAGACGTAGGGCTCGGTTATCAGGAGGTAGGGCGGACCGAACTCGAAGGTGAGCATGCTGCCGTGCCCCCGCTGCACGCCCCAGCAGGGCAGGCCGATTAGGGGCACGAAGGCGGTTGTGATCGCGTCGTCCATCGGATCGAGTGTGGCAGCGCGTTGAACGGCTGCAAACCACCGAGACTGTGTGAAAACGTAGCGGTTATGATAGTCTCTGCGGGACAGCGGAGGCGTGTATGGCGCGGTTCATCTGTGGTGCGGATCGCCACCAAGTCACGCTGTTGCCGAACCGGTTGGACGACTATGTGTCTGAAGACAATCCGGTGCGCGTCGTCGACCTGTTCGTAGACGAGCTCGATCTCACGGCCCTGGGCTTTGCGAGCATGATGCCGGCCGCGACCGGACGGCCCGGGTACCATCCCGCGACGCTGCTGAAGCTCTATCTCTACGGTTACCTCAACCAAGTCACCTCCAGCCGCCGTCTGGAGCGTGAGGCCGGTCGCAACGTCGAGTTGATGTGGCTGACCGGCCGCCTCGCCCCCGACTTCAAGACCATCGCCGACTTCCGGCGCGATAATGGTCCTGCGATCCAGGCCGCGTGCCGCCAGTTCGTGGTGCTGCGCCGACAACTCGGCCTCCTGGCCGGTGGTGCCGTGGCTCTCGACGGCAGCCGCTTCAAAGCGGTGAACACGCGTGATTGCAATTTTACCCCGGCGGCGGTCCGGCGCCGCATCGAGCAGATTGAGGCCGGCATCGCGCGCTATCTCGCCGCCCTCGACACCGCCGATCGCCAGGAGGACGAGGTCGCCCACGTGCGCAAGGTGCGCATCGCGGAGCGTCTGGACGCCCTGCGGACGCGGATGCGCGAACTGCAGGCGATGGAGACGCTCGTCGAAGCCGCCCCCGACCGGCAGATCTCGCTGACCGATCCGGACGCGCGGGCGATGGCCACGCGCGGCAAGGGGACGGGGATGGTCGGCTACAACGTGCAGGCGGTCATCGACACCGAGCATCATCTGATCGTCGCCCACGAGGTCACCAACGTCGGGCACGATCGCACCCAGCTGGTGCACATGAGCCGCCAGGGCCAGGTCGCAACCGGGCATGAAGCGCTCAGCGTGCTGGCTGACCGCGGCTACTTCTCGGGCGAGGAGATCCTAGCCTGCGATCAGGCTGGTATCGCGGTGACACTGCCCAAGCCGCTGACCTCGGGTGCCAAGGCGGAAGGGCGCTTCGGCAAACAGGACTTCGTCTACGAGGCGGAGGCGGATACCTACCGCTGTCCGGCCGGTGAGCAGCTCCCCTACCGCTACACGAATGTCGAGGGTGGGCTGACGCTACGGCGCTACTGGACGACGGCCTGCCACGGCTGCGCGCTCAAGGCGCGCTGCACGCCAGCCAAGGAGCGGCGGGTGACGCGCTGGGAGCACGAGGCGGTCTTGGAAGCCGTGCAGCGCCGGCTCGACGCGGATCCTCACGCGATGCGCACGCGGCGGCAGACGGTCGAACACGTGTTCGGGACGCTCAAGGGCTGGATGGGGGCGACCCACTTCCGGACGCGACGGTTGAAAAACGTGGCGACCGAGATGAGCCTGCAAGTCCTGGCCTATAATCTGAAGAGGGTGCTGGCGATCCTCAGAGTTGAACCCCTCCTCACGACACTGCGGGCGTGAGAGCACGCCGCACCTCGCGCACCATCTCCGCTCCGCACCGATAAACCAAAACGCGTTCTCACACAGTATCCACCTCATCCGGACCTTCGCCAAAAATGGGCCGAATGTTCGCAATGAGGCAGGAGCTGGCTCCTCGCTTGCTTGACTGTACTTTCAGCCTCAAGTTGTTGGATGTCGTCTTCTGCCGGCGCGGCGGATGCTGATGCTGCGGACGTCAACCTATCGGTCATAAAGGCGCTGGTGTGTTGTGACTGCCTTTCGCACCATTGACCGTCCGACGGGCGACGATGCCAAGGGTCAAGCCCTGAACGATGATCGAGAACAGCACGACGGCATAGGTCGCGGCGAGCAGCGCCGGCTTGTGCTCGCCCTCAGGCACGGTGAGCGCTAACGCCACCGAGATGCCGCCGCGCACGCCCGCCCAGGTCAGGAACGGCACGTTCCGCGCCGAGAGGGAGTCGTCGCTCCAACGAAGTAGGAGCAGGGAAACCGAGACCGCTACGCCGCGCCCGAGGATGACGAGGGGTACGGCGGCAGCGGCCAGCCAGAGCGCCGATGCATCGAAGCGCAGGACGAGCACCTCCAGGCCGATCAGCAAGAACAGCACCGAGTTGAGCACCTCGTCGATGAGCGTCCATAGCGCAGAGACGTAGCCTTGGGTGCGCTTGCTCATCGCGTCGCGAGGGCCCCGCTCTCCCACCAGCAACCCGGCCGCAACCACGGCGAGCGGTCCGCTGGTGCCGAGCTTCTGCGCCAGTGCGTAGGTGCCGGTCACGAGCGCGAGCGTGATCAGCACCTCGACGGAAAAGTCGTCAATGGCGCGCATGGACCGGTAAGCGATGTAGCCGGTGACGAGGTCGAGCAAGATGCCACCACCCGCCTCCACCAACAGCAACTCGACGATGCCGAGCGCGCCTCGCTCGCCGCCACCAGTAGCAGCAGCAAACCCAAGGAATGCGGTGAACAGCACCACGCCGACGCCGTCGTTGAACAGCGCCTCCCCCTGCATTTCGACCTCCAAGGCCTGCGGCACCTGCACGTTCTTGAGCGTGGCGAGGACCGCGACCGGGTCGGTCGGACTGATCAGAGCGCCGAAGACTAAGGCCCAGACGAGCGGTAGGGCGTGGCCGAGTGCCTGACTCACGCCCCAGACAGCGAGCCCCACCACCGCGGTCGAGACCGCCGTACCGACCAGCGCCAGGGTCGCGACCGGCCAAGCCCGCTCTCGCAGCGCCTGCAGGTTGAGATTAAGCGCGCCGGCGAACAGCAGGAAGGCCAGCATGCCGTTCATCACGACCTCGGTGAAGTCGATCTGCTGGAGCGCCGTCGTGAGCGCGTCGTAGAGGTGCCGCTGCGGGAAGGCGAGGTCGACTGCAACGAGCACCAGCGACGCGAGCAGCCCCAGGATGAGGAGGCCAATGGCGTGCGGGAGCGGCAGGAAGCGCCGGTTGAGCCAGCTGAACAGGGCCGAGAGCGTCAGCAGCAGGGCGGCGAGGTCGAAGATCGAAATCATGGTGGCCCTCGCATCGGTGGAGGGTCAGCCTCACAAGCTGCCCGGTCGGGAAAGGTCAGAGATGCGCTCAGGCACCTCGTGGACCTGCTTGCGGCGCGTCCGTCCGTTGAGCCGAGAGTCGGACCTGTTCCCGTCGCCGGCTGAAAGTCCGTCCGCCGGAACCGTCTGCGCGATTAAACCGCTCCAGTGCCGGGGCGGCGGCACGTCGCCCGCGCGGCAGCCGGCGGCCAGCCTTGGGTGGAGCCTCGCAAGGGCAACCGGACGGCAAACTCGGGTGTTCCGTGCGGGCCACAGCAAGTGAGCTTCTGTGTCCTCACACCAGCTATATTTCTCGCGTCCAGCGCGCCGCCCGCTCATGCCGCGACAGACATTGGGCCGGCAGAGGCTAAGCCACCGCTCTCGACCCCATTCGGACCTTCGGCTGCAGCCCCTCGAATGTCCGCAAGGGGGCAGGAACTCACCCGCTATCGATAAGCAAGATCTAGGCGACGGCCTGCGAAGGCCTCCGCTACTCTGCGCCGCCTGGCTCGGACATCTTCCTGTGCCGCTCCGCCTTCATCGAGTCGGGCAGGATGCGGTTCAGCACCGCAGCTTCGAACTGCGTCGCGATGCTACCAGCTACAACCTTCTCCCGACCCGCCATCATCGCCTCGTAGCCGGCTTTGGCCACATCGGCCGGGTCGCTCTTCGGACCCGCTCCGATGCTGGTGTCGTCCATGCCGGCGTGATGGAAGAAGTTGGTCTCGGTCTGACCAGGCAGGAGGGCCGTTACGGTGACGCCGGTGTCGCGCAGTTCGTTGCGGATGGCTTCAGCGAATGAGAGGACGAAGGCCTTGGAGGCGCCGTAGACGGCCTCGAACGGCACCGGTGTAGTGCCGGAGATCGAGGACGTGAATAGGACGCGCCCGCGGCCCCGGGCGACCATGCCGGGCACAACGAGCTTGGCGAGGTGGACGGTCTCGACGACATTGACCCGCATGAGGTTCAGCTCGTCTTCCCAGCGGTTCTCGACGAAAGGACCGCCAAGGCCGACACCGGCGTTGATGGTGATGGCCTCAAGGGGCCGCTCGGCGGCTTTGATCGCCGCATGCAGTGTCTCGACGCCCGCCGGTGTCGACAGGTCAGCTCGACAGGCTTCGACAGACGTTCCGGCCTCGCGCATCCGGCTGGCCACCTCGTCGACGTGCTCGCTGCGGGCGGCGATCAGAAGGTCGTAGCTATCAGCTGCAAAGAGCTTCGCCAGTTCCAGACCGATGCCGCTGGAGGCGCCCGTCACCACCGCCAACCCCTTGCACTCACGCACTCCCATTGTCGGATCCGTCCCGCTATCCATCGCGCTCGTGCCGAAGCGGAACGCTCCGGTGGTCGAGATGATCCCGCGTAGATCTTCGTGCGCTGGAGTCCCTGGCCGTCGGGCTGGCGCCACTTCCGGACCTTTTGCCACAACCGCTGGAATGGCCGCTCTTCGCTCGCAAGCAGCCTCTGCACGGAGTGGTCGAGCCGGGAGACACAAGATATTCAGGCTGGGAACGCCGCGCCGCTCGGACCAAGACCGCCGAGGACGAGGGCGCCCGCGTCCAAGAGCGCCTCGCCAACGTCGAGAACCAACTAGACCGTTTCCGCGCCGAGGAGTTCTGGGACCGCGTCATGCAGGAGATAGCCGAGCTCCTCGTCGAGCGGGGCCGCTTACGCCGTCGGAGATCCTGCCGGTGCTCAGGGCGGTGACGGTCCGCGGCGCCACCCTACACAAGGAGCCGCTCACGCCGGGCACGCTCAAGAAGAAGATGGATGTCCGCGTCTTCCACGGCCGGTACTTCGAGGCACGGGACGAGGGCCGCTACGACCGCAAGGCAGGCTGAAGCCAGGATCGTCCACTGGATGGAAGGCCGGCCCAGCGCCTATACGCCTGGAACGATGCCAGTCCCCCAAGCACTGCCGCTTGTCCCGCGCGATGCTCGATCTCACCTTCGGCGCATGTACAACGAGTACGACGTCATCATCGTGGGTGGAGGCGCCGCCGGCATCGGCGCCGCGCGGCGGCTTGCTTCCAAAGGCAAGGCGGTACTGCTGCTTGAGGCGTCGGCGCGCCTCGGGGGTCGCGCGTACACCCAGGACCTCGAGGGGTTCCCGCTCGACCTCGGCTGCGAGTGGCTCCACTCGGGCGACCGCAACGCATGGGTCGGCATCGCCGAGGCATCCGGCTTCCCGGTCGACCGGAGCGACCCGCCGTGGGCGAAGGCGCATCCCGGCATCGCCTGGGACGAGGATGGCGAGGAGGCGGCGCGAAAGGCGTTCGGCGACTGGGAGGAGCGGCTCCGCACGGTCGCAGGAGGAAGCGACCGGGCCAGCGATGCCCTTGAGCCCGGCGGCGCCTGGAACGCCTACGTGCGGGCCATCGCCGGCTTCATGAGCGGCGTCGGGCCTGAGAACATCTCGGCCGCCGATTACCTGGCCTACGACGATGCCGCGACGGGCAAGAACTGGAACCTGCCGCTCGGCTACGGCACGTTGGTCGCCGCCAGCCTGCCGTCCTCGACGGACCTGCGCCCGGCCACCCCGGTTGAGCGGATCGATTTGACGGCGGATGGCGTCGCCGTCACCACCCGCGCCGGCACCGTCCGCGCCGGGGCCGCCATCCTCACGGTCTCGACCGCGGTCCTGGCCAGCGACGCGATCCGCCTGCCTCCCGGGACCGAGCCTTGGCGCGAGGCGGCCTTCGCCCTGCCGCTCGGACGCAACGAGAAGGTCTTCCTTGCGGGCCACGTTCCCGAATCCAAGGGTCGCGTTGCTGCCGGGCACCTACGTGCGCGTCCGCGTCGCACAGGGGACGCTGCCGGGTGCGGTCATCGTCCCGGCCCAGGCCATCCAGCGCTCAAGCGCCGGCGTGGCGCAGGCCTTCGTGGTCGGCACGGACAAGGCCGTCGCGCTGCGGCCCCTGCACACCGGCGCCCTGACCGATGCCGGCTGGATCGTCGAGGACGGGCTGAAGCCCGGCGAGACCGTCGTCGTCGAGGGCTTCCAGAAGATCCAGCCCGGCATGGCGGTGAACCCGGTGCCCTGGCAGGGCGGCCGCACGGTCGCCGCCTCCGCGAAGCCCTGACCCAGCCGCACAGGACCGGCCCGCCATGACCCGCTTCTTCATCGAGCGCCCGATCTTCGCCTGGGCGGTCTCCATCTTCATCATGCTGGTGGGGGCCATCTCCATCGCCTTCCTGCCGGTCTCGCAGTACCCGGACGTGGCCCCCGTCACGATCCAGGTCACGGCCAATTATCCCGGCGCTCCGCCCGAGCGGCTCTACGACGGCGTCACCCGCATCATCGAGGAGGAGCTGAACGGCATCCCGGGGCTGATGTACTTCGAGTCGACCAGCGACACGTCGGGCATGGCCCAGATCATGGCCTCCTTCGCCCCGGGCTCGGACCCGTCGAAGGCGACGGTCGCGGTGCAGAACCGGATCAAGCGCATCGAGGCGCGGCTGCCGCGCGCGGTCACCCAGCAGGGCGTCATTGTCGAGGAGGCCAGCACCAGCTTCCTCCAGTTCGTCATCGTCTCTTCCAAGGACGGTTCCTTGAGCGAGAGCGATCTCGGCGACCTCGCCGCCCGCCGTCTCCTCGGCGAACTGCGACGCGTGCCGGGCGTCGGGCGCGCCACCCTGTTCTCGTCCGAGAAGGCGCTGCGCATCTGGATCGACCCGGTGAAGCTCGTCGGCTTCGGCATGACGCCGGGCGACGTCACGGCGGCGGTCGGCGCCCAGAACGCGCAGGTCGCCTCGGGCATCGTCGGCGCCCAGCCGGCGAAGGAAGGCCAGCGCATCGCTGCCAACGTGCTGGTGAAGGGGCAGCTCACCACCGTCGCCGAGTTCGAGGAGATCGTGCTGCGCGCCAACCCGGACGGTTCGCTCGTGCGCCTGCGCGACGTGGCCGAGGTCGAGCTCGGCGGCCAGTCCTACACGATGCAGACCCGCCTCGATGGCCGTCCGGCGGCCGGCATCGGCATCCAGCTCGCCCCGGGCGGCAACGCGCTCGCCGCCGCCACCGGCGTCAAGGCGAAGCTCGCCCAGCTCTCCAGGACGCTGCCGGCCAACGTGAGCGTCACGGTGCCCTACGACACCACGCCCTTCGTCGAGGTGTCGATCAAGAAGGTGCTGATGACGCTCGCCGAGGCGATGGCGCTGGTCTTCGCCGTCATGTTCCTGTTCCTTCAGAACGTCCGCTACACCATCATCCCGACCATCGTGGTGCCGGTGGCGCTGCTCGGCACCTGCGGCGCCCTGCTGCTGGCCGGCTTCTCCATCAACGTGCTGACCATGTTCGGCATGGTGCTGGCCATCGGCATCCTCGTCGACGACGCCATCGTCGTGGTCGAGAACGTCGAGCGCATTATGACCGAGGAGGGCCTGCCGCCGCGCGAGGCCACCCGCAAGGCCATGGGCCAGATCACCGGGGCCATCGTCGGCATCACCGCGGTCCTGATCGCCGTCTTCGTGCCGCTGGCCTTCTTCCCCGGCTCGGTCGGGGTGATCTACCGCCAGTTCGCGGTCAGCATGGCGACCTCCATCGCCTTCTCGGCCTTCCTGGCGCTGTCGCTGACGCCCGCGCTCTGCGCCACGCTCCTCAAGCCGGTCGAGGCCGGCCACGGCCACGCCAAGGGCGGCTTCTTCGGCTGGTTCAACCGCCGCTTCCAGGCCGGCACGCTGGCCTACCGCTCGGGTGTCGCCGGGATGCTGCGCCGGCCGGTGCGCGCGCTCCTTGTCTACGCGGCGCTCGTCGCGGCGCTGGGCTGGGGCTACGTCCGCATGCCGACGAGCTTCCTGCCCATCGAGGACCAGGGCTACATCATCGTCGACGCGCAGACCCCGCCGGAATCCTCCACCGAGCGCACCCTCGACGTGGCCAAGCGCATGGAGGCACATTTCGGGACCGAGGCGGCGGTCGCCACGCGCGTCGTGCTCCTTGGTTACGGCTTCTCGGGTCAGGGCCAGAACGCGGCGCTCTCCTTCGTCACCCTGAAGGACTGGAAGCAGCGTGGGCCCGACGACGGCGCCGAGGCGCTCAGCGCCCGGGCCAACGCGGTGCTGGGGGGCCTGCCTGATGCCATCGCCATGTCGCTGTCGCCGCCGGCCATCGAGGCGCTCGGCAACTCCAGTGGCTTCGCCTTCCGCCTGCAGGACAAGGGTCAGCAGGGCTATGCCGCTCTCGCGGCCGCGCGCGACCAGCTCCTGAAGGCGGCGAGCCAGAGCCCGATCCTGCAGGGCGTCTACGTCGAGGGGCTGCCGACCGCCCCGCAGATCGAGCTGACCCTGGACCGGCAGAAGGCGAACGCGCTCGGCGTCACCTTCGCCGACGTCAACGACGCGCTCTCGACAAGCCTCGGCTCGGCCTACGTCAACGATTTCCCGAACCAGGCGCGCATGCAGCGGGTCATCGTGCAGGCCGAGGCGTCGCGGCGCATGCGGGCGGAGGACCTGCTCGATCTCAACGTCCGCAACGCGAAGGGGCAGATGGTGCCGCTCCAGTCCTTCGCCCGGGTCTCGTGGACGATGGGCCCGGCGCAGGTGGTCGGCTTCAACGGCTACCCGAGCATCAAGATCTCCGGCAGCGCGGCCCCCGGCTACGCCAGCGGCGACGCCATGGCAGAAATGGAGCGTCTTGCCGGACAGCTGCCTGCCGGCTTCGACTTCGCCTGGACGGGGCAATCGCTGCAGGAGAAGCTCTCGGGCAGCCAGGCGGTCTACCTGCTCGCCTTGGCGCTGTTCTGCGTCTTCCTCTGCCTCGCCGCGCTTTACGAGAGCTGGTCGATCCCGCTCGCCGTACTGCTGGTGGTGCCCACCGGCGTGGTCGGGGCCGTCTTCGCCATGCTGCTGCGCGACATGCCGAACGACGTCTACTTCAAGGTCGGCCTGATCACGGTCATCGGCCTGACGGCGAAGAACGCCATCCTCATCATCGAGGTCGCCAAGGACCTCGTGGCGCAGGGGCGTTCCGTGCACGAGGCGGCGCTGGAGGCGTGCGAGCTGCGCTTCCGGCCCATCGTGATGACCTCGCTCGCCTTCATCCTGGGCGTGGTGCCGCTCGCCATCGCCACGGGCGCCAGCATGAACAGCCAGCGGGCCATCGGCACCGGCGTGCTCGGCGGCATGATTACCGCGACGGTGCTCGCGGTGTTCGTAACCCCGCTCTTCTACGTCCTGATCGCTCGGGCCTTCCGATCACGGAAGGCGAAGGGGGCGACGGGTGGCCAAGCCGCCCCTGCCGGACAAGGCGTTCCCGCCGGTTGATCGAGCCATTCGGAGATCCGGGCCTCGGCTCGGAACAGGTCGCGCGACCGCGCCTTCCCGCGGTCGGCGATAGCGGTCGGCCCGCCTCCTTGCCCTCTCGGCAGGCCGACCGCGACCCATTCACGACCGGCCTTGACCAAGCGCCGGCGGGATCGCGGTGTGACCCTGGGTGCAACAGCCATACGTCCGTCAGGGGAATGCGCGTCGTAACTCGTCGGCGCCGTAGGGCTTCTTCATCACCGGGATGTCGCCCAGGTCGGGCGGCACCTTGAAGCTCTCGCCGTAGCCCGTCGCGAAAGCGAATGGGACGCCGAGCTCGGCGAGCCGGCGCGCCACCGGCACGCTCGTCTCGGAGCCCAGGTTGACGTCGAGCACCGCCCGGTCGGGCCGCGACGCCTCTATCAGGCGCAGCGCCTCCCGGACCGAAGCCGCCATGTCGACCGCGGTCGCGCCCAAGGCGGTGAGCACCTCCTCGGCCTCAAGCGCGATGATCATGTTGTCCTCGACCACCAGCACCGTGCCGTCGAGGCGGGTCGCGGGCGCCGGCTCGCGAGGGGTCGGCTGGGCCCGCTTCGGGGGCGCGGAGCGGACGTATGCGGGCGGCACTACGAAGCGGGCGCGCAGGCCGGTGAGCTCGTAGCGCACCTCGGCCTCGCCCTTGAGCTCGTAGGGGATGGAGCGCTCGATGATGGTGGTGCCGAAGCCGCGTCGGGTCGGCGCCCGCACCGCCGGGCCGCCGCTCTCCCGCCAATGGATGACGAGATGGTCGAGGGCGTCGCGTTCCCAGCGGACGTCGACCCGGCCGGCGCTGTCGCAAAGGGCCCCGTACTTGGCCGAGTTCGTCATCAACTCGTGGACGACGAGGGCCACGGTCGTGAACGCCTGCGGCTCCAGCAAGACATCGACGCCGTCGAGCACGACGCGGTCGGCCTTCCTCCCGAGGTAGGCCCCGGCCTCCAGGAGCACGAGCTCGCGCAGCGACCCCGGCCCCCAATTGGAGGAGGTGACTTGGTCGTGGGCGCGGGCCAGCGCCTGGATGCGCTCGCCGACGACCGCGGTGAAGTCCTCGGGCCGGTCCACGTTGGCGCGGCTCTGCGTGACCACGCCCCGAATGAGGTTGAGGATGTTGCGCACGCGGTGGTTCAGTTCGGCGATGAGCAACTCCTGCCGCTCCTGCGCCTCCTTGCGCTCGCGCTCGGCCGAATCGGACAGGCGCAGGATCACCTCCAGTAAGGTGACGCGCAGCGCCTCCGCGGTGCGGAGCTCGACCTCGGACCAGGGCAGCGAGCGCCCGCGCACGGTCTCGGTCCAGGCCTCGAAGCTCTTGCGCGGGGTGAGCCGCACCCCGTTCGGGCCGAGGCTCGCCGGCTTCTCCGGGTTGCCGGCCCAGGTCACGGTCCGCGCGACTTCGCGGCGGAAGAAGACCAGGAAGTCGCGCGGCGTGCGCGAGACCGGCACCGCCAGCACGCCGGCGGCGCGCTCCGTGAAATCGCGGCCGGGCTCGTGCGTCCGCCCGATCTCGTCGACCGCATAGACGCGGCTCGCCGCAGTGCGGTTGAGGAAGCGCACGAGCCCGGCAAACTCCTCGGCGGTCGGTGTCGCGCCGTGCACGAAGACTTGGCCGTTGACCCAGAGGCCGATCCCGTCGCTCGGCACGATGGCGGCGAGTTCCTCGACGAAGTCGGGCAGGCTCTCCAGGCCGGTGACGCCGGAAGCGAGCGCGCCCATCAGCCGGTTGTGGATCTCGCGCGAGCGCGCCTCCTGGGCGGCCTCCTCCTCGCGCTGCCGGCTCTCCAGTATCCAGGAGAACATCTGCCCGAACAGCTCGGCGGCGGTGCGCCGCTCCAGGGAGATGTGGCGCGGCTCCATGTGGTGGCAGGCGAACAGGCCCCAGAGCCGGCCGTTGCGCAGGATCGAGACCGACAAGGAGGCGGCCACGCCCATGTTGCGCAGGTACTCGATGTGGATGGGCGAGACGGCCCGCAGCGTCGAGAGCGACAGGTCGAGCGGCTCGCCCTCGGGGTCGCGCTGCGGCAGGACCGCGGCGGCCGGGGCGCCGACGTCGGCGATGATGCGCAGCCAGTTGCGCTCGTAGAGGGCGCGGGCCTGTTTCGGGATGTCGGAGGCCGGGTAGTGCAGGCCGAGGTAGCGGTCGAGGCCGGAGCGCGCGGCCTCCGCGATGACCTCGCCGTGGCCGTCCGGCGCGAAGCGGTAGACCATGACCCGGTCGAAGCCGGTGAGCGCGCGCATCTGGCGGGCGGCCTCGCGGCAGAGCGGGTCGTAGCCCGCGGTCTGCTGCAGGCGCCCGACCATGCTGCGCACGAGGTTGCCCGCGCTGAGGTGCTCGGGCGCGCTCGGCTCGGCCTCGATGACGATGGCCGAGCCGGACAGGTGCAGCGCCACGTCGAAGGGCGGCCGGTCGGGCAGGAGGCGCACGCCGAAGATGCGGTCGACCGCGTCCGGCCCGCGCAGGGTCTGCAGGTGGTCGAGAGCTTCTGCGGCGCATCAGCTTTCGGAAGGGCAACCAGCGTGGCGACCGTGAGCTGGCGAGGGTCGTGCGAGCCTGCCTTAATGGACCGGGGGCCACGCTCCTCGCAGCGGAAGTCGCCGGCCGGCTTAAGAGGGCCGTGGCCGCCTCCGAGACCTACTCGTTCGACAATGACGACGTCCTGAAGGCCCTGCTAGCTGTCCAGCCAAAAGCCGTTCTGGATGCTCTGTTTGAGGGAGATGACCAGCAGCAACGGGCAGGTATTGGCGTGTTCGATCACCGGTCAAACCCGGCGGACGAAATTTCGTGCGAGGACCTCATTGCGTGGTGCGACCAAGACCGCGAGAGACGCTATCCCCTTGCGGCCTCGTTCGTCACGTTCGCGCATCGCACCGAAGAGAGTGGGCCCAAGGTCTGGTCGGAGCAGGCAAAGGCTCTCCTCGCCTATGCGCCCGACCCCCGGAGCGTGCTGGTGGTGTTCGTCGAGCGGTTCCGGCCCACTAGATGGAGTGGCTCGCGCGCCGCGGTGATGGAGGCGAACGCTCGTCTACTCGACAGCTTAGAGACGGATGTCTCAGCGAGCCTCATGCCTATCGCGATCGACGCGAAGGCCCAACTCGCGCGAGAGGTTACGAGAGAGCGGGAATGGGAGACGGCGAGGGATAGAGAGCGAGACGAAAGGTTCGAATGATGCCAATCGGTCCGGCGCTCAGCCGATTGTTCGACGCTTAGTCTGTTTTCGGGCAAATACCTCGAGTTCGCTTCTGGCGCAGAGCCGAAATTGCTGGAGTGCTGACGAACGGCCGCTTTCTAGAAGCGCCGATGGCGGTTTGGGTGGCTGGATTGGGTCGCATACGGAACGTCCGCTTCCGGCCAGACCGCCAGCTTGCTCTCTCGGCGAATGGCGGGTCCACCGCCATTCCCCAAGCTGTGGAGCGCTCCAGAACGAGCGTTGACCAAGGTCCACGCCAATGGTCCATTCCCTAGGTCCGATGCCGCTTAAGACGGGTGATCGAGGGTCTAACTCCTTGATGTCGTACCCCTTCGGCTTTGGCTGAGAATCCTGGCGCCCAAGCCATACCACGATTTTTCTTACCCGCCGAGTTGTCCACCTGGACGAACAAAAGCGTGAGCAGCCTGCTTGGGCAACTGCTTGGGCAGGGTCCCCAAGAATCAAAAAAACTTAGCAATATCAATGCCTCGGGTCGGACACCCCTTCCGCCAATAGTCCTTGTTCAGCAAGGAAATCCTCGTCGCTCGATGGCCCACCTTGCCATCCGCCTCATCCGCAATCTCGCCGCCCGCGGTGATCTGAAATTCGCCGCGCCGCCGCCTGCAATTGCCGCAACATCGTCGAGCGGGCTGCCCGTCCGGCGCAGGTGCCGAAGCATGCCGTCCGCACTGCGATTTGGATCCAGACAAAGGTCGTGGGCATCGATGGCGGCGAGCCCCCGCGACCACTGCGATGTCCCGCAGGGTCCGGACCGGGGTAGGCTGGACTGCCATCGCGGTCTCGGTGGCGTTCGCGCCGGTCTGCGCCGTGAACCCGCTGCCTGGCTTAGCGGACGAGGGGCCGCCTCGATCAGGGTTTGCGGAGGCGATAGACCTGCCAGGTGAGCATCATGCTCGACGCCATCAGGGCAGCGTGAAGCAGGTGAAGGAGTAGCGGCCCATCGTGCATCGGCTCGATCCTGCGGACATGGCGGCGCCAGGGAACCATGTACGCAGCAAGGATCGGGCCAAGGGCGGGCAGCGCGGCCCGCATCCGCCCGCCATCGGTTGGTCTCACATCTGAGCTGGGTTCGGCCGATGGGCGCGCTCAGACGCGAGCCGGCCGCGGCAATGGACCGGGAACGGCGATCGCCCGGCCGGAGAGCAGGCGCGTCAGGGTCGCGAGCAGGTCGGTCTGGGTGATGATCCCCAGGACGTGCCTGTCTATATCAACGACCACGACCGCGTGGGTGCGGCCGTCCGTCAGGGCCGCGGCCAGGGCGACCACCGGATCGTCCGGTCCGGCGGTCCTGGCGTCGGACATGGCCCGCGCGACACCACTGTCGCCGTGCCGCGCCAGCTCGCGCAGGCCCAGCGTTCCGGCGAGGCGCCCGTCCGCCTCCAGCACGGGCAGCGTCCGGATGTCGTGCGCGATCAGAAGCTCCCGCGCCCGCTCGGCGCTGCCGTCCAGGCCGATGGTGACGACGTCGCGCGACATGACTGCGCCGCAGGTCAGGTCGCCCTCTTCGCGCACAAGCGCGTGGTGCTCGACCTGCCGGAGAAGGCGGTCGAGGTCGGTCCGGTCGATGTCCAGCGTCTCGTTCAGCGCGAGCAGAGCCGCGTCGACATCCTCTGCCCGGAAGCCGACCCGGAGCGGTGCGGGCAGGTCGGCCGTCCCGTGCGTGTTGGCCGGGATCGCGACCGGCACGTGCGGGTAGTTGCGGCGCGCGATCCGGTGGAAGGCGACGCCGAGCGCGACCAGGATGAGCGAGTTCACGCAGACCGGGAAGAGGGGGAACAGGAACCCCGCCGAGGTGACGGCCGGGCCGCCGATGAGCGCCGTGAGGGCGGCCGCGCCGCCGGGCGGGTGAAGCGAGCGGGTCAGCGACATCGCGGCGATCGCCAGCGAAACGCCGACCCCGATCGCCACGACCGGGTCCGGGATGAAGCGCGCGGCGAGCACGCCCATGAAGGCCGAGATCGTGTTGCCGCCGATGATCGGCCAGGGCTGGGCGAGGGGACTGGCGGGCACGGCGAACAGCAGGACCGCCGAGGCCCCCATCGGTGCGACGATGAGCGGGATGTCGGGCCCCTGGCCGAAGAACAGGCCGCAGATCAGGCCGGTCAGGGTGATGCCGGCGAGCGCCCCCAGGCAGGCGATCAGCCGCTCCCTCAGGGTCGCTCCCGCCAGGATCGGCCTGAAGAGCCGGAAGCCGGGCCCTCCGCCCGCCTTCGGTTGCGAGCCGACGGTGTTGGACATCGCGTGCGTCCCTCGTTCGCCCAGTCCGCCGCCGGAGCCGTCGACCCGCGGGGCGGACGGCCCTGCTAGGCGAAGGGCTTGGTATACCAGTGGATGTTGGCGGGTCGGCGCCGAAATTGCAACGCGGTTGAGCAATCTGCTCGAACATAAGGCAGTGCCGGCGAGGTTGGTCGAGGCCCTCACGTCCAGCGGGGCACGCCTCGGGCTCGAACGGCCCGTTTACCGGCACGCGCTACAGGTGCGGGGGAGGCGGGAGAGCGGCATGCCGGACAGCGAGCGGGAAGCGGTGCGCCAGAGGGCTCTGGCCGATATCGGGTTGCTCGACACGCCCCCGGAACGGCCGTTCGACGCGCTGGCCAAGCTCGCCCAACGCATGCTGGGGACGAGCATGTCCTCGATCACGCTGGTGGATCGCGAGCGCCAATGGTTCAAGGCGCGCTGCGGCCTACTCGCCCCTGAGACGCCCCGCGCCCAGGCCTTCTGTCCCGTGGTGTTCGAGACCGAGGCTCCGCTAATGGTTGCCGACGCGCGCCTTGACCCGCGCTTCGCGGCGAGCCCCCATGTCACCGGATCTCCCGGCATCCGGTACTATGCGGGGGTGCCGCTCCGCATCTCGCGCGATGACGGCGATGCCGTGACCATCGGTGCGCTCTGCGTGCTGGACGACAAGCCCCGCGCGACCTCCGCAGCCGCGTCGGCCGCCGATCTGGCGATCCTCTCGGAACTGGCCTGCGCCGCCGAGGCGCTCCTCGAGGCGCGGCGGGTCGCGCTCCGGGCCGCCGAGGCCGCCGAGGACCTTCGCCGCACGGTCGAGCACCTCGAGCGCGAGCGCCGGCAGTTCAAGCAGGCCGAGCGCATGGCCGACATGGGATCGTGGCGCTACGACCTTCAGGAGCGCCGGCCGACTTGGTCGGACGGCATCTTCGCCATCCACGAACTGCCGGTTAGCGCGGGCGTGCCGAAGGCGGGACTTCTGGACTTCCTCCCGCCGCCCGACCGGGCGCGCTTTCTCGATGCGGTGAGGCGCGCTCTGGATACGGGCGAGCCGTTCGACCTGGATATCGACTTCGTCACCGCGCGGGGCACCCGGCGGCGCGTGCGCTGCATGGGCGAGCTGGAACTCTCGAAAGGCATTCCGGCCGCGCTGGTCGGCCTGATGCAGGACATCACCGAGCGGCACCGCATGGAGCAGAGGCTGCTGCACCACGCCCGCACCGACGACCTCACGCAGCTGTCGAACCGAGCGGCGTTCAACCAGCTCCTCGACGACGGCCTTCGGGACGCCCGCGCGCGCGGCCGGGAGGTCGCGGTCCTGCTGATCGATCTCGACGGGTTCAAGGCCGTCAACGACGCCCTTGGGCACGCCGCGGGCGACGCGGTCCTGCGCCGCGTGGCGGACCGCCTACGGGCCCCGTACCTGGCCGCCTGCACCCCGGCGCGGCTCGGCGGCGACGAGTTCGCGGTGCTGGTTCCCGCGGCGGTAGGGCGGGCGGCCCTGGACCCGCTGGTCCAGAGGTTGCTGCGCGACCTGCACATCATCGTCGACGGGCCGGGCCGGATCGCGAGCGTCACCGGGACGATCGGTGTCGCCTGGTCCGGCGACGCCACCGGGGGGCGGGAGGAGATCCTGCGCCACGCCGATGCGGCGCTCTACGAGGCCAAGCGAGCCTGCAAGGGCACGGCCCGCACCTATATCGGAGCGCTCAGCCGGCGTCTCGCCGGCTAGCCGGCCGGCCCCTGCGGCCGTTCGCCGGCGCTGGCGGCGGGGCGTCGCCGGCTTGAGGGAGTGCGGACGCACGGCAGGACCCTGCGGGGCTGCCCGATGCCGCACTTTGGTCTCCCTATGAGTGCCGCGCCCCGGCTGCTAAGAGCCTTCGAAGAAGCCCCGGCCTGCCGGAGCGCCCGCTTGCTGCCCGGGAGGCGCGGGTGCCCGTAGCCCGAGGGACATCCAGGGACGGAAGACGATCGCTCGAGGAGGACGTCCGAGTTGAATCGAGCGAGTGAGGCTGCCCGGCGCATCGATCTGTCGGCCTGCGACCGCGAGCCGATCCACATCGTGGGCAGCGTTCAGCCGCACGGTTTCCTGCTCGCGCTCGACGCCCGAACCCTGATGGTCGTCCAGGCGAGCGCGAACGGACCGCCCGCAGCCTCGGTTGGCACTCCCCTTGAGAGCGCCTTCCCCGAACTCGCCGCGCTCGCGCGCCGCTATCTTGAGGCGGGCGGTGAGCCGGACGGCGCCCTCTACCTGCGCACCGTCACGCTGGGAGCGGGCTCAACGCGCCAGGCCTACGAGGTCGCGGCGCACCGGGTCGACGACCTCCTCGTGCTGGAGTTGGAGGAGACCGACGACGCCTCGGGGGATGCCGGGCTCGATGCGCTCACGCCGCGGCTGCGCGCCTTCGTGCAGCGGCTCCACACGGCCCGGACCGTCGAGGATCTCTGTGAACTCCTCGCCCGGGACATCCGCCACGTCACGGGCTTCGACCGCGCGCTCGTCTACCGGTTCGATCGGGATTGGCACGGCACGGTCGTCGCCGAGGACGGCAACGGCGCACTGCCCTCCTATCTCGACCTGCGCTTTCCCGCCTCCGACATCCCGGCCCAGGCGCGCGAGCTCTACCGGCGCAACCGCCTGCGCATCATCCCGGATGCCGGCTACGCGCCGGTGCCGATCCGCCCGGGCACCACGCCCGCGGGCCGGCCCCTCGACCTGAGCCAGTCGGTCCTGCGCTCGGTCTCGCCGGTCCATGTCGAGTACATGCGCAACATGGGCACGATGGCGTCCATGTCGGTCTCGATCCTGGTGGACGGTGCTCTCTGGGGTCTCGTCTCCTGCCACAACCGGGAGCCGCGGCGCGTGCCGCTCCAGGCGCGCAACGCCTGCGACTTCCTCACCCAGATCTTCGCCCTGCAGCTCTCCGCGAAGGTCCGGGGCGAGCAGGCCGAGCAGCGCCTCGCGCTGGGCGCCGTGCAGGCCCGCCTCCTCGGCTTCATGGCGGAGGAGGACAGCTTCGTCGACGGGCTGCTCAACCATCCGGACGACGTGCTCGGGCTCGTGAACGCCTCGGGCGCGGCCATCGTCACCGCCGACCGCTGCCGGCTCCTTGGCGCGACGCCCCCGGAGCGCGCGGTGCGCGCCCTCTACGCCTGGCTGTCGGCGCGCGCGGAGAGCGACGAGGTCTTCGTGACCGAGGCCCTGGCCGAGGCCTTCCCGCGGGCCGAGAACTTCGCCGACCGGGCGAGCGGCCTCCTGGCGATCTCGGTCTCGAAGCGCTACGCGAGCTACATCCTCTGGTTCAGGCCGGAGGTGGTCCGGACGGTGAAGTGGGGCGGCAACCCGGTGAAGGCGGCCCGGCCCGACCCCGAGGGGGGCCCCGACCGGCTGCATCCGCGAAAATCCTTCGAGATCTGGAAGGAGACGGTCAAGGGCCGCTCGATGCCCTGGTCGCTCCCGGAGATCGAGGCGGCCAAGGACCTGCGCGCGTCGGTCCTCGGCATCGTGCTGCGCAGGGCCGAGGAGCTCGCCGCCATGAGCGAGGAGCTGCAGCGCTCGAACAAGGAGCTGGAGGCCTTCTCCTACTCGGTTAGCCACGATCTGCGCGCGCCCTTCCGGCACATCGTCGGCTACGCGAACCTGCTCAAGAACCGCGAGGGACCGAACCTCTCGGACAAGGGACGGCACTACGTCGAGACCATCATCGAGGCGGCCTTCTCGGCCGGCACGCTCGTCGACAACCTGCTGAGCTTCTCACAGATGGGGCGCCACGCCCTGAACCGGGTGCCTGGCGACATGAACGCCCTCGTCGAGGAGGTCCGGCGCAAGGTCCTGCGCGATGTCCCTCCGGAGCGGGCGGTGCGCTGGGAGTTGGGCCCGCTCGGGCGCGCCTACGCGGACCCGGCGATGCTGCGCCTCGTCCTCGAGAACCTGCTCTCGAACGCGCTGAAGTACAGCCGCGGCCGGGCGGAGGCCGTGATCGAGGTCGGCCGGCTGCCGCCGCGCGAGGGCGAGGACGTGTTCTACGTCCGCGACAACGGTGTCGGCTTCGACATGGCGTATGTCGACAAGCTCTTCGGCGTGTTCCAGCGCCTGCACCGGGTCGAGGAGTTCGAGGGCACCGGCATCGGCCTCGCCAATGTCCGCCGCATCGTGGAGCGCCACGGCGGCCGGACCTGGGCCGAGAGCCGCCTCGGCGAGGGTGCGACCTTCTACTTCACCCTGCCGACCCGGGAGGAGGCGCACTGAGATGGCGGCCCTGAAGCCCATCCTCCTCGTCGAGGACAACCCGAACGACATCGAGCTTACGCTCGCCGCGCTCGAATCGAGCCAGCTCGCCAACGAGATCGTCATCTGCCGCGACGGCGCCGAGGCGCTCGACTTCATCTACCGGCGCGGCGCCCACGAGGGACGGCCGCAGCAGGACCCCGCCGTGGTGCTGCTCGACCTCAAGCTCCCGAAGGTCGATGGCCTGGAGGTGCTCGCCAAGGTGAAGGCCGATCCGGTCACCCGGGCCATTCCGGTTGTCATGCTGACCTCCTCCCGCGAGGAGACCGACGTCGTGCGCTCCTACAATCTCGGCGTGAACGCCTTCGTGGTGAAGCCCGTCGCCTTCGATGAGTTCTTCGCCGCCATCAAGGAGATCGGGGTCTTCTGGGCGCTCCTGAACGAGCCGCCGCCGCACCGGGGAGGCTGGCCATCGAACGCCTGACCGAGGCGGCGTCCGCGCCGCTGCGCATCCTCCATCTCGAGGACAGCGACCTCGACGCCGAGCTGATCGAGGCCGAGCTTGATCGGCTCGGGCCTGCCGTCCGGATCGTGCGGGTGATGAGCCGCGAGGCCTTCGCGGCCGAGGCCGTGCCGGACCGGCACGACCTGATCCTCGCCGACTACGTGCTGCCGACCTTCGACGGCCTCAGCGCGCTGGGGCTTGCCGGCGCACAATGCCCCGACACTCCTTTCGTGTTCTGCTCGGGCACGCTCGGCGAGGATGTCGCGGTCGAGGCGCTCAAGAACGGCGCCACCGACTACGTGACCAAGCAGCGGCTCGACCGCCTGCCGCGCATCGTCGTGCGGGCGCTTGCCGAGGCGCGCCTCAGGGCCGAGAAGCGCGCCGCCGAGGCTGCCCTGCAGGCCCTGAACCGCACGCTTGAGGCCCGCGTCGCCGAGCGCACCCGCGAGCTGGCCGAGGCCAACGCCGCGCTCGAGGCGCAGATCGCGGAGCGCGAGCGGATCGAGGAGGCCCTGCGCCTTGCCCAGCGCCTGGAGGCGGTGGGGCAGCTGACCAGCGGCGTCGCGCACGACTTCAACAACCTGCTCACCGTCATCGCCGGCAATATCGAGTTCCTGGAGCGGGCCGTGAGCGACGAGCGCTCGCGCCGGCGCCTCGACATGATGCGGGGCGCGGCCGCGCGCGGCGCCAACCTGACGGCGCAGCTCCTCGCCTTCTCCCGGCGCCAGCGGCTGGAGCCGACGCCGGTGAGCCTGAACCGCACGGTCGCCTCGATGCGCGACCTGCTCACCAGCTCCATCGGGGGCGCGGTGCGGATCGAGACCGCGCTGCACGACGGGCTCTGGCCGGCGCTCGTCGATGCCACCCAGGTCGAGCTGGTCATCCTGAACCTTGCCATCAACGCCCGGGACGCGATGGCGGTGGGTGGCCGCCTCACCATCGAGACCGCCAACATGACGGTGCGCGCGGGCCCGACGCGGCCCGAGCACCCGCAGCCGGGCGAGTACGTGATGGTCTCGGTCAGCGATACCGGGACCGGGATGACGCCCGAGGTTCTGGCGCGCGTCTTCGAGCCCTTCTTCACCACCAAGGCGGTCGGCAAGGGATCGGGACTCGGGCTCGCCCAGGTCTACGGCTTCGTGAAGCAGTCCGGCGGCGGCCTGCGCATCGACACGGTTCCGGGCGAGGGTACCTCGATCAAGGTGTACCTGCCCCGCGCCGAGGCGGAAGGGGCGGCCGCGCCGGTGGCGGACGCGGCAGTCGATTGCGCGCGCGCGCAACCGCCGGGAGCCCGGCCCGCGCTTCTCGTCGTGGACGACGATGCCGGAGTGCGCGAGGTGACGGTGACCCGTCTCGTGGAGGCGGGCTACGCCGTGCGCGAGGCGGCCTCCGGCCTGCAGGCCCTGGCGGCGCTGGAAGCGGACCCGTGCGTCGATCTCGTCGTCATCGACTTCGCCATGCCGGGCATGAACGGGGCCGAGGCCGCGATCGAGCTGCGCAAGCGCTGGCCGCAGATCCCGGTCCTGTTCGTCACGGGCTACGCCGACACCGCCGCCCTGGCCCAGGCCGGGGCAGTGGGGGTTGAGGGCATCGTGCAGAAGCCGTACCGGGACGGCGAGTTGGAGCGCAAGGTCGCCGCCTCCCTCGCGGGCCGGCCGGCGCCGCAGTTGCGGCTCGTCTCGGGCCGCGACCGGAGCACATAAGCGGGATGCCGGTTCTCCAGCGTGAGACGCCCGGCCCCCTCGAACCGGGTCTCCAGAGGCCGGAGGCCGTCGAGGATCAGCCGCGAGCCGGTTCGAGAGGTCGGGCCGGCTTAGGCCTTCCTTCATCAATCCGCGCTTTTCTGACCGGGAGTTGCGGAGCCGCCGCCCGGCCGGAGCCCGCCTTCGTCCAAGAGTGCCGCGAGCCATGCGCCGTATCCTGCCCCGCCTCGCCAAGGGTCCTGCACGCAAGGCTCTCGCACGGCGCCTTGGCCCGGTTGCCGGCCTCCTGCTCACCGCCTCCGCCGTCGGCGCCGCACCGGAGACGCCCGCCGTCGTCACGGTCTTCGTCGACAACGCCAAGGTGATGCGCCTGCCCGAGCGGACGCAGACGATCATCGTCGGCAACCCGATCATCGCCGACGTGACCCTGCAGAAGAACGGGGTGATCGTGCTGACCGGCAAGAGCTTCGGCTCGACCAACCTCATTGCCCTCGACGGCGCGGGCGCGATGATCGCCGAGACGACCATCCGGGTCGATGCCGCGCAGACCTCCGTGGTCACGGTCCAGCGCGGGGCGCTCGACCGCAACTCCTATTCCTGCACGCCGGTCTGCCAGCCCTCGGCGCAGCTCGGCGACGCCGCCGAGTATTACGGCTCGGTCAGCGGCCAGGCGGATGCCCGCCGCAAGATGGCGACGGGGGGCGGACCGGAGCGCTGAGGGGCCCGGATCCCCGGCTCAGATGGTCTGGTTGTCGGCGCCGACTTGCCGATTCTACTCGAGCACGCCGTCGGCCGTCGCCTAGTCCACGATCCGCTGGCCCGCCACCGACTCGCCCGAGGCCTGCAGAGCCCGAAATTGCTCCGTCACCCGATCCTTCGCGCCGTCATCCGGGAGACCCCCGGTAGCCCTGACTTCCGCTACTGCACGGGCTTCGCGGCGGACCCGCCAGAGGGCGGCTGCGCGGATCCGGAAGCGGGCGGCTGCACGGTGCTCTCGGCGGGCAGGAGCACATTCTTGGCGACGTTGCCCTCGGGGCCGTACTCGCCGGCCACCGCGAGGCAGGCCTGCTCGCGGTTCAGCGCCATCTGGTTCGACATCAGCGCGAACATGGTCTGGACCCGATTGCCGAAGGGGCCGCGCGGGGCAACGTCCTCCGCCCTGGCGTTCTGCTTGGCGAGCAGGGCCTCGAAGGCCTCCGTGCCGATGCGGTAGCCGCAGACGTTCGAGGCGGCGAAGATGTAGGCCGCGAATTCGAGCGCGCGCGGGGCGGGGGCGTTGCGGATCTGCGCCGCTGCCGGCGCGGCGGCGAGAAGGGCGGCGGCCAAGCTTGCCGTGAGGGCCGCGGCGCGGGCGGGGCGATAGGGGTGGTGCATTCCAGGGGTTCCTCGCTTCGCGGATTCTGCCGATCCGTTCGACGGTGCCCGGGATAGATCGGCATCGTGCGCAGGGCGAGATGTCGCGTGCGCGCACCAGGACTTTATCCGCCGTCGTCGTCACGCCCCGGCGAGCCGTCGTTCAGGGCTGGGCGCGGCTCTCGGCGAGCATTCGACCCGTCCCGGAGGGGAAATCTTAAGACCTCGGACGCACGTCTTGGCCTCTCGTCTCGCGACGAAGCACAATCCCGGGCTGGAAACGCATGCTGCACGCCGCTCACCCCCGCACCGACACTCCGATGCCGACCATTCGGCCCGGAGCCGGGCGGCAGGGTCTCGCCGCCTTCCGCCCGCAGATCTGCCTTCCGCAGATCGTGGCGGAGGCTGCTGCGGTGCACGGCCCGGCCCCGGCCTTCGCCGGGCCGGCGGGCTGCACCAGCTATGCCGCGTTCGGCGCGGATCTCGCCCGCTACGCTCGCTACGCCGAGGCGGAGGGGTTCGGGTCCGGCAACACCGTGGCCCTGCTGATGCGCCACGGCCCCGCTAGCCTCGCCCTCTGGCTCGGCTTCGCGCTGGCGGGCGCCCGGGTTGCGCTCGTCGACGCGAGCCTCTCCGGCGCGTGCCTCGCTCGAACCCTGGCTTCTCTGGCCCCGCGCCTCCTCGTGGCCGATCCCGATTGTGCCGAGGGCGTCCAGGCCCTGGCGGCGCTGATACCGGAGATGCCGGCAGTGCGCTGGCACGGGCCGGGCGCCGACTTCGCCCGGATCGACATCGAGGCGGCCGAATACGAGGGCGAAGAGCTGGCCGGACCGGGTGAAGTCGGTGCCGACGATGCCGCGCTGCTCGCCTGCTCGGGTCACCGGGGCGCGGCCCCCACGGTGGCGGCGGCGAGCCACCGGCAGATCCTGGCCTGGGCTCAGGGCGCGAGCCTCGGTTTGCCCCGCGCCATCGAGGTCTGCCCCGCGGAGTTTCGCGCGGTCGCCGAAGCCTGCGGCGTCCTCCTGCGCGGCGGAGTCGTGGTGGTTGAGAGCGGCCCGCGTCCGGGCACCCTGTGCTAGCGCGCCGACGACGCGGGTGCCGGCCTCCCATGCCGGGCGGGCTCTCCGGATTGCAGTGCGCCCGCGGACGGCTCTAGGCTCGCGGCTCCTGCAACGAGGTACCCCGATGCCCGCCGTCGCGCCATCCGTCCCGGAACCCCTGCTGCTGCGCGAGGACGCGGACGGGATCGCAACCCTGACCCTCAACCGCGGCGCGGCGCGCAACGCCCTCTCGCGCGGGCTGATGGCGGCGCTCCACGGCGCGCTCGACGTCATCCGCGACGACCGCTCGGTGCGGGTCGTGGTGCTGCGAGGCGCGGGGCCCGCCTTCTGTGCCGGGCACGACCTCAAGGAGATGCGGGCCGATCCCTCGGCCGATTCCGTCCGGGCCCTGTTCGAGGCCTGCTCGGCCCTGATGCTTGCGATCACCCGCCTGCCGCAGCCCGTGATCGCGCAGGTGCACGGGGTCGCCACTGCGGCGGGTTGCCAGCTCGTGGCCACCTGCGACCTCGCGATCTGCTCGGAGGAGGCGCGCTTCGCCACGCCCGGCGTGCAGATCGGACTGTTCTGCTCGACGCCGATGGTCGCCCTCTCGCGGGCGGTCCCGCGCAAGGCGGCCATGGAGATGCTGCTCCTCGGCGAGCCGATCGACGCCGCAGAGGCGCTGCGCATCGGCCTGGTCAACCGGGTGGTCCCCGCCTCCGACCTCGCGGCGGGCGCTCGGGCGCTCGCCGCCCGCATCGCCGCGAAGGCGCCGCGCGTTCTGGCGATCGGCAAGAAGGCCTTCGGACGGCAGGCCGAACTCGGCCTCGCGGAGGCCTATGCCGATGCCTCCGCGGTCATGACCCGCAACATGCTGATGGCCGAGGCGGCCGAGGGGATCGACGCCTTTCTGCAGAAGCGCCCGCCGCGCTGGGATACCTGACCGCCACGGCCCGTCAGGCGGGCGAGGCCGCAAGCTCGGAATCGATCCGCGCGCCGCGCCGGCTCCCCCGGACCCGGGCGATCTGCGCCGGCGCCGCCGGCCGGGCGGGGCGGCAGCCGATGCCGATATGGTGGAAGCCGGCCTCCGCCGCCGCTTCCGGCGCGATCAGGTTGCGGTAATCCACCAGAACGTCGCCCGCCATCCGTCCCCGGAGCCGCGGCAGGTCGAGATCCCGGAAGGCGTCCCACTCGGTGATCAGCGCTAGGGCGTGCGCGCCCTCGGCCACCGCCTCGGCGCTTGCGACGTAGGTGATCTCCGGCATCAGCGCGCGGGCCTGCGCCATGCCCTCCGGGTCGAAGGCCCGCACCTCCGCGCCCTCGTCGAGGAGCGCCGTGATGATCGTGAGCGCGGGCGATTCGCGCATGTCGTCGGTGTTCGGCTTGAAGGTGAGGCCGAGCACCCCGATCGTCAGCCCGCGCACCGAGCCGCCGCAGGCCTGGATCAGGCGGCGCGCCATGCGGCGCTTCCGCTGCTCGTTAGCCGCCGCCACCGTCTCGACGATCCGGGCTGGCGCGCCGAGGTCCTGGGCCGACTTGATCAGGGCCTGGATGTCCTTCGGGAAGCAGGAGCCGCCGAAGCCCGGGCCGGCCTGGAGGAAGCGTGCGCCGATGCGCCTGTCGAGGCCGATGCCGTGGGCGACGTCGTGGATATCGGCATCTGCCTGCTCGCAGAGGTCGGCCATCTCGTTGATGAAGCCGATCTTGAGCGCCAGGAAGGCGTTGGCGGCGTATTTCACCAGTTCCGCCGAGCGGCGGCCCGTGAACAGAATCCGCGTGCCGGGCTCCAGCGGCCGGTAGAGGTTATGCATCACGGCCCGCGCCCGCTCGTCCGCCGTGCCGATAACGATGCGATCGGGCGTCTTGAAGTCAGCGATGGCCGCGCCTTCGCGCAGGAATTCCGGGTTCGAGACCACCGCGAAGGGTGCTTGCGGCCGCAAGCTGCGCAGGATGTGCTCGACGCGGTCGCCGGTGCCGACCGGCACCGTCGACTTGGTGACGATCACCGCGTAACCCGTGAGCGCCCCCGCGATCTCGTGGGCGCAGGCGAAGACGTGGGCGAGGTCGGCGTGCCCGTCCCCGCGGCGCGCCGGGGTGCCGACCGCGATGAAGATCACCTCGGCGTCGCGCACCGCCTCTGCGAGGTCTGTGCCGAAGCCGAGCCGCCCGGCCGCGACGTTGCGGGCGACCAGGGCCTCGAGATGCGGCTCGTAGATCGGCATCCGCCCCGCCCGGAGCGCCGCGATGCGCCCCGCATCCCGGTCGACGCAGCGCACGCTGTGGCCGAGATCTGCGAAGCAGGCGCCCGAGACGAGGCCGACATAGCCGACGCCGATGATCGCCACGTGCATGGTGAAGCTCTCCCTCCGCGGCGTGGCGGATCCGCTACCGCGCATGGGCAGGAGCATGTCGCGCCGCAGCACGGAGCGTAACGCTTCTTAACGGGTAGGCTGCTCTCCTCTCCGGGCTAGTCCGAAGGTGCGGTGCCGATGGGAGCGGCTGCGGGCGCTACTCCTGCACGATCGCGGGGAGCGGCGCCTCGGCCACGAAGACGAGGCCGCGCGGTCGGTACTCGATCTCGGCCGTGCCGCTGATCTCCTTGGCGAGCGCCCACTCGATCATCCGGCTGCCGAACCCCTTTCGGTCCGGCACCGAGACATCCGGGCCGCCGACCTCCTGCCACTGGAACCAGAGATGGGGCGGCTGCGCGCCTAGCACGATGTCCCAGCTCACCAGGACGCGCCCGCCGTCGGCGGAGAGCGCGCCGTACTTGACCGAGTTGGTCGAGAGTTCGTGCAGGGCGAGCGAGAAGGCCAGGGCCACCCGTGGGGCGAGCTGGATCTTCGGGCCGCCCGTCTTGAACCGGTGGGTCTGCTCGACGCCGAAGGGCTTGAGGGCCGCGGTCACCACCTCGGCCAGAGTCGCCCAGTCGCCGCCTTCGCGGGTCAGCACGTCGTTGGCCGCGGCGAGCGACTGGATGCGCGCCTCCAGCACGGTGCCAGCCTCCCCGACCGAGCCGGCGCTGCGCAGGGTCTGCCGGGCGATCGACTGGACGGTGGCCAGCGTGTTCTTGACCCGGTGGCTCAGCTCGCGCGCCAAGAGGTCCCGGTGCTCCTCCGCCCGCTTCCGGTCGGTGAAGTCGAGGATCACGCCCGCCATGTAGAGCGGCGTGCCGTCCGCCTGATAGGTCGGCCGTCCCCGCACCAGTAGCCAGCGGATCTCGCCCTGGGCCGTGACGATGCGGTACTCGATGTCGTAGTCGGCCCGCTCGGCGATGCAGCGCTCCATCTCGGCCTGCATCCGGGCCCGGTCGTCCGGATGCACCGTCGCGACGAGCTGGTCGTATCCGAAGGCGTCGCCGGGGCTCGCGCCGAAGATCCGCCGGCACTCGTCCGAGGCCATCAGGCGCCGGGCGTCGAGATCGAGGGTCCAGGACCCGAGCCGGCCCGCCCGCAGGGCGAAGCGCAGGCGCTCCTCGCTGCGGCTGAGGTCGAGCGCCCGCTTGCCGACCTCGGCCTCCAGGGCGTCGCGGTCGCGCTGAAGGCGGACCAGCCGGTCGCGCTCCAGCGTCACGTCGAACTGCGAGGCGAAGAAGTAGGTCAGCTCCCCGTCGTCGTCGAAGACCGGCGAGACGAGGAGGCGGTTCCAGAAGACCGAGCCGTCCTTGCGATGGTTCAGGAGTTCGATCTCGATCGGGACCCGGCGCTCGACCGCGTCGCGGATCCGGGACACGGCCTCTCGGTCGGTCTCGGGACCTTGGAGGAAGCGGCAATTATGTCCTAGGATCTCCGCCCGGGTGTAGCCCGTGAGCCTCTCGAAGGCGCGGTTGACGAAGATGATCGGGTTGTCGGGCTGGCGCGGATCCGTGATCAGCATCGGCATCCGTGTGGTCCGCACGGCCGCCGCGAACGGGTCCGGCCCGTTGCCGAACCGGGCGAGTTCCCGGTTGATCCGCTCCTCGTTCCGGCTGTCGCTCAAAACTGGGGAACCTTCCTCGGGCATGGATCGGGGTGGGTGCGGGCGACAGGGCGGCTCGTCGCCGCGCTGCAGGGGCGCGGAGACGGTGACCCGGATCCTTCCCTGGGATAGGACCCGTCATAGGCAAGACCGGGGCGACATCCAACCCGCCACGCGCGCGGGCGTTCCTGGCGCCGTGTCGCAGATTGGCACGCCCTATCCTGCAGATACCTGCAGCCCGGGCACTTGCAGCCCGGTCAGCGGAAGAGCGGAAGGCCGGTGCCGAGCAGGGCAAGACCCGTCACAAGCAGCGTGCCGGCCGCCATCTCCAGACGTTCGGCCGCGAGCGGGCGCCGCACTGCGGTCTGGGCAAGGCCGGTGCCGAGGATCAGGGCTGCGGTGGCGAGGGCGAGATAGGCCATGGCGGATCTCAGGCGATCCGGGGGCGGTGCGGAGAAGCCCCGCCCGCGCAACGGGACCGCATCGTGTGGAAGCTCCGCCCGTGCCGGGCCGGTGAATGGACGGCGAGCCTAGCTCCGGTGCTGTCCCCGTCGCCTCCTCCATCGAGGGGATGCCGCCGGACTTCCGGTGACAGATCGAGCCTGCCCGTCGGGGGCGGACCGGACCGGCCCCAAGAGCCGCAAGGTCCGCGCGCGATAGTCTGGCCGAGCCGGCTGGTGTTCGAATTTCTCGCTCCGTCGTCTCAAGGGTCAAGGCGGAGATGAGCAGCCGCATGAAGCGGAGGAGCCGGACTGAACGCACGGTCCGATGTCGGTCGACCGCAAGGCGTGAACATTGCCGGCGGGCGGTAGAGACCCGCTCCGTCGGGCGGCGCGAGATGCGATCGGTGCTTCCACGCCTCCCCCCGGTCGCTCCGGCGGCTTGTCGAGCCCTGGCTAGCCCTCCTCCAGATGGCCGCGCAGAACGGGCCAGTCATCCACAGGCCAAGTCTTGCGCTGAGAGCAGGGTGGGCTCTCCGACTGCTGATCGAGGCACAATCTAAAGTAGAGTTGTCGCTGCCTCTCAAGACGCTCGTAGGTGGCACGGGGCCGTGCGCTGAGAAGCTCTGGTCCGTCTGGTACCCGGTCGAATGTGTCGTTCGCCAGATCGACCACGAAGCCGCGCGGTCCCGTGTACAGACCGTCGCGGTTCTTCACGTCCACAGATCCGCAGATCGTCCGGCCCTCGCTTCGGCGAAGCGCCGAGACCTTCGCGTCCGGGCTGTTCAGGTGGCGGCCGATCAGGTCCAGGACCATCCGTGCGTCCTCCGTCCGGAGCCCCGCGTCGGACCCGTCCTCGACGCTCATGGCACGTCCCAAACCCGGCCATCCGATGAACACGCCCATGAGGGCACCCATGAGGGCGCCAGAGCGGGCACCCTTGAGCGCCCTCGTGAGCGCAAGGTCTGGGGGGACGCGGCGCCGCGCGATCATCGGAGCGTTCCGGAAGCGGCGCGCCGCCTGCCAGGATCCGAAGTCTTCCCGGGCCGTGCCCGGACAGAAGAGGCCGTGTGTCGCACGACCCTGAGCCGAGATTGCCGAGGCCGCAATCCTCCGCGCCTCCACCTCGAACATCGCGGATGCAGCCTCGTCGCCACGCTTGACGTCGGGTGATCGACCTTTCCGACTGCCGTCCACATGCGTCCCCACGCTCATCCGGATGCCGCGACGCTGTCGCCGCCATGGCAACGTCTTTCCGCCGAGCGGGTCGACTGGAAGGACGCTGTTGAGACTAAATTCTTCATTTCAGCTCACTATTGATCAGAGGAGATTGCAATGGTTGGAATATGGCCAAAATAAAACTGGAACGATTGTTGAAAAAATTTGGCAACTTTCGCGCGCAACGAGGCCGCCGTAGGGGGGCGGCAGCGGAAAGGCCGGGATCAACGCTTCGAGAGGGCCGCCCGGACGGCGGCCGCGAGTTCGCCCTCGAACAACAGCGCCGAACCGTAGTGGAACTCGATATCGAAGGTGCGGCGCGAGTTCATCGAGAGCGACGCGCTCTGCAGGGCGATAAGCCGCCCGGCTTCATCGAACAGCCCGGACCCGGAGCCGCCGTAGCCGTCGTTGCAATCGTGCCGGACGCGCCGGATCGCGTCCTCGCTCGGGGCGTCGATCTGCCGGATCGTGCAGGATTCGAGGCTGGCACCTCCGCGGTAGTTCTCGTGCCCGGCTGGAGAAACCATCGTGACGGGCAATGCGACCGGGCCGACGGAGAGGTCGGGCGGGTCGGGCACCGGCTGCGGGCGCACATCTGCGGCCGGGCTGGCGAGCCGCAGCAGCGCCCAGTCATCGGTGATATGCAGCGCCTGCGCGCCCGCGGGCGTGCCGAGCCGCAGCGAAGACGCGATGAAATCGTAGTTCCGGCCGCCGATCTGGAAGAAGCAATCGGAAACGGAGCGCGTCTCCGCGAGGCGCCGGTCGCGAAAATTGTGCGCGTTCAGGACGACGAGGTCGGGTGCGCCGACGAGCCAAGCGGCGGCAGCCTTCTGCGGCACGCCGTCCCGGCGCCGGCACCAGAGCGTGCCCGCACCGGGATATCGGCTGAAATCCTCGCCGCTCATCTCGCGCCGCCCGTCGCGGGGATAGAGCGCGGCCTCCTGCACCCGCTCCGCCGCCTCGGCCCCGCAGGTTGCGCCGGCGAGCAGGAGGCCGAGCCGCGCGAGCCCGAACCGGCTCTTCGACCCGCACGACCCACGCAGGCGCGATGACTCCCCCATCCGCGACGCCTCCAAGCCCCGAGTTCGCGGGCCCCGATGCCGGCGTGACACGCCCCGCCGATACCCTTTCTTCGACGGGAGCGCGGATCCGGTCAAGAACTCTGCCGACGCATGCGAAAAGTACTGGCGCTATTTGCCGGATCTTCCCGGCGAAAAATAACCGTTTCCCTGAAGACATCGGCCTGCATATGGTCCTAGACATACAAGGGACTGAAGCAGTAATAAGGCTTTTATAAGATAAGTCTCTTCTGAGATGTTCTTATAGATACTTCGAGCCTCCGAAGGGCTTGGGCTGCTTCAGGCTTCCGGATCAGAGGTTCCGCGTGACCGCTTGGTCGAGAGACGGAACGAGATGGCCAGGAGACGCATATGAAGAGGCTCATGAATTCGGTCTCGCTCGTTGCGATGATGGCGGTGGCGCCGTTCGCGCTCGCCGCCGCCGCTCAGGCGAACGACAAGCTCGTCGATATGGCGAAGAGCGAAGATAACTGGGTCATGCCCGGGAAGAACTACGACTCGAACAATTACAGCGAGCTGACACAGATCAACAAGGACAACGTCAAGAACCTCAAGGTTTCTTGGAGTTTCTCGACCGGTCTGCTTAACGGCCACGAGGGCGCGCCGCTCGTCGTCGGCAACAAGATGTACGTCCACACCTCCTTCCCGAACAATACGTTCGCGCTCGATCTCGACGATCCGGGCCGGATCCTCTGGCAGGACAAGCCCAAGCAGAACCCGGCCGCCCGCGCGGTCGCCTGCTGCGACCTCGTCAACCGCGGCCTCGCCTACTGGCCCGGTGACGGCAAGACCCCGGCCCTGATCCTGAAGACCCAACTCGACGGCCACGTGGCGGCGCTCAACGCCGAGACCGGCGAGACCGTGTGGAAGGTCGAGAACTCCGACATCAAGGTCGGCTCGACGCTGACCATCGCGCCCTACGTGGTGAAGGACAAGGTCATCATCGGATCGTCCGGCGCCGAGCTCGGCGTGCGCGGCTATCTCACCGCCTACGACGTGAAGACCGGTGAGCAGAAGTGGCGCGCCTACGCCACCGGCCCGGACAAGGACCTGCTGCTCGCCGACGACTTCAACATCAAGAACGCCCATTACGGCCAGAAGGGCCTCGGTACGGCAACCTGGGAGGGTGACGCCTGGAAGATCGGCGGTGGCACCAACTGGGGCTGGTACGCCTACGATCCCGGCACGAACCTGATCTACTTCGGCACCGGCAATCCGGCGCCGTGGAACGAGACCATGCGGCCGGGCGACAACAAGTGGACGATGACCATCTTCGGCCGCGACGCCGACACGGGCGAGGCGAAGTTCGGCTACCAGAAGACGCCCCACGACGAGTGGGATTACGCCGGCGTCAACGTGATGATGCTGTCCGACCAGAAGGACAAGGACGGGAAGATGAGGAAGCTCCTCACCCACCCGGACCGCAACGGCATCGTCTACACCCTTGACCGCACGGACGGCTCGCTGGTCTCGGCCAACAAGATCGACGACACCGTCAACGTCTTCAAGTCGGTTGACCTGAAGACCGGCCAGCCGGTGCGCGACCCCGAATACGGCACGCGCATGGACCATCTCGCCAAGGACATCTGCCCCTCGGCGATGGGCTACCACAACCAGGGCCACGACTCGTACGACCCGAAGCGCCAGGCCTTCTACATGGGCATCAACCACATCTGCATGGATTGGGAGCCCTTCATGCTGCCCTATCGGGCGGGTCAGTTCTTCGTCGGCGCGACGCTGAACATGTATCCGGGCCCGAAGGGTGATCGGCAGAACTACGAGGGACTTGGCCAGATCAAGAGCTACAACGCGATCACGGGCAAGTTCAACTGGGAGAAGATGGAGCGCTTCGCGGTCTGGGGCGGCACGACGGCGACCGCCGGCGACCTCGTCCTCTACGGAACCCTCGACGGCTTCATCAAGGCGCGCAACTCCGAGAACGGCGACCTCCTCTGGAAGTTCAAGCTGCCGTCGGGCGCGATCGGCTACCCGATCACCTACAACCACAAGGGCACGCAGTACGTCGCCATCTACTACGGCGTCGGCGGCTGGCCGGGCGTCGGCCTGGTGTTCGACCTCGCCGATCCGACCGCGGGCCTCGGTGCGGTCGGCGCCTTCAAGAAGCTCGCCAACTACACCCAGATGGGCGGCGGCGTGATGGTGTTCTCGCTCGACGGCAAGGGCCCCTACGACAACCCGAACGTCGGCGAGTACGAGCAGCAGGCCGCCAAGTGAGCCTGCAAGTGAGCCTGCAAGTGAGCCCGGCCGACAGGGTCTGAAGAGCCCGGCCGAACCCCCGCCGGCCACCGGCCGGCGGGGCCTCCACGAGACGCGCGGGTGCGACCATCGCGGGCACGCCATGCCCGGCCGCACCGCCGTCGCCGAGTAATTCCCGAGGAAACGGAAGACGATCCATGTCGCGCGTCACCGCACGATCCCGCGCCGCCCGCCCGGTCGCCATGCTGCTCGCGCTGGCCTGCCTCGGGGGCACCGCCGCGGCCCAGGAGCCGGCGGCGAGATCCGCGCAGGCCTCGCCCGCGGAGCAGCCCGCCGATCCGAACACCCTGCGCATCTGCGCCGCCGAGCAGCCGCCACTCTCGATAAAGGACGGTTCCGGCCTCGAGAACAGGATCGCGGCGGCCGTCGCCGAAGCGATGGGGCGCAAGCCCGTCTTCGTCTGGTCGGGCAAGCCCGCGATCTACTTGGTCCGGGACGGGCTCGACAAGAAGACCTGCGACGTGGTCGTCGGGCTCGACAGCGACGACCCGCGGGTGCTGACGACCAAGCCCTATTACCGCTCGGGCTACGTCTTCCTGACCAAGGCCGACAGCGGCCTCGACATCAAATCTTGGTCCGATCCGCGCCTGAAGGATATCGGCCACATGGTGGTGGGCTTCGGCACCCCCGGCGAGGCGATGCTCAAGGACATCGGCCGCTACGAGGAGGACATGGCCTACCTCTACTCGCTGGTGAACTTCCGCGCGCCGCGCAACCAGTACACCCAGATCGACCCGGCCCGGATGGTCTCGGAGGTCGCGCAGGGCAAGGCCGATGTCGGCGTGGCCTTCGCCCCGGATATCGCCCGCTACGTGCGCGACTCGACCGTGCCGCTGCGCATGACGCCCGTGCCCGACGACACCAAGCGCAGCGACGGCCAGCCCCTGCGCCAGAGCTTCGACCAGTCGATGGGCGTGCGCCGGGATGACACGGCCCTGCGCGACGCGCTCGACGCGGCTCTGGCGAAGGCCAAGCCGCAGATCGCCGCCATCCTGAAGCAGGACGGCGTACCGACCACGCCCCCGTCGAACTGACCCCCCCCCGCGCGACAGCGACCCGGAATCCTGCATGATCGACGTCAAGACAACACTTGCGGCCGTCCTTGGCCTCGCGCTCGCCGGGGCGGGCCTCGCGGCGCTCGCCCAGCCGAGCGCCGGCCCGCAGACGGGCATCGTGCTTCGCAACACGGTGACGGGCGAGCCCCTGGACACCGCGGAGGGCAAGGAGGGAGGCCGCGACACGCAGGCCGTGAAGACCTTCCTCCAGACGGGCAAGAACCTCTACATCGACGACAAGTCCTGCCTCAGGAATGGCGAGAGCCTGTTCGCAACGTCCTGCTCGGGCTGCCACGGGCATCTTGCCGAGGGCAAGCTCGGACCGGGCCTCAACGACAATTACTGGACCTATCCGGCCAACACCGAGGATACGGGCCTGTTCGCCACCATCTGGGGCGGGGCCAACGGCATGATGGGCCCGCACAACGAGAACCTGAATCCGGACGAGGTGCTGCAGGTCATCGCCTGGATCCGGCACCTCTATACCGGCCCCGTCGCCGACGCCGTCTGGCTGAACGACGACCAGAAGAAAGCCTACACGCCCTACAAGGAGGGCGAGAAGATCCCGCAGGACGCCAAGGGCCAGTGCAAGCCGCTGGAGAACTGACGTCCGAGGGAAGCCCCGCGCCGCAACGACGGCGCGACGAGAACCCCACCCCCAAGAACCCTGCCCCAAGGAGGAAGACGCATGCGCAGCCTGATCATCGCTCTCGGCGCCACCCTGGCTCTCGCCGGCCCCGCGCTCGCCTACGACGGCACCAAGTGCAAGGCGCCGGGCAATTGCTGGGAGCCGAAGCCCGGCTTCCCCGAGAAGATCGCCGGCACGAAATACGATCCCAAGCATGACCTGAAGGAACTCAACAAGCAGGCCGAGTCGATCAAGGCGATGGAGGAGCGCAACAGGCGCCGGGTCGAGAACGCGAAGAAGACCGGCAAGTTCGAGTACGACGTCGCCAAGATCGCGAACTGAACGGGCGCGCGCCCGCGTCCCGCGCGGGCGCGCCACGGAGGTCGGCATGAACGACATTCGCCGCGGCGACGCGATGCTCACCGACTGGCGCGCCGCCGCACGCCGCTTCGAGGCGGCGGTCTCGGGCGCCGTGCTCGGGCAGGAGGCGGTGGTCCGGCTCGTGACGATCGCGGTCTTCGCCCGCGGGCACATCCTGCTCGAGGGCGATGTCGGCGTCGGCAAGACCACGCTGCTGCGTGCGGTCGCCCGGGCGATGGGCGGTGCCTACGAGCGCGTCGAGGGCACGGTCGACATGATGCCGACGGACCTCGTCTACCACACCTATCTGGGTGATGACGGGCGCCCGCGCGTCGAGGCCGGCCCCGTGCTCGCGTCCTCGGAAGACCTCGCGATCTTCTTCTTCAACGAGATCAACCGGGCCCGGCCGCAGGTCCACGCGCTGCTGCTCCGCCTGATGGCCGAGCGCAGCCTGACCGCCTTCAACCGCGAGTACCGTTTCCCCCACCTCCAGGTCTTCGCCGACCGCAACCGGGTCGAGCGCGAGGAGACCTTCGAGCTGCCGGCCGCCGCCCGCGACCGCTTCCTGATGGAGATCGGCATGGAGGCGCCGCGCAACGCGGACATCCGCCGCTCCCTCGCCTTCGATCCGCGCTTCCACGACACCGAGCGTCTGGTCGCGGACATCGAACCCGGCATCCTCGACCCGACCGCTCTCTCCGGAATCGCCGCGTCGATCCAGCACGGGATCCGGGCGAGCGAGGCGATCCAGGCCTACGTCGTCGCCCTGTGGGAGGCGCTGGTGCGCCCGCACGCCTCCGGCATCCGGCTCGCCGGCATCGACGACATGGCCCGTCTGGTCCAGGGCGGCGCCTCGCCCCGCGGCGTCGCCGCGCTGGTCCGGGCCGCGCGCGTGCGCGCCTGGTTGGAGGAGCGCGACTGGCTGGTGCCCGAGGACATCCGCGCGGTCTTCCGGCCCGTCATGGCCCACCGCGTCTTCCTGGAGCCGATCCACGAGATGGCCCGCGCCGAGATCGTGCCCGACCTCTGCCGCGCGGTGTTCGAGACGGTGCCGGCCCCGTGACGGAGGAACCCCGGACCGGCGCCGACATCGTCTACCTGCCGCGCTGGCACGCTCGCGGATCCACGCCCGGCGCCCATCGCGGGCGCGAGCCCGGCGGGCCCGGCACCTTCAAGGATCAGGTTCCGTTCCTGCGCCTGCCCGACGCGCGCCGGCTCGACCTGCGCGCCACCTTACGCGACCCGTTCGAGGGCACGTATGTGCGCCGGTTCGAGGCGCGCGTCGCCGTCGAGGTCTGGGCGCTCGTCGATCTCTCGGCCTCCATGCGCTTCCGCGGCGTCGCCGACCGCCTGGCGCTCGCGGGCGCGCTCTGCGCGAGCCTTGCCGGCTCGGCCACGCGGATCGGCGATGGCTTCGGGCTGATCGCCTGCGACGAGGATCTGCGCGAGGATCTGTACCTGCCGGCCACGCGCCACCGCGCCACGGCCGCGGCGGCCGCTGAGCGGCTCGCCCGGGCGGTCCCCGCGGGCGCCGGGGCGGGAGGCCTGCGCGCCGCCGCCGCCCGCATCGCGGGTCGGCCCAAGATCGTCTTCCTGGTCTCGGATTTCCGCTGGCCGGCCGCGCTCGTCGAGCAGGTCTTCGCGAGCCTCGCCTTCCACGATCTGGTGCCGGTGCTGCTCGCCGATCCCGCGGAGGCCGAGGCCCTGCCGGACTGGGGCCTCGTCGAGCTGGAGGATCTGGAGGGCGCCGGCACACGGCTCGTCCTCATGCGCCCCGGCTTTCGCCGCCGCTGGATCGCCCGGGAGGCCGAGCGGGTCGCCGCGCTCGCCCGCGTCGCCCGCCGCTACGGCCGCGCCCCGTTCCGCCTCGCCGAGCGCTTCGATGCCGCCGCGCTCAGCCGGCACTTGATGCGGACCTGAGCCCGATGCACCGCCTGTCTCGGGCTCTCCTCGTCCTGATCGCCACGACGGTGCCTGCGGCGGCGCAGCTGCGCGGCGTCGAGGTGCGCGCGCCCCGCACCTTCGGCTACTTCCTTGGCGACCTCGTGGAGGTCACCGTGGATGTCGAGGCCGAGCCCGGCTTCACGCTGCAGGCCGCGTCCCTGCCGAGCCCAGGGCCGGTGACCTACTGGCTCGACCTGCGCAGGGTCGAGGCCCTGCCCCCGGGCGGGCGGGACGGCACGCACCACCGCTTGCGCCTGACCTATCAGACCTTCTACGCGGCCATCGACGCGCGCAGCCTGGAGGTGCCGGGCTTTTCCCTGGTGCTGGCGAGCGGGTCCGCCCACGGCGCCACCACGGCGGCCGTGCCGGTGCCGGGCTGGAGCCTCGGCCTGTCGCCCCTGCGCGAGGTGCAGCCGGCACGCCGCACCGATCCGGCCGAGTATCTCCGACCCGACGGACAGGGACCGCGGCTCGATCCGGGCCCGCCCCGCGTCGCGGCCCTGGCGCTCGCGGGACTCTTTCTCGCGGCGCTGCTCCTCCTCGCCCGCGACCGCGCCTGGTGGCCGTTCCAGCCGCGGCCGGCCCGCGCCTTCGCGGAAGCCGCCCGCCGCCTCGCGGCGCTCGGCCGGGCGCAGGGCAGGGGACCGGAGGACGAATCCGAGGGCGAGCTGCGCTACCGCGCGGGACTGCTCGCGCTCCACCGCGGGCTCGACGCGAAGGCCGGGCATCGCGTGCTGGCCGACGACCTCGACGCCTTCCTCGCCCACAACCCGGCCTATCGCGGGCAGCGCGACGCGCTCGTCCGCTTCTTCGCGGCGTCGCGGCTCGCCTTCTTCGGGGGTGCCGTGGCGGAGGCGCGGGAGCGCCTGCCCCTCCGGGAGGCGCGAGCCACGGCCGAGGGACTCGCCGCGGCGGAGCGGGCCGCGTGACCGGGCTTCCGAACGGCATCCTCGCGGAACTCGCCCGGCTCGGCGCTGAGCGTCCCGCCGTGCTCTGGCTGCTGCCGCTCGCCCTCCTGCCGCTGGTCGCCGCACCGCGGCGCCGGGCGGCCTGGGCGGATCTCGGCGCGGTGCCGCCGGACGCCCTCTCGCGCGCGCTCGGCCACGCCCTGCGCGCGGCCGGCTGCCTCGCTCTGGCCGGCCTCGTCCTCGGCATCGCCGGTCCCTACCGGACGGGCGAGCGCGTCATCCGGACCGGAATCGGGGCCGAGGTCTCGATGCTGATCGACCGCTCGGGCAGCATGAACGAGACCTTCGCGGGACGGCAGCCCTCGGGCGCCGAGGAATCGAAGGCCGCGGCCTCGCGCCGGATCCTGGGCGACTTCGTGGGCAGCCGCGCGCACGATCTCTTCGCCGTCACCGCCTTCTCCACGGCGCCGATGCTCGTCCTGCCGATGACCGACCGGCACGCGGCGGTGCGCGCCGCGATCGCCGCCATCGACCGGCCGGGCCTCGACTACACCAACGTCGCCCGCGGGCTCGCCCTGGCGCTCGGCCGGTTCGGCGCGGCCTCGGGCGACGCCTCGCGGGTGCTGCTCCTCGTCTCCGACGGGGCGGCCGTGATCGACCCGCGGGTGCAGGAGACCCTGCGCGCCGCCTTCGCCAAGGTTCGGCCGAACCTCTACTGGCTGTTCCTGCGCACCAAGGGCTCGCCCGGCATCGGTGACCGGCCGGCCGGGGAGGACACGCCGCAGGCCGCGCCCGAGCGCCATCTCGACCTGTTCTTCAGGAGCCTCGGCGTGCCCTACCGTGCCTTCGAGGCGGAGGGGCCGGAGGCGGTCGCCGCCGCGATCGCCCAGATCGAGAGCCTGGAGCGCGACCCGATCCCCTATGTCGAGGTGCGCCCGCGGCGCGACCTCGCGGGCCTCGCCTACGGCCTCGCCGCCTTCGGGCTGGTGCTGCTCGTGCTCGCCAAGCTCGCCGAGACCGATCTGGCAAGCGGGCGGCCGGCGCGGGCGGAGGCGCGCGCGGCCGAGCGGGGGATGGCGGCGTGACGCGCGCGACCCGGGCCGATCCGATGCCTAATCTCTACGGTGCGTGGACCCGCACGCGCCCACGCCTGCTCCTCGCGCTCCCGCCGCTCCTGCTCGCGGGCGCTATCGTCTGCGCCGGCTTGTCCTGGCGGACGGAATCCGCGAACCGGGAGATCGCCGCCCTTGAGGCGGGCCGGGACCGCCCAGTCGCCGCCGACGCACCCGCGCCGATCCTGCTCGCGCGCGTGCTCCAGCTCGCCCGTCGCGACGCCACCGAGGAGATGGAGCCGCTGGTGGCGGCGCTGGAGTCCCGCGACGCCCCCGCGCTTCTGGCGCGCGCGCGCTACGCGCTCGGCAATGCCCGCCTGCGCCGCGCCCTCAACCTGATCGAGCGCGGCCAGCTCGATCCGGCCGGGCCTCTGATCGTGCTCGCCCGCCAGGAATATCGGCGCGCACTGCAGGCCCGCCCCGAATTCTGGGACGCGAAGTTCAACCTCGACGTCGCCTCGCGGCTGATCCGGGACTTCCCCGAGATCGACCGCCAGGTCGGCGACGAGCTGAAGGCCGAGCCCAAGAAGATCTGGACCGACATACCGGGCCAGCCGCGGGGGGCGCCGTGACGCTTCCATGGCGGCGCAACCTGCGCGACGGGCGCTTCGGGCTGCTGGCGGCGGCCCTCCTCCTCGCACTCGCGGCCCTGGCGGCACCGCCGCTGCCGCTGACGCGCGACGGCGTGCGGGTGCTGGCCGTCGTCGACATCACCGGCAGCATGAACGTGCGCGACTATTCTGCGGCGGGCCAGCCGCAGAGCAGGCTGGAGGCCGCCAAGACCGCGCTGCGCCACCTCCTGGCTGGCCTCCCCTGCGGCTCCCGCTTCGCCCTCGGCCTGTTCACCGAGCGGCGCCCCTTCCTGCTCTTCGCGCCGGTGGAGGTCTGCGAGAATTTCGCCCCCCTCGACGGTGCCGTCGCGGCGCTCGACTGGCGCATGGCCTGGGAGGCCGACAGCCGCGTCGCGGCCGGGCTCTACCGTTCTGTGACCATGGCGGGCGAGATCGGCAGCGACCTCCTCTTCCTCACCGACGGGCAGGAGGCCCCGCCGCTCCCGGCCGGGCGGACCCCATCCTTCGAGGGCGCGCCCGGCGCGGTGCGCGGCCTGATCGTGGGGGTGGGCGGATACGCCCTCTCGCCCATTCCGAAGTTCAACGACCGCGGCCGCGAGACCGGCTTCTACGCCGAGACAGAGGTGCAGCAGGAGAACCGCTTCGGCCCGCCCCCCGCGGATGCCGAGACCCGCGAGGGCTACAACCCGCGCAACGCGCCCTTCGGCGCGCAGGCCGCGCACGGCAGCGAGCATCTCTCCTCGGTGCGCGAGCCCTACCTCCGGGACCTCGCCGCCCGCACCGGCCTCGCCTACGCCCACCTCGATGGGCCGGCCTCGCTCGACTCCCCCTTGCGCGCCGCAGCCACGGCCCGGCCGGTACCCGGGCAGCTCGACCTGCGCCCGTTCCTCGGCACGACCGCGCTCCTCCTCGCGCTCGCGGCCTTCGCGGCCGGACCGCTCCGCGCCCGTTCCGGGCGCCTCACCCTCCGAAAGGCCTGAGACCTCGCATGCGACCCAAGATTCCGACGCTTCTCCCGACGCTCCTCCTGGCACTCGTCGCGACCACCGCGCTCGCCCACGGCCCGACCCCGCAGAAGGTCGAGCGGACGGTGACCATCGCGGCGCCCCCGGCGGCCGTCTGGAAGGTGGTCGGCGATTTCGGCGGGATCGGCGCCTGGCACCCCGACGTCGCCAAGGTCGAGGCCAGCGGCGGCAACGCGGCGGGTGCGACCCGCGCGGTGACGCTGAAGTCGGGCGGCACCCTGAGCGAGGGCCTCGACGAGTGGAAGGCCGAGGCCATGACCTATTCCTACCGGATGAGCGACCCGGACCTGAAGGCGCTGCCGGTCTCCTCCTACTCCGCCACCCTGACGGTGAGCCCGGACGGCCCGGGCGCTAAGGTGATCTGGGACGGCCGCTTCTACCGGGGCGATACCGGCAACGAGCCGCCGGAAGAGCTGAGCGACGCGGCCGGCCGCACCGCGATGGAGCGCTATCTCGCCGACGGGCTCAGGGGCCTGAAGGCGAAGGTGGAAGGAAAGGTCTCGCCGTGAGACGGGCTCCGGCCCTGCTTGCGGCTGCGCTGGCCACCAGCCTCGCCCTACCGCCTCTGGAGGCTCGGGCGGCGGTCTACGTAGCGAGCCAGGACGGCGGAGCGGTGACCCGGATCGACGGGCCGGACGAGGCGTCGCCGATGGCGGTCGGGGCAGGGCCCGCGGGCCTCGCGGCCGTACCCGACGGCACGCTCTATCTCGCCCATCCTGACCGGGGCGCGATCACGGCTCTGGAGGCCGCGACCGGCCGCGGGCTGCGCCGCCTGCCCTTTGCCGGGCAGCCCTTCGGCCTCGCGGTCTCGAGGGACGGCCGTGCGCTCTTCGTGGGCGACTGGCAGGGCAACCGGCTCGTGCGGATCGATGCGGAAAGCGGCGCCGTCGAGGCCGAGCTCGCGCTCGGGCGCGAGCCCGCAGGGCTCGTGCGGGACGCGGTCGGCCGCCTGTTCGTGGCCGAGCGCGGCGGCGATTCCGTCGCCGTCGTGGACGGGACGGCGATGCGGCTCCTCGCCCGAATCCCGGTCGGCCGCGCACCCTTCGCGCTCGCCCTCTCGCCGGACGAGGGCCGGCTCTACGTGGGCAACGTGCGCAGCAACGACCTGACCGCGATCGACACCCGCGCGCTCGCGGCGATCACGACGCGGCCGGCGGGGCGCAGCCCCTACGGTGTGGCAGTCCAGGGCGACCGGATCCTCGTGACCAACCAGGAAGCCGGCACCGTCTCGGTGCTCGCAGCCGACCTGACGCTCGCCGGCACGGTATCGGTCGGCCGCTACCCCGAAGGCGTCGCCGTCGCGGAGGGCCGAGCCTACGTGGCGAACTGGTTCTCGGACGACGTTTCGGTGATCGACCTCACCGCGATGCGCGAGGTCGCGCGGCGCAAGGTCCCAGCCGGCCCGCGCGCGATTCTCGCACTGCCCTCCGCGGGCGAAGGGGGCGGGCAGTGAGGCGCCAGCACGCCTTCCTCGTGCTCGTGCTCGCGATATCGGGCTGCGGCGAGGGCGCGCCCGAGCCCGAGCCCGAGCCGGTCGCGGCGCGTGACGGTGGCATGGCAATTCCGGCCGAGTGGCTCGGCCCCACCGATCCGACCGAACCCGCCCTCTGGCTCGCTCGGAGGGCAGCCGGGGATGGGCCAGTCGACCCCGGGATGCTCGCTGGTCTGCGCACGGCCCTCGCAGCCGCCCGCGCACGCTTCGTCGAGGATCCGCGCATGATCGCCAATCGGACCGCCCAACTCGATGCGATGCTCGCCGAGATCAATGCGACTGAGGACCCGGTTTCCCTGATCGGTGCTCTGACGGGCATCGCCTCCGCCAGCGAGCGCCGCCAACTCTACGGCGAACTCTGTCAGCACTACGCCACCGTGCGCCGTGCCGGCCTCGGCCGGGATGCGGCGCTGGCCCGTCTGCGGGAGCGCTACGCCGCTCAGGATCGGCCGTGAACGTCCCGCCACGCCTTCCCGTGACGGCGCGGGTTCTCGTCGTGGACGACCATCCGGTCGCTCGTCAGGGCGTCCGGTGCGCGCTCGAGGAGGCCGGGATCAGGGAGATCGCCGAGGCGGGCGATCCCGTCGCGGGCTACCGCCTGTTTCACCGGATCCGACCGGATGTCGCGATCGTCGACTTGGCCTATCGGGGCATTGGCTTGTCCGGTCTCTCCCTGATCCGCCGCATGCGCGCCTTGGACGCAAGGGCGCGCATACTCGTCCTGAGCATGCATCACGACCCAGTCGTGGCGGCCCGCGCCTTGAAGGAAGGCGCCATCGGCTTCGCCTTCAAGGACTTGCCGGTTCAGAATTTCCTCGAGGCTTTCACCGACGTCTACCAAGCCATTCCGCACCTGCCGCACACGCTCGCGATTGCAATCGCGAGCCAGGAGAACTCAGAGAAAACGGCATCTTACGGAAAATTCAGCGCAAGGGAGCTTGAGATCTCCGCTCTGATCTTGGACGGCAATGATTACAAAAAAATTTCTCGCGAACTCTCGCTGGGATATAGGAGTGTCACGAGTGCTGTGTCGAGCATGAAAAACAAACTGGGAAGTCGCGGAATGAGTGATTTCCTCAAAGATATTGTGTCCATCATGGATCATAGTCAGGGGAATGATTAGTAAAAATTAGATGATGCGTAATAAATCTACGGCTTAACTCGGGCGCAGAGCCGTGAGCCCATGAGTCTCACGGCTCTGCTTCGCGGATGGGGATGTCGGTGCACCGTCCGCCCCTTCGCGGTCAACGGGGTTGCGCCGCCGCAACAGGGCCGTGTCGGTGCGGCCTGATGAGCCGTGGGAGCGCGCGCCGGCTTCTCAGTACGGGCGATGTCGGGCGAGTCGAGCCGCGCGAAGCGGCGGATCGATCCAGCTGTGCGGCTGCTCGGCCTCAACGCGTTCCGCCTCTTGGACCTGTTCGGCGTCTGCCGGACCGCGCCTTGCAATCGAGCCGGTCATGAGCGGCTCGTCCCATGCGGAGGGCTGCGCTGCGACCCGGTCGGGGTGGTTGTGCAGGTAGCCGCTGGCTGCAGCCGTAAGGCCGACACCAACCAGCCCCACGGCCGCGGCGTCGACGAAGATCTGGCGAAGGATCGGCATGGCATCGTCCTGACGATCGTACTGGGGTACGGCGCCATGCTTAACGATGTCTTGCGGCAGGTCAGGCGGGATCAGGTCGGTGACAGGCATTCGCGCACGTCGAGACGGTAGTCCAGAAATCGCGACCCCATGCTCGAACGGCCTTCGTCTGGCGCTTCGGTTCACGACCGTCACGGTCCCGTCGCGGATTTTTTGCGGTCCCGTCATTTGGGGAGTTGACGGGGGCGGGGGCGGGGCGTAGACACCGCTCATCGGCGCCGGCCGCAGCAGCGGCCCGGTCGCTGAGCCGTCTCTTGAGGCGGCTCGCTCTCTGGAACATCGTGAGCTGACCAGACCGGTGTGGTTGATCCGGGCGGGCGCTCTCGTCTCTTCCCTAGAGTGTGGGGCGGTTCGGCACGGGCCGAGCTGTCGGGCTCTTTGACAAGTTGATCTGAGAAAGAGAAGCGTGGGCGGCGTCGTCCTTGCGGTCTCGGGGTTCTCGCGGCGCTGGCTTTGGCTGGTGCGTGGGGGTTCTGGGACGTGAGATGAGACGCTGGTTCCAAAGCTTCTTTAGGAGCTCCGGATTGCTGGAAACGGTGATCTGATGTGCTTCTGTCGATGATTTGTGATTGGTGTCATGATCAGCTCTTCAACTTGAGAGTTTGATCCTGGCTCAGAGCGAACGCTGGCGGCAGGCTTAACACATGCAAGTCGAACGCATCCTTCGGGGTGAGTGGCAGACGGGTGAGTAACACGTGGGAACGTGCCCTCCGGTTCGGGATAACTCAGGGAAACGTGAGCTAATACCGGATACGTGCTTAGGCAGAAAGGTTTACTGCCGGAGGATCGGCCCGCGTCTGATTAGCTAGTTGGTGGGGTAACGGCCTACCAAGGCGACGATCAGTAGCTGGTCTGAGAGGATGATCAGCCACACTGGGACTGAGACACGGCCCAGACTCCTACGGGAGGCAGCAGTGGGGAATATTGGACAATGGGCGCAAGCCTGATCCAGCCATGCCGCGTGAGTGATGACGGCCTTAGGGTTGTAAAGCTCTTTTCTCCGGGACGATAATGACGGTACCGGAGGAATAAGCCCCGGCTAACTTCGTGCCAGCAGCCGCGGTAATACGAAGGGGGCTAGCGTTGCTCGGAATCACTGGGCGTAAAGGGCGCGTAGGCGGCGTTTTAAGTCGGGGGTGAAAGCCTGTGGCTCAACCACAGAATGGCCTTCGATACTGGGACGCTTGAGTATGGTAGAGGTTGGTGGAACTGCGAGTGTAGAGGTGAAATTCGTAGATATTCGCAAGAACACCGGTGGCGAAGGCGGCCAACTGGACCATTACTGACGCTGAGGCGCGAAAGCGTGGGGAGCAAACAGGATTAGATACCCTGGTAGTCCACGCTGTAAACGATGAATGCTAGCTGTTGGGGTGCATGCACCGCAGTAGCGCAGCTAACGCATTAAGCATTCCGCCTGGGGAGTACGGTCGCAAGATTAAAACTCAAAGGAATTGACGGGGGCCCGCACAAGCGGTGGAGCATGTGGTTTAATTCGAAGCAACGCGCAGAACCTTACCATCCTTTGACATGGCAGGCTTGTTCCAGAGATGGATCGTTCCCTTCGGGGACCTGCACACAGGTGCTGCATGGCTGTCGTCAGCTCGTGTCGTGAGATGTTGGGTTAAGTCCCGCAACGAGCGCAACCCACGTCCTTAGTTGCCATCATTCAGTTGGGCACTCTAGGGAGACTGCCGGTGATAAGCCGCGAGGAAGGTGTGGATGACGTCAAGTCCTCATGGCCCTTACGGGATGGGCTACACACGTGCTACAATGGCGGTGACAGTGGGACGCGAAGGGGTGACCCTGAGCCAATCTCCAAAAGCCGTCTCAGTTCGGATTGCACTCTGCAACTCGAGTGCATGAAGGCGGAATCGCTAGTAATCGTGGATCAGCATGCCACGGTGAATACGTTCCCGGGCCTTGTACACACCGCCCGTCACACCATGGGAGTTGGTCTTACCCGACGGCGCTGCGCCAACCGCAAGGAGGCAGGCGACCACGGTAGGGTCAGCGACTGGGGTGAAGTCGTAACAAGGTAGCCGTAGGGGAACCTGCGGCTGGATCACCTCCTTTCTAAGGATGCTGTTTGCAGGATGACCGGCCTGTCCGGTCCGCTCCTCGTACGGCGTCATTTAGATACAGGGTCCAGTCAGGACCCATTTGGCGGGACGAAGCCGTCCTCGTTTCTCTTTCTCATCCGGACAAGCGGATCGCTGGTCGACAGCCGTTGCGTGCAGACGCGAGGCAGCACCGATCAGGCGACCAGCTCGGGCCTGTAGCTCAGGTGGTTAGAGCGCACCCCTGATAAGGGTGAGGTCGGACGTTCGAGTCGTCCCAGGCCCACCACGATCGGGTGCCATGCGCACCACTGACCATCACCGACTGCAGCTGACACCTTCGGGGACATAGCTCAGTTGGGAGAGCGCGTGCTTTGCAAGCATGAGGTCGTCGGTTCGATCCCGTCTGTCTCCACCATCCTCCACACGCTGCCTCGTTGGCGCGGGGAGGGGTGTCGAGCGGCCCAGTCCGGAATTCCAGTTTTGCGATACGCTGCGAGGCTTCGGCCCGGTGTGTCTGCAAAAACCAATCTGACATCGTGAAGAGGGAATGTGTGCCGGTTTGGCAGCGAGAGCTGATCCACACCGGTCATGTTCGGCAAGCATACGGTGATGCGCTCCGAGAGGACGCGCATCACTGGTCTTTTTGTGACCGCGCAGGTCGTGTCCCGCCAGCCTTACGGCTGTCGGTCACGGCGGCGCATGGATCACGAGAGCGATCAAGT
>NZ_CP029551.1:3787500-4040000 GCF_003173735.1 Methylobacterium radiodurans | reverse complement strand
GTTCAGCCCGAAGCGCCAGAAGCTCGGCCTGCAGCTCCCCAGAATCGACGGCCATCTCCACGCACTGGTCCTGAACCTCGGCGAGTTGCAGGCGCAGATCGACGATCTCGTTCGCCAGTTCGAGCAGGGCTGCGCTCGGGTCGGGCACGGGCTTCTCCCTTGGGACCCGTCGCGCCGGAAGCGTCGCGATCGGGCTCCCAGAACTCGGGCCCGGGGCCCTAACAAGACCTTACCGGGATCCTGCGAATGCGGTGGACAATTCTATGGCGTGAGGTGGGACAAGGCCTCCGAAAGCCGCGGCGGCGGCTGCCCCGCCGCCTCGAAAGCCGCTAACGTTCGGATTCGAGCCTACGCGAACGCGAACGGCGCAGATCGCCATAGGCGGAGACCTCATGACGCGCACGACCGAGCGGAGGGGCGCCAGCGAGGCGGGCAGCGTGGAGGTGCGCCGGGCCGCGATCGTCGCCGCGGTGCGCCAGCGCGGCTTCGTCACCATCGAGGCGCTGGCAGGCCAGTTCGGCGTCACGGTGCAGACGATCCGGCGGGACCTGAACGAACTCAGCGCGGAGGGGCGCCTGGAGCGCTACCGGGGTGGGGGCGGCCTGCCGTCGAGCATCGAGAACATCGACTACGCCGACCGGCGCGTCACGCTGCTCTCGGAGAAGACGCGGATCGGGCGACTGGCGGCGAGCCGCATCCCGTCGCACTGCTCGGTCTTCATCAATATCGGCACGACGCCCGAGGCGGTGGCGCGGGAGCTGACGCGGCACGACGACCTCAGCATCATCACCAACAACCTCAACGTCGCGCGCGCGCTCGCGGAGACGACCGAGTTCCGGATCATGGTGGCGGGCGGCACCGTGCGCAACCGTGACGGGGCGGTGCTCGGCCAGCTCACCTGCGACACGCTCAGCCAGTTCCGGGTCGACGTCGCGGTGATCGGCATCAGCGGCATCGACGCGGACGGGGCGCTGCTCGACTACGATTACGAGGAGGTGCGGGCGACGCAGACCATCCTGGCACACGCGCGCAAGACCTATCTGGTGGCCGACCACACGAAGTTCGGGCGCCGCCCGATGGTTCAGGTCGGACGGCTCGAGCAGATCGATACCCTCTTCACGGACCGGGCGCCCCCGCCCGCCATCGTTGCGCTGATGGAGCGGCACGGGGTAGCCCTGGCGGTGGCGGACCAGGAGGGCGATCCGTAACGAAAACTCATAACTTCGCTTGCGAAAATAGACGGTGCGCGCAATATATCCCGAACCGGCGACTCGACCGGCAGGGAGGTGAACCTTGACGGCAGCCACGAGCCTGCGCGACCCGGCCGAGGCGCACGACCTGCTCGTCATCGGGGGCGGCATCAACGGCACCGGCATCGCCCGGGACGCGGCGGGGCGCGGGCTGAGGGTCCTGCTCTGCGAGCGCGGGGATCTCGCCGAATTCACGTCGTCGTCCAGCACGAAGCTGATCCACGGCGGCCTGCGCTACCTCGAATATTACGAGTTCCGGCTGGTGCGCGAGGCGCTCGCCGAGCGCGAGCGCCTGCTGCGGCTCGCACCCCACATCATCTGGCCGCTACGCTTCGTGCTGCCGCACGACGAGGGGCTCCGCCCGGCCTGGATGCTGCGGATCGGCCTGTTCCTGTACGACCATCTGGCGCGGCTGCGCACGCTACCCGGCTCGGAGTCAGTTCGTTTGCGAACATCGCCGGTCGGCGCGCCGCTGCAGGAGCGGCTGACGCGCGGCTTCGTCTACTCGGATTGCTGGGTCGAGGACAGCCGGCTCGTGGTGCTGAACGCCATGGATGCGCGGGCGCGCGGGGCCGAGATCCGCACGCGCACCGCTGTCGAGGCGGCCCGGCGCACGGACGGCCTGTGGAGCGCCAGCCTGCGGGACATGGCGAGCGGCCGGACCGAGAGCGTGCGGGCCAGGGCCGTGGTCAACGCGGCCGGTCCCTGGGTCAGCGAGACGCTGGGCGGGACGCTCGGCGTCAACAGCCGCGCGGCCGTGCGGCTGATCAAGGGCAGCCACATCGTGGTGCGCAAGCTCTACGAGGGGGACCAAGCCTACATCCTTCAGCAGCCCGACAAGCGCATCGTCTTCGCGATCCCCTACGAGCGCGACTTCACGCTGATCGGCACCACCGACGTGCCCTACGAGGACGACCCGGGGCCGGTGCGGATCTCCCCGGAGGAGACGCAGTACCTCTGCGACTGCATCAACCGCTCCTTCGCGAAGCGGATCGGGCCGGACGACGTCGTCTGGAGCTACTCGGGCGTGCGCCCGCTCTACGACGACGCGGCGGCCAACGCCTCGGCGGTCACCCGCGACTACGTGCTCGACCTCGACGATGCGGGCGGCGCCCTGCCGGCGCTCTCGGTCTTCGGCGGCAAGATCACGACCTATCGGCGACTTGCCGAACACGCGATCGAGAAGCTCGCGCCGTATTTCCCCGACTTGGCGCCGGCCTGGACGGGCGAGGCGCCGCTGCCCGGCGGCGCCATGCCGGGGGCCGACTTCGACGCGTACCTCGCCGCTCTGCGCCGGGACGCGCCGTTCCTGCCCGAGGAGACCGCGCGGCGCCTCGCCCGGGCTTACGGCACCGAGACCCGGGCGATCCTCGACGGCGCGCGCAACCTCGCCGATCTCGGCGAGAGCTTCGACGGGGGCCTGAGCGCGGCGGAGGTGGACTACCTCGTCGCCCGCGAATGGGCGCGCAGCGCCGACGACATCTTGTGGCGGCGCTCCAAGCTCGGCCTGCGCACCGGCCCGGAGAGCGCGGCCCGGCTCGCGGCCTACCTGACGCGCAAGGCGGAAGCCGCGTGAGGCGCGGATGTTCAGGTTTCGAAAGGTCTGAGACCTTTCGCGGGTGCAGGGCAGAGCCCTGCTGTTGATCTCCGCCCCCGGCGTTGCCGGGGGCGGAGATCAAATCCGGGGCTGCGCGCCCCGGAACCCCGCCCAAGGGCCTCAGGTCCTTGGGGATCCCAGGATCGATGAGCCGGCGGAGACCGGCCTGACACGAACCAGCCAGGAGGAGACCATGGGCCAGTATGTCGGCGCGATCGACCAGGGCACGACGAGCAGCCGCTTCATCGTGTTCGATCGCGAGGGGCGCATCATCGCGTGCCGGCAGCGCGAGCACGCGCAGATCTACCCCCGCCCCGGCCATGTCGAGCACGATCCGCTGGAGATCTGGACGAACACGCAGGCCGTGATGCGCGAGGCGCTGGAGAGCGCGAACCTCGGGCCGAAGGACCTGCTCTCGATCGGCATCACCAACCAGCGCGAGACCACGCTGATCTGGGACCGCCACACCGGCGAGCCACTGCACAACGCGCTTGTCTGGCAGGACACCCGCAACGACCGGCTGGTGGCCGAGTACCAGCGGGAGGGCGGGCGCGACCGGTTCCGGGCGCTGACCGGCCTGCCGCTGGCGAGTTACTTCTCCGGGCTGAAGCTGCGCTGGCTGCTCGACCACGTCGAGGGCGCGCGCGAGAGGGCGGAGGCCGGCGACGTCCTGTTCGGCACCATCGACACCTGGCTCGTCTGGAACCTGACCGGGGGGCCGGACGGCGGCCTGCACATCACCGACGTCACCAATGCGAGCCGGACCCAGCTGATGGGGCTGGAGAGCCTCGCCTGGGACGATTCGATGCTCGACGCCTTCCGGATCCCGCAGGCGATGCTGCCAGAGATCGTCTCCTCCGCCCAGGTCTACGGGGAGACGAAGGCGCCCTTCGCGGGTGTGCCGATCGCCGGCATCCTCGGCGACCAGCAGGCGGCGCTCTTCGGGCAGACCTGCTTCAATCCGGGCGAGGCCAAGAACACCTACGGCACCGGCTGCTTCGCGCTGATGAACACCGGCGAGACGCCCGTGCCCTCGACCTGCGGCCTCGTCACCACCGTCGCCTACAAGCTCGACGGCGCGCCGGCCGTCTACGCGCTCGAGGGCTCGATCGCGATCACGGGCGCTCTGGTGCAGTGGCTGCGCGACAATCTCGGGCTGATCCGGGACAGCGCCGAGGTCGAGCAGCTCGCCGGCACGGTGGAGGACAACGGCGGCGTCTACTTCGTGCCGGCCTTCTCCGGGCTCTACGCGCCGCACTGGTGCGAGTCGGCCCGCGGCCTGATCATCGGGCTCACCCGCTACGCCAACAAGGGCCACATCGCCCGTGCCTGCCTGGAGGCCACCGCCTTCCAGACCCGCGAGGTGCTGGAGGCGATGGAGACGGATTCCGGCATCCCCGTGCGCGAGTTGCGCTCGGACGGCGGCATGGTGGCGAACACGGCGCTGATGCAGTTCCAGGCCGACATCCTCGACGTCGCCGTGGTGCGCCCGCAGGTCACCGAGACCACAGCGCTGGGCGCCGCCTACGCGGCGGGCCTCGCCACCGGCTACTGGCGCGGCCAGGACGACCTCGTGCGCAACTGGGGCGTCGACCGGCGCTGGGAGCCGGCGATGGATCCCGCCCACCGCGACCGGATCTACGCCGCCTGGGGCCGGGCGGTGAAGCGCTCCTTCGACTGGGACCAGCCGGAGGACTGAGCGCCGCGCGGGCCGCGCGCTCCGAGAACGACCAAGAAAACGACGAACGACCAAGAAACGACAGCGGAGGATAGCCATGACGTCGCCGTTCCTGGGCGAGCTTCTCGGTACGATGGTGCTGATCATCCTTGGCAACGGCGTCGTGGCGGGCGCGCTGCTCCGGGGCTCCAAGGCGGAGGGCGCGGGCTGGATCGCGATCACCGCCGGCTGGGCCTTCGCGGTGCTGGCCGGCATCTTCGTGGCGACCGCGACCGGCAGCGCCGATGCCCACATCAATCCGGCGGTGACGCTCGCCGCCGCGATCACGGCGGGCGACTGGACGAAGCTGCCGGTCTACGTGCCGGCCCAGATGATCGGGGCCTTCCTGGGTGCCACGGTCGTCTGGCTGCACTACCTGCCGCACTGGGGCGCGACCGAGGACCAGGATCTCAAGCGCGCCTGCTTCTGCACCGCGCCGGCGATCCGGCAGGCGCCCGCCAACTGGCTCTCCGAGATCATCGGGACCTTCGTGCTGATCCTGATCATCAGCGCGCTGCTGTCGAAGGCGGTGGGCGCGGCCGGCAGCATCCCGACGGGGCTCGCACCCTATCTCGTCGGCATGGTGGTCTGGGGTATCGGCCTCTCGCTCGGCGGCACCACCGGCTACGCCATCAACCCGGCACGCGATCTCGGGCCGCGGCTCGCCCACGCGGTGCTGCCGATCGCCGGCAAGGGCGGGTCGGACTGGGGCTACGCCCTGATCCCCGTGGCCGGCCCGGCGGCCGGCGCGGTGGCGGCGGCGCTGGCGGTGCGGCTGCTCGGCATCTGAGGTGTCCCCTCAGCCCTCCTCGCCCTGACGGTCGCGATCGAGCTGCCGCAGCAGTTCTGCGAGCCGTGGGTCCAGGCCCTCGTCGAGCACGGGCTCGTAGAGGGCCTGAAGCTGCCGTCCGAGGCGCTCGCGCGCCAGCGCATCGAGCGAGGGGCCGTTGTCCTGGGCGTCGTGAGCGGGCGTCATAGGGGAGATATTGCCCGCCCGCGGCACGCGGCAAGCCGGGTCGGCCCGCCCTGCATCATCGTGCTTGAGCCCGCCCCCGGAGTGCATTAAACCACCGCTGCCCGGACAAAGAAAAAAGGCCACTCCCGAAGGAGCGGCCCGAAGTCTAGGGAGGAAACGCCCAAAAGAGGGCTGCACGGCCGCGACGCCATCGCGGTCGTGCCCAAGCTATATCGCACGCCATGGTGCGGCGCACCATCCTTCGATTGGGGGATGGGCCATGCGCCCGTTGCATGGAACAGTCCGCGCGCGCCTGTGGCGGACGCCGCCGCTGGCGTCGCCCACGCCTCGATCCGCCAAATCGCTCCGCCATGACGTACCAGCCCGGCCGCGGAGCACCCGATTTTTCCGGGACACCTCGGCTCCGCACGGGTGCGGGGCGGATCTTGTTAAGACAATCGCCTCACCATCGGGCGCGAGACCGTGCGTGGGAGCCCTCGATGGTGATGCTGTACATCTCAGCCGCCTGGGCCGGTGGCATCCTGACCTCGGCCTCCCTCTGGAACTCGCTCGGTCCGGGCCCCGCGCTCGCCGCGGCGCCGCTCGGCGCGAGCGCCCTCGCGGCCGGGGCCGCGTGCCTGGCGGCCCTGCGGCCGGGCATCCGGCAGGAGCGGGACTGCCCGAACGGCCCCGCGCGGGGCTGGCGACAGGCCCGCTGACGGAGGGGCCGAGACTGGTATTCGGGCGGCGTTGCGCGCACAAGACGGGCCCAGATCGGCGGGGACCCGCCGCCCATGGAGCGCTTGTCCGATGAACCCGGCCGACCTCGCCGCGCACGCCCATCAGGTCCTGGAGGACGCCGACCTGCCCGAGCTGCCGAACCGCTACCGCGGCAAGGTGCGCGACAATTACGACCTCCCGGACGGGCGGCGCATCCTCATCACCACGGACCGGATCAGCGCCTTCGACCGGGCGCTCGCCGCCATTCCGTTCAAGGGCGAGGTGCTGACCCGGACCGCGCGCTTCTGGTTCGAGCGCACGGCCGACATCTGCCCCAACCACGTCCTCGCCTATCCGGACCCGAACGTCGTCCTGGCGAAGCGCCTCGACATCCTCCCCGTGGAGGTGGTGGTGCGGGGCTATCTGGCGGGCACCACCTCGACCTCGATCCTCACCCGCTACCGGGCCGGCGAGCGGACGCTGTACGGCCACGCCTTTCCCGACGGCATGCACCCCAACGAGCGCCTGCCGCAGGCCATCATCACCCCCACCACCAAGGCCTTCGACGGCGGCCACGACGAGCCGCTGACCGAGGCCGAGATCCTGGGCAAGGGGCTCCTTACCGCGGAGCAGTGGCGCACGGTGTCGGAGGCCGCGCTCGCCCTGTTCGCCCGCGGGCAGGCGCTCGCGGCCGAGCGCGGCCTGATCCTGGCCGACACCAAGTACGAGTTCGGCACCGACGCGGACGGGCGCATCGTCCTGGCCGACGAGATCCACACCCCCGACAGCAGCCGCTACTGGTTCGCCGCGAGCTATCCGGAGCGGCTCGCCGCGGGCACGAGCCCGGAGAGCTTCGACAAGGACTTCGTGCGCAACTGGGTGGTGGCCCGCTGCGACCCCTACCGCGACCCGATCCCCGAGATCCCGGCCGCAATCGTGCTGGAGACGGCCGCCGTCTACATCAGCGCCTACGAGCGGATCACGGGCGAGCGCTTCGCGCTGCCCGACCCGTCCGAGGTCCCCCTGGAGCGGGTCCGCCGCAACCTCGCCGCGGCCGGGCTCCTCAGCCAGCGGAGCTGACGCCGGCCACGAACCTTCCAGACGGGCGCCGTCCGCCGACAGGGACGGCCTGCGGCGCGCCGGATCTTTGAAAGCACATTCCGCGGCGAGAGGCGTAGATTTCCATCGTGGCGCAGGCGCTTGCGGGCGCTGCGGATCCGACCGGCGGACAGGCACGATGGCCTCGAACGACACCGACTTCGACAGGACCTTTGCGGCGAGGGGCTCGCGCCCGCGCCCGCCGTGTACCGGCCCAGTTCCGACGACTGGCCCGGCACGGAAGGACGATGACGATGTTCGATCTCGACGCGACGCTTGATCTTCTCGATACCCCCGCGTCCCCGGCGGACGATGCCCTCGCCTGGGCGCCGCGCGAGAGCGGCCACGGCCGCGCCGCCCTGGCGGCCGCCCTCGACGACGGGCTCCTCTCCGAGGAGGTCGACGCGATCCTGGCCGGCCGCCGGGTGGTCGAGGCCTTTCCGGTCCGCTGGGGCGAGACGCCCCCGGCCTACGCGACCCGCGCTGTCGCCGAGATGATGGCCGCCTACCTGCAGTAGGACGGCCGGCGGCCGCTGCGCGGACGCCCCCATAGCGGAACGCTATGGCCCGGTGACGCAAGCTGTATTGGTGGCCTCGGCCGCACATCCCTAGATCGTTCGCGACGCGTGCCGGACGCGCGGGACGGCGGGGAGGACGCGATGCGGACGATCGACCACGGTCAGCACCAGGACATCCGCGACGCGGTGCGCGCGCTCTGCGCCGAGTTCCCGCCCGAGTACCACCGCCGGGTGGACGAGGCCCGCGGCTACCCGGAAGCCTTCGTCGATGCGCTGACCAGGGCCGGCTGGATGGCGGCCCTGATCCCGGAGGCCTACGGCGGCTCGGGCCTCGGCCTGACGGAAGCCTCCGTGATCATGGAGGAGATCAACCGCTCCGGCGGCAATTCCGGCGCCTGCCACGGGCAGATGTACAACATGAACACGCTGGTGCGGCACGGCTCCGAGGCGCAGCGCCGGCACTACCTGCCCAGGATCGCGGCAGGCGAACTGCGCCTGCAATCGATGGGCGTGACCGAGCCGACCGCCGGCACCGATACCACCAAGATCAAGACCACCGCCGTCCGCCGGGGCGACCGATGGGTGATCAACGGCCAGAAAGTCTGGATCTCGCGCATCCAGCACTCCGACCTGATGATCCTCCTGGCCCGCACCACGCCGCTCGATCAGGTCGCCAAGAAGTCGGAGGGGCTGTCGATCTTCCTCGTGGACCTGCACGAGGCGAGAGCGAAGGGCATGAGTGTCCGCCCGATTCTCAACATGGTCAACCACGAGACCAACGAGCTGTTCTTCGACGATCTCGAGATCCCGGCCGAGAACCTGATCGGCGAGGAAGGGCAAGGTTTCAAGTACATCCTCACCGGCCTCAACGCCGAGCGGGCGCTCATCGCGGCCGAGTGCATCGGCGACGGCTACTGGTTCATCGACAAGGTCACGGCGTATGCCAAGGAACGCACCGTGTTCGGCCGCCCGATCGGCCAGAACCAGGGCGTGCAGTTCCCGATCGCCGAGAGCTTCATCGAGGTCGAGGCGGCCAACCTCATGCGCTACGAGGCCTGCCGGCTCTACGACGCGGGCGAGCCCTGCGGGGCGCAGGCCAACATGGCGAAGTACCTCGCCGCCAAGGCGAGCTGGGAGGCGGCCAACGCCTGCATCCAGTTCCACGGCGGCTTCGGCTTCGCGGCCGAGTACGATGTCGAGCGCAAGTTCCGCGAGACGCGGCTCTACCAGGTCGCGCCGATCTCCACGAACCTGATCCTGTCGTACGTGGCCGAGCACATCCTCGGCCTGCCGCGCTCGTTCTGAGGGCGCTCCCTCTCCCCGCACGCGGGGAGAGGGGATCCGCCGGCATCCGGGCCGATCGAACGGCAAGCCGCATCACGCGTCCAGTAGCTCCACCGTCACCGGCACGTGGTCGGAGGGCTTCTCCAGGCCGCGCAGGTGCTTCTGGACCGAGGCCGAGACCAGCCGGTCGGCGGCCTGGGGCGAGAGCAGCAGGTGGTCGATGCGAATCCCAAAGTTCCGGAACCAGCTGCCGGCTTGGTAGTCCCAGAAGGTGTAGACCCCGTCGCGCGGGTCGCAGGCCCGGAGCGCGTCGGTGAGCCCTTCGGCGAGCAGCATCCGGAAGGCCGCACGCGATTCCGGCCGGAACAGCGCGTCCTCCCGCCACGCCTCGGGGTCGGCGGCGTCCTCGGGCTGCGGGATCACATTGTAGTCGCCGGCCAGCACCAGCGGCACCTCGGCGTCCATCAGCGCGCGGGCGTGCCGGCGCAGGCGCTCCAGGAAGGCGAGCTTGTAGGGGAATTTCTCGCTCGCCACGGGGTTGCCGTTCGGCAGGTAGATCGAGGCGACCCGCACGGGCGCGACGCCCTCGCCCGCGACCAGCCCCTCGATGTAGCGCGCCTGCACGTCGGCCTCGTCGCCCGGCAGCCCTCGCCGCACCTCGGTGAGCACGAGCGGCTGGCGCACCAGCAGCGCGACGCCGTTATAGGCCTTCTGCCCCAGCGTCTCGACGCGATAGCCCGCCGCCTCGATCTCGGCGCGGGGGACGGACTCGTCCTGGCACTTCAGCTCCTGCAGGCAGACCACGTCGGGCTCGGCCTCCGCCAGGAAGGCCGTGAGGTGCCCGACCCGCTGCTTGATCGAGTTGACGTTCCAGGTGCTGATCCGCATCACGCCGCGTCCTTGAGCCGGCGCCCGTCATCGGGCCTTCGCACCCGCCTGACAAGCGGCGGGCCGGGGAGAAGAGGCCACGATGAGCACCGACTGGTTCGAGCCGATCCGCGCCTATTGCGAGCGCACCGGCGCCGGCTTCTGGGACGAGCCGCTGAACGCCGCGACGAACGCCGCCTTCCTGGCGGCGGCGCTGGCCGCCGCCTGGCGCGCCGGGCGCGACCCGGCCGCCCTGGCGCTGGCCGTCCTCGTGGGCATCGTCGGGATCGGCTCCTTCCTGTTCCACACGCTCGCCGTGCACTGGTCGATGCTCGCCGACGTGATCCCGATCGCGGTCTTCATCCACGGCTACTTCTTCCTGGCCCTGCGGCGCTTTCTCGGCCTGGGGCCCCTCGCGGCGGGGGGCGCCACGCTCGGCTTCCTGGCCTTCTCGTTCGGCCTCGTCCCGGCGCTCGACGCGCTCACCGGCCGCGACGTCGAGGCGCTGACCAACGGCTCGATCGCCTACCTGCCGGCCCTCCTGGCGCTCGGCGGCGTCGCGGCGCCCCTCGTCGCCGGCCAGACCTGCCACCGGGCCGCAGCCCGCCGCGAGGCGGGGCTGGCGCTCCTCGGAATCGCCGCCCTGTTCGGCCTCTCGCTCGCGGCGCGCACCCTCGACCGGGCCGCCTGCTGGACGATCCCCTTCGGCACGCACTGGCTCTGGCACCTCTTCAACGCCGGCGTGCTCTACGGGCTGATCGCGACCGCCGCGCGCTACCGGCGGCGCGTGCCGGACTGACGGCACCCTGCTTGCTCGCAGGTCCTGTGCGGGTTTCTTGCGGGTGCGGACAAATCGTTGCATGAGTGCCGCGCCCGCCGGGGCGCGTCCGCGCTCCGCCGCTTGCCGGGCCCGGATAGGAACCATGACACACAGCCTCCGCCTCGGCGTCGCCGGCCTCGGCACCGTGGGTGCCTCCGTCGTCCGCATGATCGCGCGCCGCGCCGACGCGCTCTCCGCCGCGACGGGCCGGGAGATCCGCGTCACCGCCGTCTCCTCGCGCGACCGCACGCGCGACCGTGGGCTCGACCTCTCCGGCATCCAGTGGTTCGACGATCCGGTGGCGCTGGCCGGCTCGGGCGAGGTCGATTGCGTGGTCGAGCTGATCGGCGGCTCGGCAGGGCCCGCCAAGGCCACCGTCGAGGCGGCGCTCGCCTCGGGCAAGCACGTTGTCACCGCCAACAAGGCGCTGCTTGCCCATCACGGCGCGGCGCTCGCGAAAGCCGCCGAGGCGGCCGGCGTGGCGCTGGCCTTCGAGGCCTCGGTCGCGGGCGGCATCCCGGTGGTGAAGGCGATCCGCGAGGGCCTGCCCGGCAACGCGGTCAGCCGGGTCTACGGGATCCTCAACGGCACCTGCAACTACATCCTCTCCCGCATGGAGCGCGAGGGCCTGACCTTCGAGGCCTGCCTCAAGGACGCGCAGGCATTGGGCTACGCCGAGGCCGACCCGACCTTCGACGTCGAGGGCTTCGACACCGCCCACAAGCTCGCCATCCTCACGAGCCTCGCCTTCGGCACGGTCGTGGACGCCGAGGGCGTCTCGGTCGAGGGCATCTCGCGGGTGCAGCCGCTGGATCTCCGCATGGCGGACGAGCTCGGCTACCGGATCAAGCTCCTGGGTGTCGCCCAGGCGACCGCCGCCGGCATCGAGCAGCGCGTGCACCCGACCATGGTGCCCAAATCCTCCGCCATCGCCCAGGTGATGGGCGTGACGAACGCCGTCACGGTCGATGCCGACGCGGTGGGCGAGCTGACCCTGATCGGCCCCGGCGCGGGCGGCGAGGCCACCGCCTCCGCGGTCGTCGCCGACGTCACCGACGTGGCCGCCGGCCTCGTGCGCCCGGCCTTCGGCCGCCCGAGCGCCACCTTGCGCCCGTCCGAGCGGGTCGAGATGCAGCGCCACGAGGGCGGCTACTACATCCGGCTCACCGTGCACGACCGCCCGGGCGTCGCCGCGGGCGTGGCCACCCGCATGGCCGAGCGCGAGATCTCGATCGAGAGCATCCTGCAGCGCCGCAGCGAGAACGCGGCGGTCAACGACCCGCGCGGCCGCTCCGGCCAGCCGGTGCCGCTGGTTCTGATCACCTACGCGGCGACGGAAGGAAACATCCGCGCGGCCCTCGACGCCATCGCGGCGGACGGGCTGCTCGCCGAGTCGCCGCAGCTGATCCGGATCGAGCGCGAGTAGAACGTTAATCTGGGGTTGTAGGGGAAACCGTCGCGTTCCGCCGGGTTGGGCCAAGACCGATCCGGCGCGCCCGTGCTATGCCGTCCCGCACAGGAAACGTCTGCGCGGCACGGATCGCGCAGGGCGACGGCATCGGAAACATCCGGGCCGGGACGTGAGGGCAGGAACCATGTCTGAGGCGCCGCACGAGGGCCCGCGCAACGTCGCGATGCGCATCCTCGGCCTGGAACTCGCCCGCGTGACCGAGCGGGCCGCGATCGCCGCGGCGCGCCTGCGCGGCCAGGGCAACGAGAAGGCCGCCGACCAAGCCGCCGTCGACGCGATGCGCGAGGAGCTGAACACCCTGCCGGTGGACGGCCGCGTGGTGATCGGCGAGGGCGAGCGCGACGAGGCGCCGATGCTCTACATCGGCGAGAAGCTCGGCCGTGGCGGACTGGAGGTCGACATCGCGGTCGACCCGCTGGAGGGCACGACCCTCTGCGCCAAGGACATGCCGGGCGCCATCGCGGTGATGGCCATCGCCGAGCGCGGCGCGCTGCTGGCCGCCCCCGACGTCTACATGCAGAAGATCGCGGTCGGCCCTGGCTACCCGGCGGGCGTGGTCGATCTCGATGCGAGCCCGACCGACAACATCCTGGCGCTGGCCCGCGCCAAGGGCGTACGGCCGCACCAGATCACCGCGCTGGTGCTCGACCGGCCGCGCCATGCCGGCCTCGTCGCCGAGATCCGCGACACGGGCGCGGGCGTGCGCCTGATCTCGGACGGCGACATCGCCGGCATCATCTTCACCACGAGCCCGGAGGAGACCGGGATCGATATCTATCTGGGCACCGGAGCCGCGCCGGAGGGCGTGATCGCCGCGGCCGCGCTCCGCTGCACCGGCGGCCAGATGCAGGGCCGGCTGATTCTCGACTCGGCGGAGAAGCGTCGCCGCGCGGAGGGCATGGGCATCACCGAGCCGAACCGCAAATACGATCTGATGGACCTGGCCCGCGGCGATGTGATCGTGGCGGCGACCGGCGTCACCGACGGCTCGCTGCTGCGCGGGGTGCGCTTCCGCCCGAACGTGGTCGAGACCGAGACGGTGGTCTACCGCTCCGCAACCGGCACGATCCGCCGCATCCGCGGCGAGCGGCGGCGGCTGGATGACGGGGCGTAGGGACGCGGGATCCGGCCCGCTTCCGGGGGATCGCTTCGGGCGCCGCTGGATCCCCTCTCCGCGCCCCGCGGGGAGAGGGGATCCGCCCTTCCGAACCGCCTGGGCGGCAACCGGACTCAGAGATCGACCGTCAGCGTCGCGCAGGTGCGCCGGCCCCCGGCATCCCGCGTGCCGGTGAGGCGGAGCAGGGCGCGCGTCCCCGTCCGATCCGCCGACGCGGGTAGGTGGAGCCGGCACTGGACAACAGCCTCCCGCTTGCCCGCCGCCGCGCGCCACCGCACCGCCTGCCGCCGCGCCGGCCGGGTCCAGCTCTCATCATCGCCCGGCTGCACGCTGACCCGCGCGCGGGCGGGCGCCAGAACCTCCACACCCTCGATCAACACGTCGCCGGCTGAGCTGTTGGAGATCGCGAGGGCGAAGGCGTAGCCCTGCCGCCCCTGCCACGCGCCGACGAGTCGGCGCGCGGCGACCGGAGCTTCCTCGACGGACGGCGCGATCATGCCGCCCCGCGCCCGCCCGATGCGGAGCCCCGCGTAGAACAACGCGCCGGCCCCGAGCCCTAGGCCGGCCGCGGCGGCGAGGAGAAGCGTCGTCTGCATCTCTGACCGGTCAGGCCGCGGCGATCAGGGCCTCGATCCGGGCGATCTCCGCCCGGGTCTCGGCGATCACCGCCGCATCGGCGGGCTCCCGCACGTCGTTCGTGTCGTGCAGGGCGAAGTAGTCGGCGTGCCGCCGCATCGCCTCGGAGGTCGCCCGGTCGGCGGCGCGGCCCTGGAGCTTGCGCTGGACGAAGGCGCTCCGGCTCTTCGTAGAGTAGTGGTTGACCCGCAGATTGGTCCAGTCCGGCACCCGCGTGATCCCGCGCGCCGCGTAGGCCACGTCCCAGTCCGCCGCGTCCCCCGAGGCGGCCCGGTAGAGCCCGTAATCCATGTCGATCGCGTGCACGTTCACGCGGAAGCCGCGGAACCGCTCCGGCCGGAAGACCGACTTGATGTGGTTGTTGAGCGGGTTCCGCTCCTCGGCGCGCCGGTCGTACTGCTCCAAGACGAGGCGGGCCGGATCGTGCTCCTCCTGCCCCGCGCTGCCGTAATTCGCCCAGTTCAGCGCCAGCGCGCTCACCGCGTCGTCGGCGAACAGCTCCGCCAGGGTCGCGGGGATCGGGCGGCCGTTCGTCGCCACCAGGAACTCGTCGCAGTCGAGCGCCGCCAGCAGGTCGCAGGCCGCCCGCACCTCCGGCCGCGCCAGCGTCTCGGCGTAGAAGTCCGTCTGGAAATAGCTGCGGCCGAGATAATCGTAGCGGGTGACGAGGCCGGCCCGATCGAGCCGGCAGAGCAGGTCGGAGGTGGCGTCGGTGCCGCCATTGTCCGCGATGAAGAAGCGCTCGATCCCGCGCGTGCGGTGATAGGCGAGCCATTCCAGCAGGAACGGCGCCTCGTCGCGGGCGGGCGCGATCAGCCCGATCCGCGGCGGCCGGGACGGCGCCACGTGGCGCGGCGTCCCCAAGCGGGCGCCGGTCTCGGCGCTCTGCAGCGCGATCCTCGTGCCGACCGGGAAGGCGTGGTCCAGCCGGAAGCCGGTCCGGGCGATACCGCAGGCGCCACGCGCCCGCACGTCCTCTCGGACCGCGCTGGCGACGAAGCGGAAGACCAGCACGTCGTCGGCCAGCAGTTCGAGGATCGCCGGGCGCTCGCTGCCGTCCGGGCGGCGCATGCAGGCCCAGCCCGCGATCGCGCCCGGATCGATCGTCTCGATGGCCCCCAGCAGGGCGTCGACCTCCGCCAACCGACCCCCTCCGGTCACGCGTCCGCCGGAGGCGCCGGGCGGGCGCTCAGCTCAGCACGACGACCTTCGCACCGACCGCGACCCGGCCGTAGAGGTCGATCGCGTCCTGGTTGATCATCCGGATGCAGCCCGAGGAGACCGACTGGCCGATCGAGTAGGGCTCCAGGGTGCCGTGGATGCGGTAGAGCGTGTCCTTGTTGTTCTGCCAGAGATACATGGCGCGCGCGCCCAGCGGGTTGCGCGGGCCGCCCGCGACGCCGAGGCCGCTCTGCAGCTTGTCGATCTGCGCGGCGAGGTCGGGCCGGCGCGCGATCATCTCCTTGGGCGGGTACCAGTCCGGCCAGGCCTGCTTGGAGTTGACCGTGGCGATGCCCGACCACGAGAAGCCCTGCTTGCCGACACCCACGCCGTAGCGGCGGGCGCGCCCGCCCGACTGCACCAGCGTGAGGTGGCGCGCGCGCGGATCGACCACGATCGTGCCCGGCTCGTGGGGCCCGCCATAGGCGATCTCCTGGCGCAGGAAGACCGGGTTCATCTTCTTGTAGTTGAAGGCCGCGATCGGGAAGGGATCGTCGGTGATCGCCGCGTAGGCGCGGGCGTAATCGATCGGCCCGTCATCGACCGGGCGCTCGACCACGCTGCGCTGCGCGGGCGGCTGACCGGGCTGCCGGGCCGGCCCCGGTCCGGGCTCCGCCACGGGCCCGCGGCCGGGCGGGGGCGCCTCGTCGCCGAGCACCGGGCGACCGAACTCGACCCGGCCCGTATAGGGCTCGTAGCGGCCGTTGCGGCGGCGGTAGAAGGCGCCGTTCTGGTCCTGATAGAGCAGGTCGTCGTCGTAGCCGCCGCTGCCCGCGGGCACGAGGCCGACGCGCTGGGCGAGGGCGGGCAGCGGGCTGCCGAGGCCGAGGGCGGCCGCCGATCCGGTGAGCAGGAAGCGGCGCGAGAGGCCGGTCTTGAGATCCGACATGGTGCGAGCGTAGGACGTCCCTGGATGGTGCCCGGCCCGACATGCGCGGGCCGCGGCGCGACCCTGCGCCGGCTGCCCCCGGAACGGCCAAGGTCGATCGGCCAAGCTCTAGCAAAGTCAAGACCGGGCTGGAACCTGTAGAGCCGCGCGGGTCAGCCCTGCGCGGCGCGCCGTCGATTTCGCGCAACAGGTGTTTCACGGCCGCGTGAGCTGCGCAGTTCCGCGCCATCCCCAGTGCCGCCGGGCTCCGTGCTGCCCGCGTCTGAGGCAGCACGCCCGGAGGCCCGTGGGCAGAGGGGAGCGGGTCGGCCGCCGGACAGGGCAGAAGGCGGCCCGGGACCGGGCGGCCAGCGGGTTGGCACGCTTGCTGCAATGCACCCCGCAGCCGCGTCCGAGCGGCGCCCCGGGGCAACGGCGCCCCGACAAGCGGACGGTGTGAGTCCGGCCCCCACCGGCATCGTGCGATCGCCCCGCGGCGACGCACCACGAACCCGACGAGCATCCGCAGATGGCCAGCTTCAAGACCGTGATGAAGTCGGGGCATCCCCCGACCCTCTTCGCCGCATTCCTGTACTTCGATTTCTGCTTCGCGGTCTGGGTGCTGAACGGCGCGATGGGCCCGTTCATCACCGAGACCTACGGGCTCACCCCGGCCCAGACCGGCTTCATGATCTCTCTGCCGATCCTGGCGGGCGCGATCATGCGCTTTCCCCTAGGCGTGCTAGCCCAGTATATCGGCCGCAAGAACGCCGCGCTCACCGAGATGGGCGTCATCGTGCTCGCGATGATCTACGGCTTCTTCTTCTTGGCGACCTACAACGACGTGCTGGCGATGGGCGTGCTGCTCGGCATCGCGGGCGCCTCGTTCGGCGTGGCGCTGTCGCTGGGCTCGGGCTGGTTCCCGCCGGAGCACAAGGGGCTCGCCATGGGCATCGCGGGCGCCGGCAATTCCGGCACGGTGCTGGCCGTGCTGTTCGCACCCCCGCTCGCCCAGGCCTATGGCTGGCAGGCGGTCTACGGCTTCGCGGGCGCCGTGATGCTGATCCCGATCGCCGTGATGATCGTTCTGGCCAAGGAGCCGCCGGACAACCACGAGCAGACCTTCCGCGAGCACGTCTCCTGCCTGTTCACGAAGGACGGCTGGGCCTTCTCGCTGATCTACATCATCACCTTCGGCGGCTTCATCGGCCTGTCGAACTTCCTGCCGACCTTCTTCTACGAGAGCTTCGGCGTCACGAAGGTCGAGGCCGGACGCCTCACCATGCTGGCGGCGCTGATGGGCTCCGGTATCCGCATCCTCGGCGGCTACTTCGCCGACCGGATGGGCGGCATCCTGGTCCTGACCGTGGTGCTGATGGCCGCGATCGGCTCGTTCCTGGCGCTCACCGCCGCGCCCTCGCTCGCTGTGACCACGATCCTGTTCATGCTCTGCTTCGCCGCGCTCGGGGCCGGCAACGGCGCCCTGTTCCAGCTCGTGCCCCTGCGCTGGCCGAACAACACCGCGGTCGCTGGCTCGATGATCGGCGAGGTGGGCGCGCTCGGTGGCGCGATCCTGCCGAACGTGATGGGCCTCTCGAAGCAGTACACGGGCGGCTTCGCGCCGGGCTTCGTCGGCTACGCGGTCTTCACCCTGGTGGTGCTCGGCTGCCTGTTCCTCTGGCAGCGCAAGTGGGTCGGCACCTGGGTCGGCCCGCGCGGCAAGGTGCTGGAGGCCGGCGCGACCGGGAGCCCGGCCGCCGCGCTGAAGCCCGCGACCGCCTGACCGCCAGGACGGCACACCTGCCGACGGGGGCCTTAAGGGCCTCCGTTTCCGTTGTCGGAGCGCTTGATCGGCCCGCCCGCCCGCGCCAGACCGGGCTCAGGAAACGCCGAGACGAGCCCGCCGATGACCGACCAGCCGACCGACGAACTCCTGTTCTCGCAGGACGAGGCCGGCATCGCCCGGATCGTGCTGAACCGGCCCCAGGCCCGCAACGCCCTGACCTTCGCGATGTACGAGGGTCTCGTCACCCTGTGCGAGCGGGTCGCCGCCGACCCGGCCGCGAAGGTGCTGGTCATCACGGGCGCCGGGGACAGGGCCTTCGCGGCCGGCACCGACATCGCCCAGTTCCGCGACGTCCGCACCGCCGACGACGCGCTCGCCTACGAGCGCTTCATGGACCGGGTGCTCGGCACCCTGGAGCGGGTGCGGGTGCCGACGGTCGCGGCGATCGCGGGCGCCTGCACGGGCGGGGGCGCGGCGATCGCGGCGGCCTGCGACTTGCGCATCGCCACCGCCGACGCGCGCCTGGGCTTCCCGATCGCCCGGACGCTCGGCAACTGCCTGTCGGTGGCCAACCTGAAGCGCCTGGCGGCCCTCGTCGGGCCGGCGCGGGTGAAGGACATGATCTTCACCGCCCGGCTCCTCGGCGCCGAGGAGGCCCTCGGCATCGGCCTCGTCGGCGAGGTGGTGACGGACGCGCCTGCCCTGCGGGCGCGCACGGACGCCCTCGCGACGCTGCTGGCCGGCCATGCTCCGCTCACGCTCCGGGCCACCAAGGAGGGCCTGCGCCGGCTGGCGGAGGGCGGCGGGGCAGCGGGTTCGGACGACGACCTGATCCTCTCCTGCTATCTCAGCGCCGACTTCCGCGAGGGGATGGAGGCGTTCCTGGCCAAGCGCCCACCGGTCTGGACCGGACGCTGAGTCTGGGAAACGCGCTCAGCAGGCAGCTGCCGCCTCGCCGACGCGCGCGGCGAGCACGGCCTTTCGGCCGCGGATATGGGCGCGCATCAGCGCCGAGAGGCCGGCGCCATCGCGGGCGCGCAGCAGGGCGATCATGCGGGCATGCTCCTCGACCGCCCGGGCCCATTCCTCCTCCGTCTGGTGGACGGAGTAGCGCGTTCGCTGGATGCGGCCCGACAGGCCGAGATAGATCGAGGTGAGGACGGCGTTCCGGGCGGCGGCCATGATCGCCTCGTGCACGCGCCGGTTGAGCGGGTAGTAGCGTCCCGCATCGCGGGCCTGCCACGCCTCCACCATCTGGCGGTGGTCGTCCTCGATCGCGGCGATCTCCGCCTCGCTGATCGCCGCGCAGGCGAGGTCGGCCGCGGTCGCCTCGAGGCCCGCGATCACCTCCAGCATCTCCTCGATCTCCTCGGGCGAGATGCTGGCCACCCGGGCGCCCCGGTTCGGGAGCAGCTCCAGCAGCCCCTCGGTCGCCAGGATCTTGATCGCCTCGCGCAAGGGGGTGCGCGAGATGCCGAAGCGCTCGGTCAGCTCGCTCTCGTTGATGCGCGCCAGCGGCTCCATCTCGCCGGACTGGATCAGCGCCCGCATCCGCTCGGCGACCTCGTCGTGGAGGTAGCGGCGGTGGATTCCGATGCCGGGGTCGATCCTGTTCATCGGCCGGGGCCCGATCCGCGTGATCCGTCGTGCGCAATCGCACATTTAGTTCGGCTCGATAGGCGTGTCCATGCAGGATAGCGCAGGATCGGCCCCCGCCGCGGCGGGACGTGCGGCGCGGTACGGGCGATGCTAGAGCGCTCTCCGCCGAAGTGGACACCTGTTTGGCGCAAGAGCGCGCGTCAGAACAAGAGCTTGGAGCCGTTCCCGATTGCAGCGCGATCGGGAACGGCTCGAGGCTCCCGACGGCAACCGCAGGAGAGACGATGCACGCCGACGCACCGGCCTACGCCGCCCTGGAACGTACCTTCGCCCGGCTCTCGGCGCTGAACGGCGCCTCGGGCATCCTCGGATGGGACGCGCAGACGCAGATGCCGGACGGTGCGGCGGAGGGTCGCGCCGACCAGGTCGCGGTGCTGCGCGGGCTCGCGCACGAGATCCTCACCGGGCCGGCGGTCGCCGACCGCTTGGCCGAGGCTGGGACGGAGGTGCTGGCCCCGGAGCAGCGCGCGAATCTCGCGGAGATGGCGCGCAGCTACCGGCACGCGGCGGCCGTGCCTCAGGATCTGGTGGAGGCGAGTTCCCGCGCGGTCTCGCGCTGCGAGATGACGTGGCGCTCCGCCCGGGCGGATTCGGACTTCGCTCGGCTCAGGCCCGAACTCGCCGAGGTGCTGCGCCTGCAGCGGGAGATCGGCGCCGCCAAGGGCGCGGCGCTCGGCCTCGCACCCTACGACGCGCTTCTCGACGGCTACGATCCGGGCATGCGCCGGGCGACGATCGACCCGCTCTTCGCCGAGCTACGGGCGTGGCTCCCCGGCATGATCGCGGCGATCCGCGAGCGGCAGGCGGCTGGGGTCCAGCCCGTGCCGCCCGAGGGGCCGTTCCCGGTCGAGACGCAGCGCGCGGTCGGCCTCCGGCTGATGGAGGCGCTCGGCTTCGACTTCGCCCGCGGGCGGCTCGACATCAGCCTCCACCCGTTCTGCGGCGGCGCCACCGACGACGTGCGCATCACCACCCGGTACGACGCGGGCGACTACGCCCGCGCCCTGATGGGCGTCCTGCACGAGACCGGCCACGCCCTCTACGAGCAGGGCCGGCCGACGGCCTGGCGCCACCAGCCCGCGGGCGAGGCGCGCGGCATGACGCTGCACGAGAGCCAGAGCCTGATCGTCGAGATGCAGGCCTGCCGCTCGGAGGCCTTCTTCGACTATCTCGCGCCGCTCCTGCGGGAGGCCTTCGGGCGCTCGGGCCCGGCCTGGGAGGCGGAGAACCTGCACCGCCTCGCCACCCGGGTCGAGCCGGGCTTCATCCGGGTCGATGCCGACGAGGCGACCTATCCGGCCCACATCCTGCTCCGCTACGAGCTGGAGACGGCGCTGATCGCGGGCGACCTCGCGGTCGCCGACCTGCCGGGCGCCTTCAACGACGGCGTGCGGGCGCTTCTCGGGCTCGCGGTCCCGAACGACCGGCTCGGCTGCCTGCAGGACATCCACTGGCCGGGGGGCGCCTGGGGCTATTTCCCGACCTACACGCTGGGCGCGCTCGCGGCCGCCCAGCTCTTCGCGGCGGCGAAGGCAGCCGCGCCCGACCTGCTGCCGGGACTGACGCGGGGCGATTTCGCGCCCCTGCGGGACTGGCTGCGGGCCTGGGTCCACGCCCGGGCGAGCCTCGCCGACACGGACACGATCCTCGCCGAGGCGACCGGCCGCCCGCTCGGCACGGCGGCGTTCCGGGCGCATATCGAGGCGCGATATCTGGGGTAACTTCGGTCCTGGGATCTCCAAGGGCCAAGGCCCTTGGACGGGGTCCGGGGCGCGCAGCCCCGGGATTGAACCCTCCGCCCCGGCAAAGCCGGGACGGAGGGTTCAAATGCAGGGCTCTGCCCTGCACCCGCCAAAGGTCTCGACCTTTGGAATCCATGACAGGGTTACAGCTCCAGCACGTCGACCGCCGCCCCGAGCCGGGCGCGGGCGAGGTCGGCGACGTGGCGGTGGTGGGTGAACAGGATCGGCTGCACCTGTCCGCCGATCGCCGCCAGCGCCTCCAGGCCGTGGGCGGTGCGGGCGTCGTCGAAGGTGAGGAAGAGGTCGTCACCGACGAACGGCGCGGGCTCGGCGCGGCCCGCGTAATCCTCCAGATAGGCGAGCCGCAGGGCGAGGTAGAGCTGGTCGCGCGTGCCCTCGCTGAGCCCATCCACCGGCACCAGCTCGCCGGAGGCGCGCCGGCCGGTGAGGCGCGGCTCGTCGCCCGCGTCGTAATCCTGCGCGAGTCCCGCGAAGGCGCCGCCGGTCAACCCCGAGAACAGGGCGCCGGCGCGGGCGAGAAGCGGGTCCTGCTGGCCCGCGCGCTGGCGGCCGATGGCGGTGCCGATGAGGAGGCCGGCGAGCCGCAGCACCGCCCAGCGCCGGGCCTCGCCGGCGAGTTCCGCCTCCGCCGCCTTGCGCTGGGCCAAGGCCAGCTCGGCGCCGGTGCCGCCCTCGAGATCCGCGCGGCGGCGCTCGGCCCGGTCGCGGTCGGCGAAGGCCGCCTTGCCGCGCTGGTCGAGCGCCTCCTCCTCCAGGGCGAGGCCGCGCAGAGCCGCCTCGATCGCGTCGGGCGAGGTTCCGGAGAGGTCGGCCCGCAGCTCGGCCTCGGCGACCCCGTCCGCGATCCGGGCGAGGTCGGCCCGGCGGCTCTCCAGCTCCAGGCGCAGCGCCCGCCGCGCCGTGAGGCGGGCGTGGAGCGCGGCCGGATCCTCCGCCGGCCCCTCGGATCGCTCACCGAGATGGTCCGCCAGCGCGCTCGCGGCCGCCCCACGCGCGGCTTCGGCCGCCGCCAGGGCCTCGGCGGCCTCCCGGCAGCGGCTGGCGAGGTCGGTGCGGCGGGCGCGCCGCTCCTGCGCCGCGCCCAGTCGGTCGTGCAGGGCCTTCATGGCCGCGGTGGCGGGAAGCCCGGCGAGGTCGGGCCCGAGCGCGGCCACGAGGGTGTCGGCCTCCGCCCGGTAGGCCTCCATGTCGCGGCTCAGGCCCGCGATGCGGCGCTGCTGGTGCTCTAGCGCAGCGAGCGCCGCCGGCACCGCCGCCCAGGCGGCGAGCGCGCTGTCGGCCTCGTCGGGGCCGGCCGCGCCGTCGAGCCCGATCGCCGGGACGGCGAGATTCCAGGCCTCGCGCCAGACCGTCTCGCGGACGCGCGCCTCGGCGAGGTCGGCGGCGCGGCGGGCAGCCTGCTCGGCGGCGGCGCGGGCACGCCCTTCCGCCTCGCGGGCACGCTCCCAGGCCTCGCCGAGAGCGGCGACGCGTTCCTCGATCCGGGCCAGCATCAGGCCGGGATCGAGGCCGGGCAGCAGGTCGAGCCCGGCCCGCGCCGCGAGCGCCGCGAGGGGCCGACGGGCGGCCTCGACCCGCTCGGCGAGACGGCGCTGCTCGATGCTCTGCGTCTCGACCGAGGCCAGCGCGTCGAGCAGCGTCTGGACCTCGGCGAGCCAGGCCGCCATCTCGGCGGGCGGGGCGGCACTGAGCCCGGCGGGCGCCCAGGCCGCCTGCCAGGCGGACTCAGCCTCGGAGCGGGCGGCCGCGATCGCCGCGAGGTCCCGCTCGGCCGCCGCCATCTCCTCCGTCTCCGCCTCAAGGCGGATCCGGTCGGCGGCCTGCTCGGCGGCGCGGGCGGCGTCGCGCACGAGGTCGTCGGCGGCTCGGTCGGCTGCCGCAACCGCCTCGCGGCAACGCCGCAGCGCGGCCTCGTCGCCGGGGCCCGCCCCGATCAGCGCGTCGCGCGCGGCGCGCAGGCGGGCGAGCGCGTCGGGCGAGGGCAGGGGGCCGGCGCCCTCGCGCAGGCGCAGCCGCAGGCGCGTTCCGGCGGCTGCCTGCCGCGCCGTCTCCTGCCGCTCGGCAGCGCGCTCGCGGCGGCGCTCCAGTGCCTCGAAGGCCTGTCGGTGGCGGGCGATGGCCTCGGGCGCGGGGAGCGGCACCTGTGCGAGCGCGGCGAGGTCGGCCACGGGCGGGTCGAGCCGGCCGGCCTGGAGCCAGAGCAGTCCCGCCTCCCGGCGCACGGTCCCGTCGATCTCGTCGCGGCGGGCGACCTCGGCGCGCAGGCCCGCAAGGCCGCGCAGGTCCGCCCGCAGGGGGGCGGGGTCGATCGCGGGCGCAGCGGCGGCGTCCGACCCGGGCAGGGCCTCGGCCGCGTCTCGGGTCAGGCGGGCGATCTCGGCGGCGAGCGCCCGGCCCTCGCGCACCAGCCCGGCGACGCGGGTGCGGGCGGCGTCCGAGGGCTGGCGCAGCTTCAGCGCGGCGGCGTCGGGCAGGCCGATCCGGGCGGCGAGTTGGGCGAGGTTCTGGGCGAGCGCGTCGGCCTCGGCCCGGATGCGCGGCAGGTCCTGGGCGTCCTTGTCGTGCCGGGCGATGCCGCGGAACGCCTCCAGCACGGCCTCGGCCCGGGCGAGCAGACCCTCGTCGAGGGGGAGGGCGGCGAGATCCTGCTCGGCCCGCGCCAGCGCGGCGCCCGCGCGCTCCGCCTCGGCCCGGGCGGCAGCCTCCGCGGCGATGCGGGCGCCGAGCGCGTCGGTCCAGGAATCCGTCCACAGATCCGGCTGGTCCGGCGCCTCGTCGCGGGCGGCGGCCTCGGCGGCGGCATCGACCGCCTGGATCAGGGGCGCCACCCGCTTCAGGCGCGCGAGACGGGCCTGCTCGCCGGCGATGCGGCGACGCTCGGCGTGGATCGCGTCGAGGCGGGTGCCGGCCTCCGCGATCTCCTCGTTGAGGTCGCGCCAGTCGCCCGCCCGCAGCTCGCCCTGGCGGATCGCCTTGCGGGCCTCCTCGTAGCGGGTCAGCGCCTGGTAGAAGGTGCGGTCGCGGGCGGCCCGCGGCATGAAGATGCCGGCGGCCTCCTCCTCCAGCCGGCCCTGGAGCGCCCGGTAGCCGCGAAGCCCCGAGGCCGCCGCGAACAGGCTCGCGCCGAGTTCGCCCTCGGCATCGAGCATCTCGGCCGCGCCCGCCCGGAGCGAGGCGGAATCGAGCCCGAAGGCCCGGCAGAACACCTCCCGCGTCAGCCCACCGAGATACGGAGCGAGGCTGTCGTCGGGGAGCCCCGCATCGGCCGCGTCCACCAGGGTGTTCTTGCGGCCCTTGCGGCGGCGGAAGCGCAAGGTGCGGCCGTCCGCCGCCCGGATCTCGGCGCCCAGCCGCAGGGCGGGCATGTCGTGCCGGAAGGCGTAGCGGGTGCGCTCCTCGATGCCGAACAGGAGATCGGTGACGGCCGCGAGCGCCGTGCTCTTGCCGGCCTCGTTGGCGCCGAGCACCACGTGCAGCCGCGCATCCTCCCGGAACCGCACCGTGCGGTCGGTGAAGGGGCCGTAGCGCTCGAGATCGAGGGCGAGGATCCGCATTGCTCGGCAGCCCTCAGCAGCTACGGCCGCCGAGCCGGCCGAGCACCAGCGCCTCGGCCTCGGCGCAGAGCGCGTCGAGTTCGGCGGCGAGGTCGGCCTCCTCGGGCGCCAGCGTCGCGGGCATCTTCGCGGCGATCTCGGCGAGCGCGGCCCGGGCGCGCGCGCGGAAATCCGGGTCGCGGTCGATCTCGGCGAGCAGGCCCGCCGGGTCGATCGCGGCGGCAAGGCCCGCCGGGGCGGGGAGGGCGGAGCGGGGCCGGCGCGTCTCGATCTTCAGGCGCTCCAGCCAGATGTCCTCGTGCACCCGGTGGGCCGCGGCCTGGATCTCGGCGGCCAGCCCGTCGCGGTCGGCGGCGAGCCGGTCGTGGGCCGGCGTCTCGCCGGAGAGGTGGATCCGCACAGCGGCGAGGCGCCCGGCCGTCTCGGCCGCGAGCGGGCGGAGCGCCGCCTCGACCCGGGCGACGGCCTCGCGCTCGTCGGCGGCCTCGGCGAGATCGATCGCGAGCCGGTGGAAGCGGGCGCGGTCGACGATGATCCGCTCGAGAGCCGCGACGCGCCCGTCCTCGACCGTCACCGACACGGCGCCCTTCGGGCCGCACTCGCGGATGCTCCGGCCCTGGAGGTTGCCGGGGAAGACGATCCACGGGTCGCGGGCGAGTTCCGCATACTCGTGGATGTGGCCGAGCGCCCAGTAGCCGTAGGCCTTGCCCGCCAGATCCGCGACGGAGCAGGGCGCGTAGGTCTCGTGCGCGGCGTGGCCGGTGCAGGAGGTGTGCAGCAAGCCGATGTTGAACCAGCCCGGCACGGCGGCCGGGTAGGTGAGGGCGTAGTTCTCCGGCACGGCCCGGTTCGGGAAGGAGCGGCCGTGGATCGCGACCTTCAGGTGGTCGAGCCGGGCCGTGTCGGCGCGGGTCGGCGGAAAGGTGTGGACGGACGGAGGCAGGCTGATCGCCCGGGTGATCACGCTCTCGGCGTCGTGGTTGCCGCGCACGAGGAAGACCGGGATGCCGGCCCGGTCGAGGCGGGCGACCTGGCGGGCGAAGAACAGCCCGATCGTGTTGTCGGCCCAGTCGCCGTCGTAGACGTCGCCCGCGATCACCAGGAAGGCCGCCTCCCGCGCGATCACCTGCGAGACAAGGTCCTCGAAGGCCTGCCGCCCGGCCGCGGCGAGGCGCCGGGCGATCTCGGGATCGCGCGCAGCGAGACCGCTGAGCGGGCTGCCGAGATGCAGGTCGGCGGCGTGGATGAAGGTGAACCGGCTCATGCCCGGGTTGGCTGCCCGCGTTGTCGATACGTCCCGGGCGCGCCCGAGGCCGGCGGGGTGCCCGCTGGCGGGGGCGGCTGTCAACGGGCGAGCCGGCGGGAGGCCCGGCCCGAGAAGGGATGGGCGGAGTCCCTCACATCCGGGCGGTGATCGTCGCCAGCACGGTGAGCGGCGCGCCCGGCAGGTTGTTGAATTGGTTGAACGGCTGCTCGACGTAGCGCGCGTCCGTGAGGTTCCGGGCGTTGATCGCGAAGCGGTAGCGCTCGAAATCGTAGAACAACGCCGCGTCGAGGCGCGTGTAGGCGCCCACCGTGAAGCTGTTGTTGAGGTCGCCGAAACGGTTGCCCACGTGGGTGACGCCCGCGCCGACGCCGAGGCCGCGCCAGGGGCCGTCCTGGATCTGGTAGGTCGACCAGATGCTGGCGCTGAATTCCGGGGCGCCGATCAGCCGGTTGCCGATCGCGAAGGTGGTGTCCCGCGTGATCCGGGTGTCGAGGAAGCCGAGGCCGCCGATGATCTTCCAGCCCGGCAGGATCTCGCCCGCGATATCGAGCTCGACGCCCTCCGCGCGCTGCGCGCCGGTGATCACCGAGAAGCCGGTGTTGACGGGATCGGCCGCCGAGACGTTCTGGCGGTCGATCCGGAAGGCGGCGGCGCTCACGGTGAGGGTCGAGGGGATCAGGTCGTAGCGGGCGCCGACCTCGTACTGTACCCCGGTCTCGGGCGGCGGGTTCGTGGCGCCGAGCACGTTGTCCGTCTGCGGCTTGAACGAGGTCGTGTAGCTCGCGTAGAGCGTCAGGGGCTCGACCGGCCGGTAGACGAGGCCGACCCGTGGCGAGATCCCGAACAGCTCCTGGTCCGGCGGCGTCGCTTGCGTGGCGCTCGCCCGGCTGATGTAGAACTGGCTGCCGAAATCCGCCCGCGCCCCGACGAGGAGCTGCAGGCCGGCGCCGAGATCGATCTGGTCCTGCAGGTAGAAGCCGTACAGGGCGGTCCGCTGCTGGATGGCGTTCTGGAAGGTGAACGGGCCGTAGGTGCCCCGCGGCACCGGGTCGAAGAAGCTCGTGCCGCTGAAGGTCGACTGCACCGAGTACGCCTTGCGGAAGCCGTTGGTGTACTCGAACCCGGCCAGCACCGTGTTGCGCAGGCCCAGCACGTCGAACTTCGCCACCAGCTCGGACTGCGTGTCGATCGCCGCGAAGGTGGTGTCGGTGGCCGTGCTCCGGCGCGTGATCTGGGTGCCGGCGGCGTTTAGGCCGGTGGAGCGGACCGCGAAGGCGTCGAAGCCGCCGGACTGGACGTTGACGACCTGCCGCAGGGTGACGGCCGCGTTGAGGTCGTGCTCGGCCCTGAGCGTGACGAAGTTCGATTCGCCGTTGAAGCGGGAATTCGGGGTGCCGTAATAGCGGGCGACGTCGTCCCGCGGCACGCGCCCGTTCCGGGCGATCAGGCCCTCGTCGTACTGCGAATCCTGCCGCGTGACCTCGGCCAGGAACTCGACGCGGGTGTCGGGCGCGGGCGTCCAGGTGAAGGCCGGCGCCACGAAGTATCGGGTGTTGGTGCGCCCGTCTCCGAAGTTGCGGAAGGTCGGATCGTCCTGCGCAGCGAAGCTGACCCGTGCGGCGAGGCCCTCGGCGGCCGGAAGCGCGCTCGACACGGAGCCTTGGAGGCGGGCGAACCCGAAGCTGCCGCCCTGGAGCGTCAGGTCGCCGGAGGGCTCCAGCGTCGGCCGCCGGGTGACGATATTGACGAGGCCGCCGGGATCGCCGCGGCCGTAGAGGACTGAGGCCGGCCCCTTCAGCACCTCGATGCGCTCCACGTCGGCGAGGTCGCGCTGCGTGGTGTTGAAGGTGTTGGCCTGGCTCAAGAGCACGCCGTCGATGGCGTAGGTCTGGGTGCGGAAGCCGCGGATCAGGAAGGTGTCGGAGCGGCCCTGGATGGTGCCGCCCGGCTGCACGTTGCTGACGTTCTGGATCGCGTCGGCGAGCCGCACGTCCTGCTGGTCCACGAGCACCTCGCGGGGCACCACCTGGATCGATTGCGGCACGTCGCGCAGCGCCGTGTCGGTGCGTGTGGCGGTGGCCGAGCGGCCGGTCCGGTAGCCGGTGACCGGCCCGGTCGCGACCTCCCCGAGGCCCTGCCCGACCCCGGTGACGGACAACTCCGAGAGGACCACCTCCGAGACGACCGGCTGCGCCTGCGCCGCCGCGAGGCAGAGCGGCGCCACCCCGCCGAGGAGGATCGCGGCGCCCGCCCGCCCGCCCCTGCCCGTATCCGCCATCGTCCGCGCTCCCAGCCGTTGCCGGGAGCCGTGACGTCCCGTCCTCGGGCCGTTGAGCGCGGAGGGGCGGCCGGAGACAAGTGCGTGCCCGGGATTCAGTTTCGCGACTACTTCGTTTGGTCCACGGCGTATCGCAAAATCAACATGATAGACTTCGAATAATTATAAACCGCAGCCGAGTCGGTTGCATACTTGGTTGATTCACAACTCTTGGGCGATTTCCCAACGCTCCCCGGCAGCGCCGACCGCCGCTTCCACGGCGCCGCGCTGTCCCGCGCGCGGCTTCGGCCCGGCCCTGTGCGAGGCCGCCGGGATGGCCGACCAAGCCCCGCAAGCGGTGCGGCGCACCCTTGCGGAACAAGAACAAAACAGGTACACAACTCCTAGCCGCGGCGCGATTGCGAACGGCGCCCGACACCCGCATAAGGATGCCGCCGAGATGGCTCAGCCCGCCCTGAAAGTCGTGGATACGCCCAGCATGGACAAGGACAAGTCGAAGGCGATCGACGCCGCGCTGTCCCAGATCGAGCGCGCCTTCGGCAAGGGCTCGATCATGCGGCTCGGCAAGGCCCAGCAGGTCCAGGAGGTCGAGACCGTCTCGACGGGCTCGCTCGGCCTCGACATCGCGCTCGGCGTCGGCGGCCTGCCGCGGGGCCGCGTCATCGAGGTCTACGGTCCGGAATCCTCGGGCAAGACCACGCTCGCGCTCCACACCATCGCGGAGGCCCAGAAGAAGGGCGGCGTCTGCGCCTTCGTGGACGCGGAGCACGCCCTCGACCCGGTCTACGCGAGGAAGCTCGGCGTCAACCTCGACGACTTGCTGATCTCGCAGCCCGACACCGGCGAGCAGGCCCTGGAGATCACCGACACGCTGGTGCGCTCGGGCGCCATCGACGTGCTGGTGGTCGATTCGGTGGCGGCCCTCACCCCGCGGGCCGAGATCGAGGGCGAGATGGGCGAGAGCCAGCCCGGCCTCCAGGCCCGCCTGATGTCCCAGGCGCTGCGCAAGCTCACCGGCTCGATCTCGCGCTCGAAGTGCATGGTGATCTTCATCAACCAGATCCGGATGAAGATCGGCGTGATGTACGGCAGCCCCGAGACGACGACGGGCGGCAACGCGCTGAAGTTCTACGCATCCGTGCGCCTCGACATCCGCCGCGTCTCGACGCTCAAGGACCGCGACGAGGCCATCGGCAACCAAGTCCGCGTCAAGGTGGTCAAGAACAAGGTCGCGCCGCCCTTCAAGCAGGTCGAGTTCGACATCATGTTCGGCGAGGGCATCTCGAAGGTCGGCGAGCTGATCGACCTCGGCGTGAAGGCCGGCATCGTCGAGAAGTCGGGCGCGTGGTTCTCCCACAACAGCCAGCGCCTCGGCCAGGGTCGCGAGAACTCGAAGGGATTCTTGCGCGACAACCCCGAGATCGCGGGTAAGATCGAGGCAGCGATCCGCCAGAACTCCGGCCTCGTCGCCGAGAAGATCCTGGAGAACGCCACGCCCACCGCCGACGACCTCGACGAGGGCGAGGCCTGAGGCAGGCTTCCGCCAAAGCTTCGACCACGGTTCCGGCGAAGCCGGAACCGAAGAAGCCCGCCGGACCTCAAGGTCCGGCGGGCTTCTTCGTTGAACCGCCTGCGCCTTCAGACCCGGCTCAGGGGAAGGGCTTCACCGTCAGAACAGTCTTGCTGCCGATGTCGACGTGCCGGCCGGCGGCCTGGGCCGCGCCCCCGCGAGCAGGAGCCGGCCGACGCAGGATGCCACCAGGGTGCGCGCGACCATAGTTGCCCCGAGAGCGCCGCTTCCCGGCGCAAACCGAACCGGCGAGCAGATTCCCACGGCGGCTACCCGTACGGATCTCCGGAGAGGCGACGCTCAGTCGCAGACATTCACGTCCTCGACAGAGAATCGGCTCTGCATCGCGATCAGGCCCGGTGGCCGGCGGGCTCGAACAGGAAGTCATCGATGGAGGGGATCGTCACCGCCATGGCGCCGAAGGCGGGCTTCGTGAGCCGCCAGGGCCGGTCACCCTTGGCGCGGACCGATTCGGAGGGGCGGAGCCGCCGGCACGTGCCGTCCTCCAGAACCTCCTCGACGCCGAGGAAACCGTAGACCTGAAGCCGCGAGGCGGTGACCTTGGTCTCGCGGTCCTCGGCCGCCACCAGCAGGCTGCCGCCCGCGTAGACCGCGTCCATGAGGCTGCGCTGCTCGCTGCGGCGGCGGATCTGACCCTCGCGCACGCCGTCGCCAAGGACGGAAGCCGGCGTCTTCGCGGGGCGGCGGAACGGAACCACATTGTCGGACGCCGACGAAACGAGACCCATACGCATCACCCTGGCACGCTGAACGCATCCGGCGCGCCCATCCCGGCGCCCCGCGATCCGGACAATTCGCCGAGTCGCTTTAATCATTGGTGAGCGTTACCAAGCCGCGCCGTCCCAGAGCGGACGCTCCGCGCCGCGGACGCGCGCGGAAACCGGGCGTTAACGGACCACAGGGGCTAGAAATCACCGCTGCCCGCATTGACGAAGCCGTCCTTCGCGTCTAGAAGCGCGCCACTTCGGACGGCACAGGGCTGCCGCGGACGGAATTTACCGCTCCGCCATCGCGCCCAAAGGCTCCGGAGGCTCACATCGCCTGACGCTTCGTCAGATCCGTAGGTACGAGCGCGCCCGAACTGGTCGTGCTCCTCTGCCGAGAGCGCGCCAAGGGTTTCGCGACCCCTGGCGCATATTCGTTTTGCGACGTGATGGCCAAGGTTTTAGCCGCGGCCGCCACACCAAGCCCCGCGAGGGGCGTCACGACGGGACAGGATCGCCCGGCAGGCGATCCGCAGGAAGAGGGCAGAGAATGCCGACGATCAACCAGCTGATCGCGCAGCCGCGCAAGATCCAGCGGAGCCGCAACAAGGTGCCGGCGCTGAACGCCTGCCCGCAGAAGCGCGGCGTCTGCACCCGCGTCTACACCACGACCCCGAAGAAGCCGAACTCGGCTCTGCGTAAGGTCGCCAAGGTCCGCCTGACCAACGGCTTCGAGGTCATCGGCTACATCCCGGGCGAGGGCCACAACCTTCAGGAGCACTCCGTGGTCATGATCCGCGGCGGCCGCGTGAAGGACCTTCCGGGCGTGCGCTACCACATCCTGCGCGGCGTGCTCGACACCCAGGGCGTCAAGAACCGCAAGCAGCGCCGCTCGAAGTACGGCGCCAAGCGTCCGAAGTAATCTCTTCGGACCAAGGCCGATACGCTTTCCACGGCCCAGTAAGGATGCCGCCGCTCTCCGGAGAAAGGCGGCCTGCGCTGGGTGCTTAAGACCATATTTTTCGAAGGTACGAAAACATGTCCCGTCGTCACTCTGCCGAGAAGCGTGAGATCATCCCGGACCCGAAGTACGGTGACGTGGTCCTCACGAAGTTCATGAACTCGATCATGTACGAGGGCAAGAAGTCGACCGCTGAGCGGATCGTCTACGGCGCCTTCGACATCGTCGAGAACCGCGCCCGCGCGAACCCGATCGAGGTCTTCCGCGCCGCCCTCGACAACGTCGCCCCGGCGATCGAGGTCCGCTCCCGCCGCGTCGGCGGCGCAACCTATCAGGTCCCCGTCGAGGTGCGCACCGAGCGCCGCCAGGCGCTGGCGATCCGCTGGCTGATCCAGGCCGCCCGCTCGCGCAACGACCGCACCATGGTCGAGCGCCTCTCGGCCGAACTGCTGGACGCCGCCAACAACCGCGGCAACGCCGTGAAGAAGCGCGAGGACACCCACCGGATGGCCGAGGCCAACCGCGCCTTCTCGCACTACCGCTGGTAATTCCTTGAGGCGCACCCAAGGGGGTGCGCCTGTCCGCCCCTTTCCGGAGAGACCCCGATGCCCCGCACGCACGCGATCGAGGACTACCGCAACTTCGGCATCATGGCCCACATCGATGCCGGCAAGACCACGACGACCGAGCGGATCCTGTACTACACCGGCAAGTCCCATAAGATCGGCGAGGTCCATGAGGGCGCCGCCACGATGGACTGGATGGAGCAGGAGCAGGAGCGTGGCATCACGATCACCTCGGCTGCGACCACCTGCTTTTGGCGCGACAAGCGCCTGAACATCATCGACACCCCCGGCCACGTCGACTTCACCATTGAGGTGGAGCGCTCGCTCCGCGTGCTCGACGGCGCCGTCTGCGTCCTCGACGGCAACCAGGGCGTCGAGCCTCAGACCGAGACGGTGTGGCGCCAGGCCGACAAGTACGACGTGCCGCGCGTCGTGTTCGTCAACAAGATGGACAAGATCGGCGCCGACTTCTTCAAGTGCGTGGCCGACATCATCGACCGCGTCGCCGGCAAGCCCGTCTGCCTGCAGCTGCCGATCGGTGCCGAGTCAAACTTCCAGGGCGTGATCGACCTCATCAAGATGAAGGCGATCGTCTGGTCGGGCGAGGCGCTGGGCGCCAACTTCAACGAGACCGAGATCCCGGCCGAGCTGAAGGACCAGGCCGTCGAGTACCGCACGAAGCTGGTCGAGGCCTGCGTCGAGCTCGACGACGACGCCATGGCCGCCTACCTCGACGGCACCGAGCCGAGCGAGGATACGATGCGCGCCCTGGTGCGCAAGGCCGTGCAGCTGCGCGCCTTCCATCCGGTGCTGTGCGGCTCGGCCTTCAAGAACAAGGGCGTCCAGCCGCTCCTCGACGCCGTCGTCGACTACCTGCCGTCCCCCGCCGACCGCGGCGAGATCAAGGGCATCGACTTCAAGACCGAGGAAGAGACCGTCCGGCGTCCGCTGGATTCCGATCCCTTCTCCATGCTCGCCTTCAAGATCATGGACGACCCCCACGTCGGCACGATCACCTTCTGCCGCGTGTACTCGGGCAAGGTCGAGTCGGGCGCCAACGTCATCAACTCGACCCGCGACAAGAAGGAGCGCGTCGGCCGCATGCTCCTGATGCACGCCAACAACCGCGAGGACATCAAGGAAGCCTTCGCGGGCGACATCGTCGCTCTGGCCGGCCTCAAGGACACCCGCACCGGCGACACCCTGTGCGACCCGAACAAGGCCGTGATCCTCGAGCGGATGGAGTTCCCCGAGCCCGTCATCGAGATCGCCGTCGAGCCGAAGTCGAAGGCCGACCAGGAGAAGCTCGGCATCGCCCTCCAGAAGCTCGCGGCCGAGGACCCGTCGTTCCGGGTCTCGACGGACCAGGAGTCGGGCCAGACCATCCTGCGCGGGATGGGCGAGCTCCACCTGGACATCAAGGTCGATATCCTGCGCCGCACCTATAAGGTCGACGCGAATATCGGCCAGCCGCAGGTCGCCTACCGCGAGAAGCTGACCCGCCGTCAGGAGATCGACTACACGCACAAGAAGCAGACCGGCGGTACCGGTCAGTTCGCCCGCGTGAAGTTCGTCGTCGAGCCGAACGAGCCGGGCGCCGGCTTCTCGTTCGAGTCGAAGATCGTCGGCGGCGCGGTGCCGAAGGAGTACATCCCGGGCGTCGAGAAGGGCCTCAACTCGGTCCTCGGCGCGGGCGTGCTCGCCGGCTTCCCGGTGGTCGACGTGAAGGTGGAGCTGATCGACGGCGCGTACCACGACGTCGACTCCTCGGCGCTCGCCTTCGAGATCGCCTCCCGCGCCGCCTTCCGCGAGGCGCTGCAGAAGGGCGGCTCGGTGCTGCTGGAGCCGGTGATGAAGGTCGAGGTGGTCTCCCCCGAAGACTACACCGGCTCGGTCATCGGCGACCTGAACTCCCGCCGCGGCCAGATCCAGGGCCAGGACATGCGCGGCAACGCCAACGTCATCAACGCGATGGTGCCGCTGGCCAACATGTTCGGCTACGTGAACAACCTGCGCTCCATGTCGCAGGGCCGGGCGAACTTCACCATGCAGTTCGACCACTACGAGGAAGTGCCGCGCGGCGAGGCCGACAAGGTCATTGCCAAGTACGCCTAAGGCGTACCGCGAACATCCTCATAACCAGACTCAGACGATAAGGAGGCCCCTATGGGCAAGGAAAAGTTCAGCCGTACGAAGCCGCACTGCAACATCGGCACGATCGGCCACGTGGACCACGGCAAGACCTCGCTGACGGCGGCGATCACGAAGGTCCTGGCCGAGTCGGGCGGCGCGACGTTCACGGCCTACGACCAGATCGACAAGGCTCCCGAGGAGAAGGCGCGCGGCATCACGATCTCGACCGCCCACGTCGAGTACGAGACCACGAACCGCCACTACGCCCACGTCGACTGCCCCGGCCACGCCGACTACGTGAAGAACATGATCACGGGCGCCGCCCAGATGGACGGCGCGATCCTGGTGGTCTCGGCCGCCGACGGCCCGATGCCGCAGACCCGCGAGCACATCCTGCTCGCCCGCCAGGTCGGCGTGCCGGCGCTGGTGGTGTTCCTCAACAAGGTCGACATGGTCGATGACGAGGAGCTCCTCGAGCTCGTCGAGCTGGAGGTGCGCGAGCTCCTCTCGAAGTACGACTTCCCCGGCGACGACATCCCGATCACCAAGGGCTCGGCCCTGATGGCGCTCGAGGACAAGGAGCCCAAGATCGGCCGCGACGCCGTGCTCAAGCTGATGGAGACGGTCGACGCCTACATCCCGCAGCCGGAGCGCCCGATCGACCTGCCGTTCCTGATGCCGATCGAGGACGTGTTCTCGATCTCGGGCCGCGGCACGGTGGTGACGGGTCGCGTCGAGCGCGGCATCGTGAAGGTGGGTGAGACGGTCGAGATCGTCGGCATCCGGGCGACCACGACGACGACGGTGACGGGCGTCGAGATGTTCCGCAAGCTGCTCGACCAGGGCCAGGCGGGCGACAACGTGGGCGTGCTGCTGCGCGGCACGAAGCGCGAGGACGTGGAGCGCGGCCAGGTCGTGTGCAAGCCGGGTTCGGTGAAGCCGCACACCAAGTTCAAGGCCGAGGCCTACATCCTGACGAAGGAGGAGGGCGGGCGCCACACGCCGTTCTTCACCAACTACCGGCCGCAATTCTACTTCCGCACCACCGACGTGACGGGCGTGTGCACCCTGCCGGAGGGCACCGAGATGGTGATGCCGGGCGACAACGTGACCATGGACGTCGCGCTGATCGTGCCGGTCGCCATGGAGGAGAAGCTGCGCTTCGCCATCCGCGAGGGCGGCCGCACCGTCGGCGCCGGCGTCGTCGCCGCCATCACCGAGTAAGCGAGAGCGCAATCCACAGAGGGAACGTGGCGGGGCGGGCCCTCGGCCCGCCCTTCCCCGTATCCCACTGAAGGCTTCAGGTCATGAACGGTCAGAACATCCGTATCCGCCTCAAGGCGTTCGATCACCGCATCCTGGATGCGTCGACCCGCGAGATCGTCTCCACCGCCAAGCGCACCGGCGCTCAGATCCGCGGCCCGATCCCGCTGCCGACCCACATCGAGCGGTTCACCGTCAACCGCTCGCCCCACATCGACAAGAAGTCGCGCGAGCAGTTCGAGATGCGCACCCACAAGCGCGTCCTCGATATCGTCGATCCGACCCCCCAGACCGTGGACGCGCTCATGAAGCTCGACCTCGCCGCTGGCGTGGACGTGGAGATCAAGCTCTGAGCCCCCGGGCTTAGGGCTTCACTGTCATCGCGCGAGGGAGAGACCTATGCGCTCAGGCGTCATCGCACAGAAGGTCGGCATGACCCGGGTCTTCACGGAGGCCGGCGAGCATGTGCCGGTTACCGTGCTCAAGATCGATCAATGCCAGGTGGTCGCGCACCGCACCACCGAGAAGGACGGCTACGTCGCGCTGCAGGTCGGCGTCGGCAAGGCCAAGGTAAAGAACGTCTCCGCCGCCGAGCGCGGCCGCTTCGCGGTCGCCAAGGTGGAGCCGAAGAAGAAGCTCGCCGAGTTCCGCGTCACCGAGGACGCGCTGATCCCGGTCGGTGCCGAGATCACCGCGGACCACTTCATCCCCGGCCAGTTCGTGGATGTCACCGGCACCACCACCGGTAAGGGCTTCGCGGGCGGCATGAAGCGCTGGAACTTCGGCGGTCTGCGCGCCACGCACGGCGTGTCGATCTCGCACCGCTCGATCGGTTCGACCGGCGGCCGTCAGGATCCGGGCAAGACCTTCAAGAACAAGAAGATGCCGGGTCACCTCGGCGTCGAGCGGGTCACCACGCAGAACCTGCGCGTCGTACGCACGGATCCCGAGCGTGGCCTGATCCTGGTCGAGGGCGCCGTCCCGGGCGTCGCCGGCGGCTGGATCCAGATCCGCGATTCGGTGAAGCGCAAGGCGCCCGCCGACCTGCCGCTGCCGGGCAAGTTCCGTGAGAACGGCTCCGCCCAGGCTCCCGAAGCCGCTCCCGCCGAGGAGAACGCGTGATGAAGCTTGATATCACCACGCTCGACGGTGCCGGAGCCGGCTCGGTCGAGTTGAACGACGACATCTTCGGCCTCGAGCCCCGCGCCGACCTGCTGCAGCGTATGGTGCGCTACCAGCTGGCCAAGCGCCGGGCCGGCACCCACGCCGTGCAGAACCGCTCGGACGTGAACCGGACCCGCAAGAAGGCCTACAAGCAGAAGGGCACCGGCAACGCCCGCCACGGCGCGGCCAGCGCCCCGCAGTTCCGCGGCGGCGGCCGGGCCTTCGGCCCGGTGGTGCGCGACCACGCCCACGACCTTCCCAAGAAGGTCCGGGCGCTCGCTCTGCGCCACGCCCTCTCGGCCAAGGCCAAGGCCTCGACGCTCATCGTCGTCGACGACATCAAGATCGACGACCACAAGACCAAGGGTCTGGTCGAGCGCTTCGGCAAGCTCGGTCTCGCCAACGCGCTGATCATCGGCGGTGCCGAGGTCGACGTGAACTTCGGCCGGGCCGCCCGCGCCATCCCGCAGATCGACGTGCTGCCGGTCCAGGGCATCAACGTCTACGACATCCTGCGCCGCGACACCCTCGTTCTGACGAAGGCGGCTGTCGACGCCCTCGAGGAGCGCTTCAAATGAGTCTCGATCCGCGCCACTACGACGTGATCGTCTCCCCGGTCATCACCGAGAAGGCGACGAACCTCACCGAGCAGAACAAGGTCGTCTTCCGGGTCGCTCCGAAGGCCACCAAGCCGCAGATCAAGGAAGCGGTGGAGAAGCTGTTCGACGTCAAGGTCACGGCGGTGAACACCCTCGTGACCAAGGGCAAGCAGAAATTCTTCCGCGGGCAGCGCGGACAGCGTTCGGACGTGAAGAAGGCGATCGTTACCCTCGCCGAGGGTGACTCGATCGACGTCACGACCGGGCTCTGAGGACGGGTTAAGGACCAAACCGATGGCCTTGAAGACATTCAAACCGGTCACGCCGAGCCTGCGCCAGCTCGTGCTGGTCGACCGCCGTGAGCTCTACAAGGGCAAGCCGGTGAAGGCGCTGACGGTCGGCAAGATCTCGACCGGCGGCCGCAACAACCTCGGCCGCGTGACCGTCCGCTTCCGCGGCGGCGGTCACAAGCGGTCGCTCCGCCTGGTCGATTTCAAGCGGCGCGAGCAGCTCAACGTGACGGCGACGGTCGAGCGGATCGAGTACGATCCGAACCGCACCGCCTTCATCGCGCTGATCAGCTTCCCCGACGGCAAGCAGAGCTACATCCTGGCTCCGCAGCGCCTCTCGGCGGGCGACAAGGTGGTGGCCGGCGAGAGCGTCGACATCAAGCCGGGCAATGCCGGCCCGATCGGCAACATGCCGGTGGGCACGATCGTGCACAACGTCGAGCTGAAGATCGGCAAGGGCGGCGCGATCGCGCGGTCTGCCGGCAACTACGCGCAGATCGTCGGGCGCGACCAGGGCTACGTGACCCTGCGTCTCAACTCCGGCGAGCAGCGCCTGGTCCACGGCCAATGCTTCGCCAGCGTCGGCGCGGTCTCGAACCCGGACCACATGAACATCTCGCTCGGCAAGGCCGGGCGCAACCGGTGGCTCGGCAAGCGCCCGCACAACCGCGGCGTGGCGATGAACCCGGTCGACCACCCGCACGGCGGCGGCGAGGGTCGCACCTCGGGCGGCCGTAACCCGGTCACGCCGTGGGGCGTGCCGACGAAGGGGAAGAAGACCCGTTCCAACAAGCGGACCGACGTCTTCATCCTGTCCAGCCGCCACAACCGCAAGAAGTAACCGCCATGGCACGTTCGATCTGGAAGGGGCCGTTCGTCGACGGCTACCTCTTCAAGAAGGCCGAGGCGGCTCGGGGCTCGAGCCGCAACGAGGTCATCAAGATCTGGAGCCGCCGCTCCACGATCCTCCCGCAGTTCGTCGGGCTCACCTTCGGTGTGCACAACGGGCAGAAGCACATCCCGGTCTACGTCACCGAGGAGATGGTCGGGCACAAGTTCGGCGAGTTCTCGCCGACCCGCACCTTCCCGGGCCACGCGGCCGACAAGAAGGCGAAGAGGCGCTGAGATGGGCAAGCAGGCCACCCCCCGCGCGCTCCCCGAGAACGAGGCGAAGGCGGTCGCGCGGATGATCCGCGTCTCCCCGCAGAAGCTCAACCTCGTGGCGCAGCTGATCCGCGGCAAGAAGGTGGAGTCGGCGCTGGCCGACCTCCAGTTCTCGCGCAAGCGCATCGCGACCGACGTCAAGAAGTGCCTCGAGAGCGCCATCGCCAACGCCGAGAACAACCACAACCTCGACGTGGACGACCTGATCGTCTCCGAGGCCTATGTGGGCAAGGCGCTGGTTCTCAAGCGCTTCCACGCCCGCGCCCGCGGCCGCGGCGCGCGCATCCTGAAGCCCTTCTCGAACCTCACCATCGTGGTTCGGGAAGTCCGGGCCGAAGCGGCCTGAGGAGGATCTGATGGGTCAGAAAGTCAACCCGATCGGTCTCCGGCTCGGCATCAACCGGACCTGGGACTCCCGCTGGTTCGCTCAGAAGGGCGAGTACGCCAAGCTCATGCACGAGGACGTCGCGATCCGCGCCGCCCTCATGAAGCAGCTCAAGCAGGCCGCGGTCTCCAAGATCGTGATCGAGCGCCCGCACCGGAAGTGCCGCGTCACCATCCACTCGGGCCGTCCGGGCGTGGTGATCGGCAAGAAGGGCGCGGACATCGAGAAGCTGCGCAAGCTCGTCGGCACGATGACCAAGGCCGACGTGACCATCAACATCGTCGAGGTGCGCAAGCCCGAGATCGACGCCACGCTCGTGGCCGACTCGATCGCCCAGCAGCTCGAGCGCCGCGTCGCCTTCCGTCGCGCCATGAAGCGTGCTGTGCAGTCGGCGATGCGTCTGGGTGCCGAGGGCATCCGCATCACCTGCTCGGGCCGCCTCGGCGGCGCCGAGATCGCGCGCACCGAGTGGTACCGCGAGGGCCGCGTTCCCCTGCACACCCTGCGGGCGGACGTGGACTACGGTACCGCCACGGCGTTCACCACCTACGGGACCTGCGGCATCAAGGTCTGGGTGTTCAAGGGCGAGATCCTCGAGCACGACCCGATGGCCCAGGACAAGAAGGCTCAGGAAGAGGGTGGTCGTTCCGGCGGCCGTCGTGAGCGTGACGGCGAAGGCCGCGGCGATCGGGGTGATCGCGGCGACCGCGGCCGTCGCGAGCCGGCCCACGCGTGAGCCGCCTGAGCGAGTAGAGAGGCTGCCATGCTGCAACCCAAGAAGACGAAGTTCCGCAAGCAGTTCAAGGGCCGCATCCACGGTGCGGCCAAGGGCGGCTTCGACCTGAACTTCGGGACCTTCGGCCTGAAGGCCATGGAGCCGGAGCGGGTCACCGCCCGGCAGATCGAGGCGGCCCGCCGCGCGATCACCCGCGAGATGAAGCGTCAGGGCCGCGTGTGGATCCGGGTGTTCCCGGACCTGCCCGTGACCTCGAAGCCGACCGAGGTCCGCATGGGCTCCGGTAAGGGCGCCCCGGACTACTGGGCCGCGCGCGTTCATCCCGGCCGCATCATGTTCGAGGTCGACGGCGTCGCCGAGGACATCGCCCGCGAGGCGCTCCGCCTCGGGGCCGCCAAGCTGTCGGTGCGCACGCGCATCGTCACCCGCATCGCCGACTAAGGGAGGGATCCGTGAAGTCGTCCAACCGACTGTCTGATCTGAAGGCCCTGTCGGCGGATCAGCTCAACGACGAGTTGCTCAACCTGAAGAAGGAGCAGTTCAACCTGCGCTTCCAGGGTGCCACGGGCCAGCTCGAGAACGTCGCCCGCGTCCGTGAGGTCCGCCGCGATATCGCCCGCGTGCGCACGCTCCAGCGTCAGAAGACGCTCGAGACCGCCAAGGGCTGAGGAGGGACTTATGCCGAAGCGCGTATTGCAGGGCGTCGTCGTCAGCGACAAGGGCGAGAAGACCATCGTCGTGAAGGTGGAGCGCCGCTTCACCCACCCGGTGATGAAGAAGACCGTCCGCCGCTCGAAGAACTACCACGCCCACGACGAGGCCAACACGGCCCATGTCGGCCAGACGGTGTTCATCGAGGAGTGCCGCCCCTACTCGAAGACCAAGACCTGGAAGCTGGTCGAGGACCAGGGTGCTGCGGTCGCCACCGCCGAAGCCTGACTTCGTCTCAGACCTTCCGACCTGCGAGAGGCGGGCGCCCCCGGGCGCCCGCCTCTCGCGCGTTTTGGGATGCGCCCTCAGGCGGACAGCGCCGCGCGACGCGGCCGGTGCCCGGTGAACACCTCGTCCAGGGTCGTCAGGCTGGAGGCCGCGCCGATCGCGTGGCCCCGCTCGGCGAGCCAGGCCTCGGCGGTCGCCCGGCCGAGATCGCGCAGCGCGCAGAGCGTCGACCAGCGCGTGTCGTACTTGTCGACGGAGCCGGAGGCGAGCTCGGCCGGCGCCTGCAGCAGGTGGATGTTGATGTCGAGGATCGGCCGCAGGCGCGGGGAGGGGGAGGCGGCCATCCGCACGGCGGATTGCAGGTCGGTCAGCGTCTTCAACTCGCGCATCAGGCCGGCGTTGAAGCTGATGTCGCTGGCCCGCTTCACCACCTCCTCGGGCCGCTCGCCGACCGCGTCGGTGACGAAGGGCGTGAGCTGGACCACGATGAGGTCGGTCGCGCCGTGGCCCCCGAAGACCAGCGGGTCGAGGGCCGGGTTGGCGACGTAGCCCCCGTCCCAGTAGCGCCGCCCGTCGATCTCGACGGCCGAGAACAGCTCCGGCAGGCAGCACGAGGCCATCAGCGCGTCCTCGTCGATCGCCTCGCCCGTGAAGAGGCGCGCCGCCCCCGTGAGCACGTCCGTCGCGGAGACGTAGAGCGGGATCGCGCGCGGCGCTGTCAGCGCCGCGAAATCCACGCTCTCCGCCACCGCCTCCCGCCACGCGCGCATCTCCCGGAAGGCCGGGAAGTAGCGGGTCACCTGACCGCCGTAGAGCCGGGTGAAGGCGAGGGCTTGGTCCACCCAGGGCTCGACCCAGGCGTCCACCCACGGCTCGAACCACGGCCCCATCCAGGAGGCGGCACCGGGCGGAAGGCTACCCGCCCAGTCCCAGGCCCGCAGGGGCGAGCGGTCGGCGGTCGCGCGCCAGAGGCGTTCCAGCGCCGTGCGCGCCCCGTCGTCGCTGCCGCTGGCGAGGCCGGAGACCAGGGCGGCCCCGTTGAGGGCGCCCGCGCTCGCCCCGCTCACCGCCGAGATCCAGATATGCTCCTCCAGGAGCCGGTCGATGACGCCCCAGCCGTAGGCGCCGTAGGCGCCGCCGCCCTGAAGACCAAGTGCGATCCGTGGCTTCATCCAATCTCCGTCTCCGTCCGCCACATATCCGCCCGCCGAACACCAGGCCGCCACGCATCCGCCCGCCGGCCCGCGCGTCAACAGCCAAGCAATTGGGGCGTTCCCGGTCAGCGATCTCCGCAGGCCCGCGGGCCGGCCGGCAAGATCCGCGCCGACGTCCGCGAAGCAGCGCCAGTCCACCTTCGTGCTTGTACTCTTGAGAGAACCGGTGTATCGGACCGGCCTTCGCGACAGTTTACGGGGTGCTCGCACCCCTCGTACGCGGTGACCGCGCCGGCCCCCGGGCCGATAGCGCGGTCTCTCTTATGAGCCGGGGACGTCATGTCCCCATCAGGCGTCGTCCGCCGGGCAATACCGCCCGCGTGCGGAAACCCGCCTGAAACCAGGAAAGGTCACTCCCGTGATCCAGATGCAGACGAATCTGGACGTCGCCGACAACTCGGGTGCACGCCGCGTGATGTGCATCAAGGTGCTCGGCGGGTCGAAGCGCAAGTACGCGGGCGTCGGCGACGTGATCGTCGTCTCCGTCAAGGAGGCGATCCCGCGCGGTCGCGTGAAGAAGGGCGACGTCATGAAGGCGGTCGTCGTGCGCACGGCCAAGGACGTGAAGCGCGCCGACGGCTCGGTCATCCGCTTCGACAAGAACGCCGCCGTTCTGATCAACAATCAGAAGGAGCCGATCGGCACCCGCATCTTCGGGCCCGTGCCGCGCGAGCTGCGCGCGCGCAACCACATGAAGATCATCTCGCTCGCTCCTGAGGTGCTGTGATGGCCGCCAAGATCAAGAAGGGCGACACGGTCGTCGTCCTCACCGGCCGCGACAAGGGTCGCTCCGGCGAGGTGATCCAGGTCCTGCCGAAGGAGGACAAGGCCCTCGTTCGCGGCATCAACTTGGTGAAGAAGCACCAGAAGCAGACGCAGAACCAGGAAGGCGGGATCATCTCCAAGGAGGCCGCCATCCAGCTCTCCAACATCGCGGTGGCTGACGCCAACGGCAAGCCGACCCGCGTGGGTTTCCGCATCCTCGAGGACGGCCGCAAGGTCCGGTTCGCCAAGAGCACGGGGGATCAGATCGATGGCTGAGGCCGACAAGAACGCTTACACCCCCCGTCTGCGCAAGCACTACGACGAGGTGGTCCGCCAGAAGCTCATCGAGCAGTTCGGCTACAAGAACCCCATGCAGGTGCCGCAGATCGAGAAGATCGTCATCAACATGGGCGTCGGCGAGTCCACCGCCGACTCGAAGAAGGCCACGGTCGCCGCGGGCGATCTGGCGCTCATCGCCGGCCAGAAGCCGGTGATCACCCGGGCCCGGAAGGCCATCGCGACCTTCAAGGTCCGCGAGGGCATGCCGATCGGCTGCAAGGTGACCCTGCGCAAGCAGCGCATGTACGAGTTCATGGACCGCCTGATCACCATCGCGCTGCCGCGCGTGCGTGACTTCCGCGGCCTGAACCCGCGCTCGTTCGACGGTCGCGGCAACTACGCCCTGGGTCTCAAGGAGCACCTCGTGTTCCCGGAGATCTCCTACGACAAGGCGGAGCAGATGTGGGGCATGGACATCGTCGTGGCGACCTCCGCCAAGACCGATGAAGAGGCCAAGGCCCTGCTCGCCGCCTTCAAGTTCCCGTTCCGGCAGTGAGGCCAGGCGCCTCAGACGCGGACACCGGAGAGAACAGACATGGCTAAGAAGAGCTCAGTCGAGAAGAACAACCGCCGCAAGGCCCTGGTCGCGCGCTTCGCCGAGAAGCGCAAGGCCCTCCTTGCCATCGCCAATAACGAGAGCCTCGAGATGGAGGAGCGCTTCGAGGCGCGCCTCAAGCTCGCGGAGCTGCCGCGCAACTCGTCGGCCGTGCGCATCCGCAACCGTTGCGAGATGACCGGACGCCCGCGCGCCGTCTACCGCAAGATGGGCATCTCGCGCGTGGCGCTGCGCGAGCTCGGCAACCGGGGCCTGATCCCGGGTCTCGTCAAGTCGAGCTGGTAAGGAGGCATACCCATGGTCAACGATCCCGTGGGCGATATGCTCACCCGCATCCGCAACGGCCAGCAGCGCCGTCGCAACGTCGTGCAGACCCCCGGCTCGCGCCTGCGCGCCTCGGTGCTCGACGTCCTGAAGTCCGAGGGCTACATCCGCGACTACGCGGTGTCGGACCTCGGCAACGGCCGCACCGAGTTCGCGATCGAGCTGAAGTACTACGACGGCAAGCCCGTCATCCGCTCGATCCAGCGCGTGTCGAAGCCCGGCCGCCGGGTCTACTCGTCGGTCGGCGAGCTGCCGCGCGTCGCCGACGGCCTCGGCGTCACCATCGTGTCCACCCCGCAGGGCGTCATGGCCGACCACGTTGCGCGCGAGCGCAACGTCGGCGGCGAGGTGCTCTGCAAGGTGTTCTGATCCGGCGAGAGAGGAGAGGCAGATGTCTCGCGTAGGCAAGAAGCCCGTCCCCGTCCCGTCCGGCGTGACGGCGACGGTCGACGGTCAGACCGTGAAGATGAAGGGGTCGAAGGGCGAGCTGCAGTTCGTCGTTCCGTCCCTGGTGGACGTGGAGTTCAAGGACGGCGCGGTCTCCGTGCAGCCCAAGAACCAGTCGAAGGAAGCCCGCTCGCTGTGGGGCACCTCGCGCGCCCAGGTGGCGAACCTCGTCGAGGGTGTCTCGAAGGGCTTCGAGAAGAAGCTGGAGATCACGGGCGTGGGCTACCGCGCCGCGATGGCCGGCAAGGCGCTCAAGCTGTCGCTCGGCTACAGCCACGACATCGAGTACGAGATCCCGGCCGGCATCACCATCGTGACGCCCAAGCCCACGGAGATCGTGGTCTCGGGCATCGATCGGCAGCGCGTCGGCCAGGTGGCCGCCGAGATCCGCGATTACCGCGGCCCCGAGCCCTACAAGGGCAAGGGCGTCAAGTACGCTGGCGAGTTCATCTTCCGCAAGGAAGGCAAGAAGAAGTAAGGAGGGCTTAAGATGTCGAACAAGCTTATCGCCCTCCAGCGGCGCAAGATCCGCGTCCGGAAGGCCCTGCGGGCCGCCGCCAACGGCCGTCCGCGGCTCTCGGTGTTCCGCTCGTCGAAGCAGATCTACGTCCAGGTCATCGACGATGCCCAGGGCAAGACCCTCGCCGCCGCCTCGTCGATCGACAAGGCGCTCAAGGGCGATCTGAAGACCGGCGCCGACGTCGCCGCCGCCACCGCCGTGGGCAAGCTCGTCGCCGAGCGCGCCAAGGCGGCCGGCGTCACCAAGGTGATCTTCGACCGCTCGGGCTACATCTACCACGGCCGCGTCAAGGCCCTGGCGGATGCTGCCCGCGAGGGCGGCCTGGAGTTCTGAGCCAGCCGCGCGATCGAGCTGCCGGACCCACGTCCGGCGGCTCGCCAGCGCGACTGCGCGCCGCCGCTGATGCGGCGGACGCTCCATCGCAAATGGAGCACCAAAGATGAGATTCGGCGGAGGGGAGCGGCACGCCGCTCCTCGATGACTTCGATCAAGCGAGCGGGCCCGCCGCCCGCGCCAGTGCGATGAACGGGTAGCAGAATGGCACGTGAACGTGAGGGCGGGGGCCGCGGCCGCCGCGAGGATCGCGAGGAGCGCGACAGCGAGTTCGTGGACAAGCTCGTCCACATCAACCGCGTCGCCAAGGTGGTGAAGGGCGGCCGTCGCTTCGGCTTCGCGGCCCTCGTCGTCGTCGGCGATCAGAAGGGCCGGGTCGGTTTCGGCCACGGCAAGGCGCGCGAGGTGCCCGAGGCCATCCGCAAGGCGACGGAAGCCGCCAAGCGCGGCCTGATCCGCGTCAGCTTGCGCGAGGGCCGGACCCTGCACCACGACGTCAACGGCCGTCACGGCGCCGGCAAGGTGATCCTCCGCGCGGCCCCGCAGGGCACCGGCATCATCGCGGGCGGCCCGATGCGCGCCGTCTTCGAGACGCTCGGCATGCAGGACGTGGTGGCCAAGAGCCTCGGCTCCTCGAACCCCTACAACCTCGTGCGCGCCACCTTCGAGGCGCTCAAGAACGAGGACAGCCCGCGCTCCGTCGCGGCCCGCCGCGGTCTCAAGGTGTCGGCCCTCCAGAGCCGCCGCCGCGATGCCGATCCGAACGATCAGTCCGAAGCGGCTGTGGCGTAAGGAGAGGTTGGCATGGCTGACAAGACCATCCGCGTCGAGCAGATCGGTTCGCCGATCCGCCGCGAGGCCTCCCAGCGCGCGACGCTGGTCGGCCTGAAGCTCAACAAGCTGCATCGGGTCGCCGAGCTGGAAGACACTCCGGCCGTGCGCGGCATGATCCGCAAGGTCGCGCACCTCGTGCGCGTCCTCGACGGCGCTGCGTGAGGAGGGCGCCACGATGAAACTCAACGAGATCCGCGACAACGAAGGCGCAACCAAGAACCGGATGCGCGTCGGCCGGGGCATCGGCTCCGGCAAGGGCAAGACCGCGGGACGCGGCGTGAAGGGTCAGAAGGCCCGCACCGGCGTGTCCATCAAGGGCTTCGAGGGCGGCCAGATGCCGCTGCATCGTCGCCTGCCGAAGCGCGGCTTCACCAACATCCACGCCCACGACCTGAACGAGGTGAACCTCGGCCGGGTGCAGGAGGCGGTGGATGCGGGCCGGCTCGACGCCTCGGCGCCCGTCACCGTCGAGGCGCTGGTCGCCGCCGGCATCCTCTCCCGTCCCCGCGACGGCGTGAAGCTGCTGGGCGTCGGCGAGCTGACCACGAAGCTCAGCTTCGAGGTCACCCGCGCGTCGAAGTCGGCGATCGAGGCCGTCGAGAAGGCCGGCGGCAGCGTCACCGTCGCCTACGCGGCTGGCGTCGCCCACCGCGGCACGGCATCCGCCGAGGCCTGAGGACTTCGGTCAAGATCGGTGCAACGCGTTGCACCGATCCGGCGAAGCGCTTAAGTCCAAGCCACCGAGCGGCGGCCCGTGCGACCTCGCACCGGCCGCCGTTCCTCGTTTCACCCGGACTTTTTCGTCCGGCGACAGGTCCCAGGATAGACCGCCATGGCCTCAGCCGCCGAGCAGCTTGCCGCCAACCTCAATTTCGGGGCGATCGCGAAGGCCGATGAGCTGAAGAAGCGCATCTGGTTCACGCTCGGCGCCCTCGTGGTGTTCCGGCTGGGCACGTACATCCCGATCCCCGGCATCGACCCGGAGCAGTTCGCCAGGAACTTCCAGCAGCAGGCGGGCGGCGTGCTCGGCCTGTTCAACATGTTCTCGGGCGGCGCCGTCGAGCGCATGGCGATCTTCGCCCTCAACATCATGCCCTACATCTCGGCCTCGATCATCATCCAGCTCCTCACCTCGGTGATCCCGAGCCTGGAGACGCTGAAGAAGGAGGGCGAGTCGGGCCGCAAGGTCATCAACCAGTACACCCGCTACCTCACGGTGGTGCTGGCGCTGGTCCAGTCCTGGGGCATCGCGGTCGGCCTGCAGAGTTCCTCCGCGGCGATCGATCCGGGCCCGTTCTTCCTGGCCTCGACCGTGATCACGCTGACCGGCGGCACGCTGTTCCTGATGTGGATCGGCGAGCAGATCACCTCGCGCGGCATCGGCAACGGGTCCTCGCTCATCATCTTCGCGGGCATCGTGGCCCACCTGCCGGTGGCGATCGCGGGCGCGCTGGAACTGAGCCGCACGGGCGCCATGTCGCTCGCCACGCTGCTCGGCTCGGCCGTCGGCGCCGTCGCGCTGATCTACTTCATCGTGTTCATGGAGCGCGCTCAGCGCCGGGTGCTGATCAACTACCCGAAGCGCCAGGTCGGCAACCGCATGTACGAGGGCCAGACCTCGTTCCTGCCGCTCAAGCTCAACACCTCGGGCGTGATCCCGCCGATCTTCGCCTCCTCGCTGCTGCTGCTGCCCGCGACGGTTGCGAGCTTCTCGGCGAACCAGGGCTCGTCGGGCTTCCTCGGGACGCTGACGACGCTGCTCGGCCACGGCCAGCCGGTCTACATGGCGCTCTACGCCGCCCTGATCATCTTCTTCACGTTCTTCTACACGGCCGTCGTCTTCAACCCGCAGGAGACGGCCGACAACCTGAAGAAGCATGGCGGCTTCATCCCGGGAATCCGGCCTGGCGAGCGGACCGCGGCCTTCATCGACAAGGTGCTCACCCGCATCACGGTGATCGGCGCGCTCTACCTCACCTTCGTCTGCCTCGCGCCGGAAATCCTGGCGATGGCGCTCTCCTCGCAGAGCCTCGCCTTCGGCGGCACCTCGCTCCTCATCGTGGTCTCGGTGACCATGGACACGGTGGCCCAGATCCACGGGCACCTGATGGCGCACCAGTACGAGGGCCTCGTGAAGAAGGCGAAGCTGCGCGGCGCCTCGACCACCCAGCGCCGACGCTGAGCCGAAGGGGCGTCGAGCCAAGGGACAAGGCGGGGAGAATGCACGCCCCCCGCCTTTGGTCCGGCTCCCCGCCGCGGTAGAACCCGGCTACAAACCCACCACCCAAGGCGATGCCGGGGAGGCTTCGCCATCGCCCCGGAAGCCGCTGCCAGAGCGGACAAGGACGAGGACCAAGCCATGCGCATCATTCTGCTCGGACCGCCCGGCGCGGGGAAGGGCACCCAGTCCGAGCGGATCGTGGCACGCTTCGGCATCCCGCAGCTCTCGACCGGCGACATGCTGCGCGCGGCGGTGGCCGCGGGCACGCCGGTCGGCCTGGAGGCCAAGGCCGTGATGGAGGCGGGCGGCCTCGTCTCCGACAAGATCGTCGTCGGCATCGTGGCTGACCGCATCGAGGAGCCGGACGCGCGGCGCGGCTTCATCCTCGACGGCTTCCCGCGGACCGTCGAGCAGGCCAAGTCGCTGGACGCGATGCTCGCCCAAAAGGGCATCGCGCTCTCGACGGTGGTCGAGCTGAAGGTGGACGAGGACGCGCTGGTCGGCCGCATCGCCAACCGCGCCGCCGAGACCGCCGCCCGGGGTCTGCCGGTGCGCAAGGACGACACCCCGGAGGTGTTCAAGTCGCGGCTGGAAGCCTACCGCGCCCAGACGGCGCCGCTCTCCGATTACTACGCCCAGGCCGGCAAGCTCGAGACGCTCGACGGCATGCAGCCCATCGACAGCGTGACGGGCGAGTTGATGAGGATCCTGGAGCCTCACGCCGAGACCGCCGGGGCCTAAGCGGAAGCCACGCCGCACGGCCGTCGGACGAGCCGCCATCCCGGGCCGCGCGCGGCCTCGGGATGGGCGGGCGGCCAACGCGTCCCGGGCGGACCTGGCAAAGCCGGAATCTGGCCAAGCCGGATATTCCTACCTAGTGTCGCGGTGCACGACGCGGCGGGGAGGCGGACGGACCGATGGCTTCCGGATCAGGAATGCGGGCAGGTCCGCTCTCGGGCACGCCGGCACCGCGCGTCGCGTCCGTCACCTTCGACACCCGGCTCGAGGGTCTGACCTGGCTGGCGCTGAAGGGCTTCCTGCTCTCGCTGGTGACCTTCGGCATCTACCGGTTCTGGTACGTCACGAACCTGCGCCGCTTCTTCTGGAGCCGCACCGCGCTCAACGGCTCGCCGGCCGAGTATACCGGCACCGGCAAGGAGCTATTCCTCGGCTTCCTCGTAGCGCTCGCGATCTTGGTGCCGATCTACCTCGGCCTGTTCGCGCTCTCGCTCGTCGCGCCCGCGCTCGCCCCCTTCTCGGTGGTGATCTCCTTCGTCTTCCTGTTCCTGCTCGGTCAGTTCGCGATCTTCCGCGGACGCCGCTACCGGGCGATGCGAACCCTGTGGCGCGGCATCCGCCTGGGCCAGGACGGCTCGGGCCTCGCCTACGCGGCGCGCGCCGGCGGCTGGTGGCTGCTCACGCTCTGGACGTTCGGGCTGACGGTCCCGTTCATGCGGGCAAGTCTGGAGCGCTACCGCATCAATCACACCCTGGTCGGCTCCAGCCGGATGACCTCGACCGCGCGGGGGCGCAGCGTGTTCGGGCCCTGGCTGCTGCTCTACGCGGTCGGGCTGGGGCCGCTGATCGGCCTCGGCCTCGCCCTCCTGGTCGCGGCGGATTTCTCGGTGCCCGCCGACCTCCTGGTGCCGAAGCCCGGCGGCAAAGCGGGCGAGACGGTGTTCAACCCCGCTTATGCGGGCTCGACCATCGGCCTCCTCGCGCAGGCGTTCGGCTACGTCGCCGTGTTCTGCGTACCCGCGGCCCTGCTGCTGATCCCCTACTACCGCGCCCGCGAGACCCGGGCCTTCACGAACGCGGTCGGCCTCGGCCCGACCCGCCTCGTCTCGTCCTTGCGGGCACGCCAGTACTACTGGCCCTACATCGTCTACATGCTGTCGGTGCTGGGCTTCCTGCTCGTGCTCGGCGCTCTCGGGGCGCTGCTGGTCCTCGCCGGCCAGGGTGCGGGCGGAATCAGCGCGCTCCACGGGCTCATCGTCCTCGCCTACCTCGTCGGCGCGCCGCTTCTCGCCGTGCTCCACGTCCGGGTGGTGCAAGCGAGGCTCTGGTCGGCGGTCGCGACGAGCACGGCGGTGACCGATCCGGACGCGCTCGACGCCGTCCTCGCCTCGGCGCGCGGCGCCGGCAGCGGGCTCCAGGAGGGCCTCGCCGACGCGCTCGACGTCGGCGGCGCGCTCCAGATCGGCATCTGAGGCTTGGCCGCCGATCCTATCCCGCGGGACACGTCCCCGGTCGAGGCCGAGGGGCGCTACTTCGACGGGCAGAGCGCGCGGCCCCACCCGGTCCGCCTGCGCCTCGACGACCGCTTCCGCGTTGCGGGACGCGATGTCGCCCGGGACTGGAACCTGCTCGACTTGCGCGCGGCCGATGCCCTGCCGCCGCTGACGCGGGTCGGCCCGGCAGGCGGGCCGGAGCGGGTCGAGTTCTCGGACGCCGCGCTCGCCCAGGCGCTCGCCGCGCGCTGCCCGGACCTCCGCCGCCGGGAGGAGGCGGAGGGCACCCTACGCCTCGTGCTCTGGTCGGTCGCGGCCGGGATCTCGGTGCTGCTCGTGGCCGTGTTCGGCGTGCCACGGGTCGCGGGCCTGCTCGCGCCGCTGGTGCCGGACAGCGCCGAGGCGCGGCTCGGCGCCGTGGTGGAGCCGCAGGTCCTGCGCTTCCTCGGCAGCCCACCGGCCTGCACCGAGCCGGCCGGACGCATGGCCCTCGACGGGCTGGTCGCCCGGCTGGTCGCGGCCGGCAAGGCCGAGGGCCCGCTACCCGCCGACCTCGCGGTGAGCGTGCGCCGTCACCGCGTGGCCAACGCCCTCGCGCTGCCGGGCGCCAGGGTGATCCTGCTCTCGGACCTGATCGCGCGGGCGCGCTCGGCGGACGAGGTTGCGGCGGTGCTGGCGCACGAGCTCGGCCATGTCGGCGCCCGCGATCCGACCCGCGCGCTGATCCGCGCCTCGGCCTCCTCGTTCCTGCTGAGCCTCGTCCTCGGGGACCTCACCGGCTCCACCATCATCGTCGCACTGGGCGACGCGGTGCTGTCGGCCGGCTACAGCCGCGAGGCGGAGCGGACGGCCGACGCCTACGCGGTCGACCTGATGGCCCGCGCGGGCGGCAACGGCGCGGCTCTGGCCGACATCCTCGAGCGCATCGCCGCGGACAAGAATGACGGCAAGGGGGGCAAGGAAGATGCGAAGGGCGCGGGAACCGACTTGCTGCGCAGTCACCCCTTCACCCGCGAGCGCGCCGCCGCGATCCGGGCGCGGGCCGGCCCCGACGCGCCCGGCCGCCGGATCCTGCCGGAGGAGGCGTGGGCGCAGCTCAAGGCCATCTGCGGGCCGGCGCCCGCGCGGCCGTCGCCGGAGCGCTGACGCGGCCGGATCAGCGCTCCCGGCGCGGAATCGAATCCTCGTCCTGGCGGACGAGGCCCGCGGCGAAGCGCCGGGCGTTGGCGACGTAGTGCTCGGCGAGACGCCGCAGGTCGGCGGCATCGTCGAGGGTGCGGACGGTTCGCGCCGGCATGCCGACGATCAGGCTGCCGTCCGGAAACTCCGCGCCCTCCTTCACGAGGGCGTTGGCCCCGACGATGCAGCCGCGGCCGATCCGCGCCCCGTTGAGCACGGTCGCGCCCATACCGATCAGCGTGTCGTCGCCGATGGTGCAGCCGTGCACGATCGCCCGATGCCCGACCGTCACGCCCGCACCGATCGTGAGAGGGAATCCGGGATCGGAGTGCAGCACCGCCCCGTCCTGGATGTTGGTGCCGGCCCCGATCCGCATCGGCTCGTTGTCGCCGCGCAGCACCGCGCCGAACCAGACGCTCGCGCCCGCGCCGAGATGCACCTGCCCGATCACGTGCGCGCCCGGCGCGACCCAGACGCTGTCGTCGGCGAGGACAGGAGCATGACCGTCGAGGGCGTAGAGGGACATCGGGTTCGTCTCGGGTGCTTTTCGGGGAGCGCGGATGGCCGCGCGGGCCAGCATCTCACGGGCCGCGCGCCTCGTCACGAGCGGGGCGGACACGGGCCCGTCTACAGCCCAGGTCCCTTGGCGGCCCCCCAGATCCGGCCCGGCTTGCCGTTGCCCGTCCCCTGCAGCACCACGACCCAGGCATCGGCGTCGCCGCGGCCCGCCGGCAGCGGTACCTCGTAATGGGCCGGCTGGCCGCTCCAGGGCCCGACCCGCTGCATGCCGCGCACGACGTTGAGGTAGGTCGCGGTGCGGCCCCGGTTCTCTCCTCGCTCGATCGCCACCGGGCGGCGGCGCAGGACCGAGAGGAGCCAGACCTCGCCGCGCTGGGCACCGGGTCCGACATCGATCACGATGCGGTCGCCGCGCTCCTCGCCGCGCACCGGCACCGGCAGGCCGCCGGGCTGGGCCGCCTCGCGGGCCAGGGCGTGCTCCATCTCGGCCCGGTCGGAGGCCACCACGGAGGCGGCGCCGTTGACGATGGCCTGCGGCGTGAAGACCTGCCGGATGCCCCGCACCCCCGCATAGGCGTGCTGACGCTCGGTGAAGGGCTTCTGCGCCAGCGTGTCCTTCCAGCCGAGATAGTCCCAGTAGGTCACCGGCAGGGTCAGGGCGAGGATACCCGGCCGCCCGGTGAGGTCGCGGAAGACCGGATCGGCGCCCCGGCAGGCGGCGCAGCCCTGGCTGGTGAACAGCTCGACCACCGCCCGCAACGGCTCGGCTCGGACGGTTTCGGCACGGGCAGGGTCCGCGCGGGCAAGCTCGGCGTGCGCCGGACCGGTGCCGGGCTGCGCCAGGGCGAGGAGCGCCGCGCCGAGCGGCGCGGCGTATCGGGGAGCCGGGAGCATCATCGCATCACAGCGCACGCGGTCGCGCCTTGGGAAATCACGTTGGCTTGACCCGCATCGCCCGGAGCACGTGGCCTTATCACGTGAGCTTGAGGGCCCGCGCGCGCGCCTGCGCGGCGGGCAGCATCGCCGGGCGCCAGCGCCGGTGCATCCAGAGCCACTGCCCGGGATTCTCACGCACCCAGCTCTCCACCACCGCCGTCATCGCCTGCATGGCACCCGGCACGTCGACGACGCCGTTGGCGTCGCGGGGCAGGTCGAGGGGCGGGGTGAGTTCGAGCCGGTAGCGGCCGCCCGGCAGCCGTACAACCCGCGCACCGTGGACCGGGCACTCGTAGTTCCGGGCGAGCTTGGCGAGAAGCGGATTGGCGAGGCAGGCTTGGCCGAAGAAGTCCACCACCACCCCGCGGGTGAAGTGCTGGTCGATGAGTTGGCCGAGATGGCCGCCGCGCTCCACCACGCCCTGCATCGCGAAGGCGGCGCCGGGGCCGGAGGCGGCCAGGCCCCCCATGGTCTTCTGCCGGACCGCGCTCACCAGCCGGGCCGCCGCCGGGTTGTTCGGCGCCCGGAACACGGCGGTCGCCTCCAGGTCGAACTTCGCCGCGGCGATGGCCGGCAGTTCCCAGTTGCCGAGATGGGCCGAGAAGATCAGGCCCGGCTTGCCGTCGTCACGCAGGGCGTAGAAGTGCTCAAGCCCCACCACCTCCATGCGCTGGGTCGCGGGATCGGCCGGATCGTAGTCAAACAGCGTGTCGAGATGGGCGTACTCGGCCCCCGTGCGGCCTAGATTCTCCCAGGCTTGGCGGGCGATCGCCCGGCGCTCCGCCTCCGTGCGGTCCGGGTAGGCGGCCTGGAGATTGGCCAGCATGGTCCGGTGCGCGGGCAGGAGCGGGCCGATCCGGCGCAGGAGCGCCGCCCCCCAGGCGCCGGCCCGCTCAGGGCCGAGCCCGCGGGCGAGCCGGAACAGGGCCGCGATCAGGGGCAGCATCGCGTAGCCCGCGAGCCGCGGGAAGGAGCGCTTCAGGACGAGGGCGAGACGCAGCAAGCGGTTCGGGCTCCGGCGGCGGATGGCGCAGGGCAGCGCACGGGATGCCGCGATCTGCGCCTTAGATCATTTCCGCGTGAGCAGGGGAAGATTCACAGGCTCACCAGGATCTTGCCGAAGACCTGGCGGGATTCGAGCCGCTCCAGCCCGGCCGCGAAGTCGCCGAGCGGGTAGACCGTGTCGATCACCGGTGTGATGCCGGCCGCCATCTTGTCGAGCGACTGCCGAATGTTCTCGATGCGGCAGCCGAAGGATCCCGTGATGCGGTACTGTTGCTGGAACAGCTGCATCAGGTTCATCGTCGTCGAGACGCCCGAGGTCGAGCCGCAGGTGACGAGCCGCCCGCCGCGCTTCAGGCAGAGCAGCGAGCCGTTCCAGGTGTCCGGCCCGACATGCTCGAACACCACGTCGACGCCCTTCCGCTTCGTCAGCCGCCGCACCTCGCCCTCGAAGCGCTCCTCCCGGTAGTTGATGACGTGGTCGGCGCCGAGTTCGGCCGCCATCGCACCCTTGCGGTCGTCGCCCACCGTGGTGAACACGGTGCACTGGAGCGCCTTGGCCATCTTGATCGCGCTGGTGCCGATCCCCGAGCCGCCCGCATGGACGAGGATGCTCTCGCCGGGTTCGAGCTTGGCGTTGTCGAACAGCATGTGCTGCACGGTGCCGAAGGCGATGCCCGCGCAGGCCGCGTCGGTGAAGCTCACGCCGTCGGGCGCCTTAACCACGAGCCGGGCCGGCATCGTCACGAACTCGCTGGCGAAGCCGTCGATGTGGAAGCCGTAGACGCCGCCGACATCCTCGCAGAGGTTGTCGCGGCCCTGTTCGCAGGCGCGGCAGTGACCGCAGGTCTTGGCGCCGTAGAGGGCGACGGAATCGCCCTCGCGCAGGCCGGTGACGCCCGCGCCGACCGCGGCGATCTCGCCCGCGGCCTCGGCGCCCACCGTCAGCGGGAGCCGGCGCTTGGCGAAGGCCATGCCGCGAAAACCCCAGACGTCGATGAAGTTGAGGCCGACCGCGCGGATCCGCACCCGCACCTCGCCGGGCCCGGGAGCGGGCGCATCCGCCACGTCGGTCAGGCGCAGGTCGCGGTCGCCGAAGAGTTGCAGGGCTCGCATCGATCGTTTCCGGGGGCGCGGACGGCCCGATAGGGTGGTACGGCCCCTCCTGAAGGGGGGTGCGTCGGCGCCTTAGGGACAGCCTATGTCCCGATCAAGGCACGCCTATTCCGGCGCGAGGTAGCGCCGCCGCGCCCAGCCGAGCGTGCGGCCGTCCTTGACCCGGCACCACGTGGTGCGGCTCGGCGTCTCGTTGGTGCAGCCGAAGACCAGCACCCGGCCGCGGATCTCGCCGACGAGTTCGGCCGAGGGGTCCGGCTCGGCCCGGACGCTCAGGGCCTCGCCGCGGGGCAGGCCGTCGACCCGGTAGGTCTGGGGCTCGGCCGCCGCGGGGGCGGCGAGGGTGCCGGCGAGCGCGGCGAGGAGGAGGGGGCGCATCGGGTGTCGTCTCAGGCGCGGTGCACGCCCATCATGGCGGTGAGGCCGCCGTCGACCGGCAGGACGGCGCCCGTGATGTAGCCGGCCGCGTCCTCCATCAGGAAGCGCACCAGCGCGGCCACCTCCGCCGGGTCGGCGAAGCGGCCGGCCGGGATCTGACGCTCCATCGTGGCGCGATGGGCCGCGTAGGGGGCCATCATTCGCGTATCGACGAAGCCCGGGGCGATCACGTTGACGGTGACGCCGCGCTTGGCCGACTCGATCGCCAGCGTGCGGCAATAGGCGATCAGCGCGCCCTTGGTGGCGGCGTAGGCCGCGTTGCCGGCATTCGCCCGCAGGGCCGCGACCGAGCCGATCGCCACGATCCGGCCCGTCCGCGCCCGGATCATGCCGCGGGTCAGCGCCTTGGCGAGCCGGGTCAGCGAGGTGAAGTTCACCTGCATGGCCGCCTCCAGCCTGTCCTGATCGAGCATCAGCGCGAGCGCGTCCGCCGACTGGCCGGCATTGTGGACGAGGCCGTAATAGACCCGCTCCTCTGCGCCCGCGCAGAAGGCGTCGAGCGCGGCCCGGTCGCCCAGATCGAGGGCGTGAGCCTCGAAAACACCGTCCGGATGGGCGGCGCGCAGCTCCGCCAGCAGCGCCTCGGCCTCGGAGGCAGAGGCCCGATAGGTGAAGTCGACCGCGTGGCCGGCCTGCGCCAGCGCCCGCACGATCGCGGCGCCGAGGCCCGCGGCGCCGCCCGTGACGAGGACGCGCTTGATCCCGGTGCTCATGCGGGCTCGGCCCCGAGGATCAGGCAGGTGTTCTGGCCGCCGAAGCCGAAGGAGTTCGACAGGACGCGGGAGACGGCGACGTCCCGGGCCTGTCCCACGATGTCGAGCGGGATCGCCGGATCGGGCAACGCGTGGTTGATGGTCGGCGGGATGCGCCCGTGCCGGATGGTGAGGAGCGAGAAAGCCGCCTCGATTGCCCCGGCCGCGGTCAGCGTGTGGCCGATCATCGACTTGTTGGACGTGACCGGCACCTGTCCCACCCGCTCGCCCAGCACGGCGGCGAGGCCGAGCGCCTCCATCTTGTCGTTCTCGGGCGTCGAGGTGCCGTGGGCGTTGACCGTGTCGATGTCCTGCGCCTCCAGGCCCGCATCCTCCAGGCTCGCCCGGATCGCCGCGACGATCGGCGCGCCGTCCGGGCTGGAGCGGGTGCGGTGGAAGCCGTCGCCCTTCTCGCCGCAGCCGAGCACGTAGCCCAGGATGGTGGCACCGCGCGCCACCGCCGCCTCCGCGTCCTCCAACACCAGGGCGGCGGCGCCCTCGCCCATGACGAAGCCGTCGCGGTTCTTCGAGAAGGGTTTGGAGGCGCCTTCGGGCGGGTCGTTCTGGGTCGAGAGCGCCGAGAGCAGCGAGAAGCGGATCAGCGATTCCGGGTTCACCGAACCGTCGGTGCCGATGCAGAGCGCGGCCTGGGTCTCGCCGCGCCGGATCGCCTCGACGCCGAGCTGGATCGCGGTGGCGCCCGACGAGCAGGCGGTCGAGAGCGAGATCGGCGAGCCCTTGGTGCCGAAGCGCTCGGCGATGCGCTCGGCCACGGTGCCGAAGATGAAGAGGTCGTGCCAGGGATCGAAGCGGCGGCTGGCGGCGGCCGTCTGGAGCCCCGCGTAGCTGACCTCGCCGTTCTGGCCGGAGGCCTCGGCGAGCGCCTGCCGCTGCGGCCACTCCATCTCGACCGGCGGCACGGCGATGAACAGGGCACCGGGGAAGTCGCCCCGCCGGCCGATGCCGGCCTGCGCCACCGCCTCCTCGGCGGCCTCGGCGGCGAAGCGCTCGGACAGCAGCGGGGCGACGAGCGGCTCGGTGTCGAGGAAGTCGACGGTGCCGGCGATGCGGGTGCGCAGGGTGTCGGTGGGGAAGCGCCGGATCGCGTGGATCCCCGAGCGCCCGGCGGTGAGCGCCGCCCAGTTGTCAGCCTGTCCCTGGCCGAGGGAGGTGACGAGGCCGATGCCGGTGACGGCGACGCGGGCCCGGCCCTTACCGTCCCGAAAGACTCTGGCGTCGCGGTTCGAATGCGCAGTCATGGCGGCCGTCTTACACGATCGGGTCGGGGAGGGGAGGGATTTCGGAGACCGCGCCCCTCACCGCCCGGTCCGCACCCGCGTCCAGAGCCGGGTGATGAAGCGCTGGGTGCGGTCGTCCCAGGCAGTGTTGACGGAGAGGCGCTGCATCGTCGCCTCGTCCGGGTAGATGCCAGGGTTGTTGAGGATCTCCGGCTTCACCAGGGCCTTGGCCGGCAGCACGCCGCTGGCGTAGGAGACGAAGTTGCTGTTGGCGGCCGCCACGTCGGCGCGCAGCATGTAGTCGATGAAGGCGTGGGCCTCGGCTACGTGCGGCGCGTCCTTCGGGATCGCGAAGGCGTCGAACCACATGATCGAGCCCTCCTTCGGGACGACGTAGCCGATCTCGACGCCGTTCTTGGCCTCGTCCGCGCGCTTCTTGGCCTGCATCACGTCGCCCGAGTAGCCGACCGCGACGCAGAGATCGCCGTTGGCGAGCGCCTGGATGTACTCGGAGGAGTGGAATTTCCGCACCGTGCCGCGGACCTTGTAGAGCGCGTCCGTGACCTGGGTCATGTCGTCCCAGCGCTTGGTGTCGCTCTTCAGCCCGTAGAAGGGCAGCATCGCCGGGATCAGATCCTCGGGGCTGTCGAGCATCATGATCCCGCACTCCTTCAGCTTGTTGGCCGAGGTCGGGTTGAGCACGGTGCTCCACGAGTTGAGGACGGCGTTGGCGCCGAGGCGCTCACGCACGGCGCCCAGATTGTAGCCGATTCCGGTCGTGCCCCACATGTAGTCGACGGCGTACGCGTTGCCGGGGTCGTAGGCCGCGAGCCGGCCCGCGATCTCGGGCCAGACGTTGCCGAGGTTCTTCAGCCGCGCCTTGTCGAGGGGGCGGAAGGCGCCGGCCCGGATCAGCCGCTGCAGGAAGGGCCCGGAGGGCACCACCACGTCGTAGCCGGAGCGGCCGGCGAGCAGCTTCGTCTCCAGGATCTCGTTGTTGTCGTAGGTGTCGTACACAACCTTGATCCCGGTCTCCCGGGTGAAGGCCTCCAGCACCTTCGGGTCGATGTAGTCCGACCAGTTGTAGATGTTGACGACGCGCTCCTCCGCCCGGGCCCCGCCCAAGAGACCCACCATGGGGCCCACCATGAGGCCGAACGCGGCGAGTGCCGCGCCCAGCAGGGCGCGGCGGAGGAGGCCGCCGCTCACCGGGAGCGCGCCGCGACGACGACGATCTCGACGAGATATTCGGGTCCCGCGAGCTTCGCCTCGACGGTGGCGCGGGCCGGCGGGTTCTCCTTCGAGACCCAGGCGTCCCAGGCGGCGTTCATCTCGGCGAAGGTCGCGATGTCGGCGAGGTAGACGGTGGCCGAGAGGATGCGCTCCTTGTCGCTGCCGGCCGCTTGCAGCAGGCGGTCGATCTGCCCGAGAATCTGCTGGGTCTGCGCGGTGACGCCGGTGCCCACCGTGTCGGCCGCGACCTGCCCGGCGAGATAGACCGTGTCTCCGTAAGCCACCGCCTGCGCCATGCGCTTGCCCGGCTCGATCCGCTCGATCGTCATGTCCATCCTCGATCACGGCGCGGCGCATGCCACGCCCAGGGCGCCGGTTCTGCGGTGCCGCGGCGGCCCCGTAAAGGCCGAGCGGGCGGCCCCACGAAGGTTCCGCGCGAAATTTCTCTCCGCCCAAGCTTTCCGCGGCAACCTGCCGCCCCGCTGGCGCGTTCAGTGGGCATTCGCAGTTCACGCGCAGGGGTTTGGCATGGGTATTCTCTGGACCATCATCATCGGCTTCCTGGCCGGCGTCATCGCCAAGTTCATCATGCCGGGCGACAACGAGCCGTCGGGCTTCATCCTCACCACGATCCTCGGCATCGTCGGCGCCTTCGTGGCGACCTTCATCGGTCAGGCGGTGGGCTGGTATGGCCCGAACCAGGGCGCGGGCTTCATCGGCGCCATCGTGGGCGCGGTTGTCGTGCTCGCCATCTACGGCTTCTTCGCCAGCCGCAGCCGCACCACCACGCTCTGACATCCACGCCCGGCATCGCCGAGCGGATACGCGAAGGGCGCCCCACGGGGCGCCCTTTTCTCGTTCCGGAGAAACGTCGTTCCGGCGCCTCGCGGATCCCGGCGCCGGGATCCGCGGGGACGGCAGCGTCAGAGGCGCTGCGAGGCGGCCTTCATGGCGCAGTGGCCGGTGGCGCCGCGGAGCGCGAGACCGACGCCGACCATCAGGGCAGCGAGGCTGAGAAGCTTGTTCGGGCGCGGCTGGGCGGCGGCGGCCGCGATGCCGAGACCGAGGGCGACCGAGACGGCCCGCTCCGTGGTGGTGAGGTTCGGCTGGCCGCTGAAGATGTCGTGGGCCAGCTCGTTGATCGTCTGGGACGCCATGGGGCTTCCTATCTCCGTGAAGTGGTATTGCCGGGCGAACGCGGGGCGCGGGGCCGCGTTCCCGGCCGCCGTGCCGCGGCGCACCACGGCGCCGCGCTTCAGGCGGAGGCCCGCCCCTGATCGGCGAGGAGCGCGTCGTCGATCACCCGCGCCCGCACGGCGGCGGGGCGTTCGGTGAGGCGGGCCGTGTAGGCCTCGAAGGCGGGCCGCCGCTCGATCGTGCCGAAGCCCATGCCCCAGGCGAGATGCGAGCCGACATAGAGGTCGGCCGCCGAGAAGGTTTCGCCCGCGAGATATTCGGTCGTGCCGACCGCCTGTTCCAGCGCGTCCAGCACCTCCGGCAGCGAGCCGTAGCCGACCATGCCGCGCATGCGCGGATCGCCCGGCACGGTGACGCCCAGGACCCTGTTGGTCACCGCCGCCTCGACGGGGCCCGCCGCGAAGAACAGCCAGCGATAGTAGGCCGCCCGCGCCCGGCTGCCCGTGGGCGGGGCCAGCCCGGCCTCGGGAAAAGCATCGGCGAGGTAGGCGCAGATCGCCGCCGTCTCGGTCACGACCGCGTCACCGTGGCGGAGTGCCGGCACCTTGCCCATCGGGTTGATCGCCCGGAAGGCGGCGTCCTTCATGCCGGGGCCGAAGCTGACGATCTCGGCGCGGTAGGGCGCACCGACCTCCTCCAGCATCCAGCGGGCGATCCGCCCGCGCGACATCGGCGTGGTGTAGAGGACGAGGTCGTCGGTCATGTCGGGCCTCCCTGCCGGCGATTCGCCTCCGGCGGGAGCGTTCAAGCAGATCCGGGGAAGGCCGGGAAGCGTCCGTCAGGGATCCGGGGGCGCGACCGGGATGTCGAAGTGCAGCACCTCTTCCCGGGTGCCGAGCTTGCCGTAGAGCGCGATGGCCGGATCGTCGCCGTGATCGGCCTGGACGAACACCACCCAGGCCCCGCACGCCGCCGCGATCCCGCGCAGATGCGCGATGAGGTCGGTCGCGACGCCCCGGCGCCTGTGCGCCTCCGCCACGGCGAGGTCGTAGATGTAGATCTCGCGGCGCATCCGCTCGACCTTGTCGAAGGTGTAGGCCACGAGTCCGCCGACGACCTCCCCCGCGCGCTCCGCCGCCAGAACGACGATGTGCTCCTTGGCGAGAAGGCCGGCGAGCCACGCGTCCGCGGGTGGAGCGCCCGCATAGGTCTCGCGGTCGCCGAAGGCGTCGGCGAAGAGCGCGTTCAGGGCGCGCAACGCGGCGATGTCGGCGGGGCCGAGGCGGCGGACGGATCTCGACATGCGGACAGCATAGCGCCTATCGCAGGGTGCGGCCCAAACGAAAAGCGCGGCCCCGAGGGGCCGCGCTTCGTGATCGGTCGGACGTGGGAGTGGCTTACTCGCCCGCGTCGCGGCGGCGCTCGCCGCGGTGGGAGCGGCCGCCCTCGCGGCCCTCGCGGGGCTCACGACCCTCGCGCGGCTCGTCGCCGCGCTCGGCCCGCTCGGCATCGCGCTGGGCCTTCAGCTTCTCGGTGATGTCCTCGCCGGTCTGCTGGTCGACGACCTTCATGGAGAGGCGGATCTTGCCGCGGTCGTCCTGACCGAGGAACTTCACCTTCACCTTGTCGCCTTCCTTGACGACGTCCGTCACCTTGGCGACCCGCTGGGCGGCGAGTTCCGAGATGTGGACGAGACCGTCCTTGGCGCCGAAGAAGTTCACGAAGGCGCCGAACTCCATCGTCTTCACCACGGTGCCGTCGTAGATCACGCCGACCTCGGCCTCGGCCACGATCGAGCGGATCCAGTTGTAGGCCGCCTTGATCGCCTTGCCGTCGGCGGAGGCGATCTTCACGATGCCGGTGTCCTCGATGTTGATCTTGGCGCCGGTCTTCTCGACGATCTCGCGGATCACCTTGCCGCCCGTGCCGATGACCTCGCGGATCTTGTCGGTCGGGATCTGCATCGTCTCGATGCGCGGCGCGTACTCGCCGAGTTCGGGGCGGGCCGCGGTCAGCGCCTTGGCCATCTCGGCCAGGATGTGGGCGCGGCCGTCCTTCGCCTGGGCGAGGGCGATCTTCATGATCTCCTCGGTGATGCCGGCGATCTTGATGTCCATCTGGAGCGAGGTGATGCCCTCGTCCGTGCCGGCCACCTTGAAGTCCATGTCGCCGAGGTGATCCTCGTCGCCGAGGATGTCGGAGAGCACCGCGAAGCGCTCGCCCTCGAGGATGAGGCCCATGGCGATGCCGGCGACGGGACGGCGCAGCGGCACGCCCGCATCCATCAGCGACAGCGAGCCGCCGCAGACCGAGGCCATCGAGGACGAGCCGTTCGACTCGGTGATCTCGGACACGACGCGGATCGTGTACGGGAACTCGTGGGCCGGGGGCAGGACCGGGTGGATCGCCCGCCAGGCGAGCTTGCCGTGGCCGATCTCGCGGCGGCCGGGCGAGCCCATGCGGCCGGTCTCGCCGACCGAATAGGGCGGGAAGTTGTAGTGCAGCAGGAAGGTCTCCTTGTAGGTACCTTCCAGCGCGTCGATGAACTGCTCGTCCTCGCCGGTGCCGAGGGTGGCGACCACGAGGGCCTGCGTCTCGCCGCGGGTGAACAGGGCCGAGCCGTGGGCGCGGGGCAGCACGCCGACCTCGGAGAGGATCGAGCGGACCGTCTTCACGTCGCGGCCGTCGATGCGCGAGCCGGTGTCGAGGATGTTCCAGCGGACCACCTTCGACTGGGCCTCCTTGAAGGCAGCCTTGACCTTCTCAGGCGAGAACTTCTGCTCGCCGTCCGCCGGGCAGAGGGCGGCGACCACCTTCGCCTTCACGGCGTCGACGGCCGCGTAGCGGTCCTGCTTGACGGTGATCTTGTAGGCGTCGCGCAGCTCCGACTCGCAGATCTCCAGCACCGCCGTCTCGACGTCGGCGTTCTCCGGGGGCGAGAAGTTGCGCGGCTCCTTGGCGGCCTTCTCGGCCAGCCGGATGATCGCCTCGATGACCGGCTGGAAGTGCTTGTGGCCGAACATCACGGCCCCGAGCATCACGTCCTCGGAGAGCTCCTTCGCCTCGGACTCGACCATCAGGACGGCGTCCTGGGTGCCGGCCACGACGAGGTCGAGGGTCGAGTCGTCCTTGGTCTCGGTGACCAGCGGGTTCAGCTTGTAGCCGCCGTTGACGTAGCCGACGCGGGCCGCTCCGATCGGGCCCATGAAGGGCACACCCGACAGCGTCAGCGCCGCGGAGGCCGCCACCATCGAGACGATGTCGGGATCGTTCTCGAGGTCGTGGGTCAGCACGGTGACGACGACCTGGGTGTCGTTGCGCCAGCCCTCGACGAAGAGGGGGCGGATCGGCCGGTCGATCAGACGGGAGACCAGCGTCTCCTTCTCGCTAGGACGGCCCTCGCGCTTGAAGTAGCCGCCCGGGATGCGGCCGGCGGCGTAGGCGCGCTCCTGGTAGTTCACGGTGAGCGGCAGGAAGTCGATGCCGGCCTTCGGCTCCTTGGCCGAGACGACGGTGGCGAGCACCGAGGTCTCGCCGTAGGTGGCGATCACGGCGCCGTCCGCCTGGCGGGCGACCTTGCCGGTCTCGAGGACGAGCTTGCGGTCGCCCCAGATCAGCTCTTCGCGTTGAACGTCGAACATGCGTGTCTCTCTCATCCTTGGCATATCCCGCGGACGGGCCTTCCCGGCCGCGGGTGGGCGAACCCGGCGCCGCCAGGGGCAAGACGGCAGGTCCCTCCATCGAAGAGGCCTGCGATCCTGTCCCCGGCACATGGCGCCTCGAAGTCGCCCCGGGTGGTGTCTCTTCTGTTGCCCGCGAGGCCTGCGGCATCGCGGGCATCCACCGCATCGGCGGCGGCGCGCGGTCGCGCTTGCGACGGCCTCAGGGCCGTCAAGGCCGGGGCGCAGGCTGCCAGCGAGCAGGTGCGCCCCGATCCGGTCGTTAGCGGCGGATGCCGAGGCGCTCGATCAGCGAGCGGTAGCGGGCCTCGTCCTTGCGCTTGACGTAGTCGAGCAGCGAGCGGCGCGAGGAGACCAGCTTCAGGAGGCCGCGGCGGGAATGGTTGTCCTTGCCGTGGGTCTTGAAGTGCTGGGTCAGGTTCGAGATCCGCTCGGTGAGGATCGCCACCTGGACCTCCGGCGAGCCGGTGTCCTTGGGATCGACGCGGTATTCCTTGATGAGCGCGGTCTTGCGCTCTGCCGTGATCGACATCGCATCTGCCTTTCTGGGATGTGCGGGAGGCGGCTGCCTCACGCAGCGCGCCTTCGTGAGCCTGGGGCAAGGCCGGTGCCGGGATGTCGTCCAGCACGGTCGTCGAGCCCAAGCGGCTTCAGGCCCCGCCCGTCGCCGGGCTTAAGGCCGCGCGCACCATACACGAAAGCGCCTCCAGCGCCAGTCCCCGGACGCGCGCAGCCGGACCGGCGGCGCCCGACCGCAGCGCACGGCCTCGCGATCCCAGGGCGATCCCGGGCGGGCGAGGGGGCAAAATATCGCCTTGCCTTTATTCTGCCGGCTAACCATAGCCGGAACCGCGCAGGTGGGCCCCGGTTGGCCCCGTGCGGCGGGGGGCGATCGATGACACGGAACGCCTCTTCGGGGGTGCGCGGCCTGCGCGCTCACCCGTGCCGCGCGCGGGCCGGGGCGCGACCGCACCGGGCCCGATGGGCTTCCGGCCCGCGGCCCGATGGGCCACGCTGCGGCCGGCCACATCCCAGCGGCCCCCATCTCGGATCGAGGATGCCTCGTGTCGGCCAAGGGTAAGAAGGGCAAGCGCCACGCCTACCTCGTCGCGGTGGCGCAGCGGCGCGAGACGGCCCGGATCTACGCCGTTCTGGCCGCCACCGAGGTCGAGGCGCTCGCCGCGCTGGGCGACCACGCGGCGGAGAACGTCCGGCTCCAGGTGGTGGGCAGCCTGTCGCGGGACATGGTGCGCCGGCTCAAGCTCAAGCCGGGGGAGCTGCGGCTCGTGTGAGGTCCCGCGCCGCCGCGGCCGCGAGGCCGGCGAGCAGCAGCACCGGCAGGAGCGCGCACCAGAAGGCCCCGTAGGCGACCCCAAAGGCGCCCGCGAGCGCGCCGCAGGCGAAGGCGAGCACGGCCGGCGCGATCCGCCGCAGCCGGGCCCGGGCCCCCGCATCGGCCGCGCGCCCGAGGGCGAGGTCGACCGCGTCGATCACCGCCTGGGTGACGTTCACGGTCATCACCGTGGTGGCGGCGAGGTTCGGCAGGCAGAGCCGCCCGAGGGCGTTCTGCACCCCCATCGCGGCGACCGCCTGCATGCCGACGAGGAGGGCACCTAAGCTGTCCGCGCCGGCAAAGGGGGCGAGCGCCGCCCCGGTGCCGCCGAACCCCGCGAGCAGCAGCGCCTCCGCGGCGAGCAGCCAGGGCAGGGGCCGCCGCCCGGCCCTCTCCAGCCCGAGGGCGAGGAGGCGCGCGCCCGCGACCGCGAGCACGAAGACGGGCAGCGCCAGGAGCTTGGCCACGAGCCCCACCGCATCCCCGACGAGCGCCGCGCCGATCAGCACGAAGTTGCCGGTGACGTGGGCCGCGAACAGCCCGGCGAGCGCCACGAAGCCGGCCGCGTCCACGAAGCCCGCCACGAAGCCGAGCACGACGGCGTAGCCCTGCAATCCCGCGGTTCCGGCCGGCGCCGTCTCCCGCCCGCGTGTCCCGTTCATCCTGCGCCCGTCCCCGTTCCTACCCCCCTGTCCGCCGCGATTGCCCGGCGGGTCGCGGCCGTCAAGGCGCTCCTCGGCCCGCCCGCTCGCCCCTTGGCCGGCGCCGTCTCGGATGCCATGCTTCCGCGGAGGCCGCCCCCGAGGCGGCCCGGAAGGGGACGATGCGCTCGCTCAAGGTCCGTTTCGCGCTGCTGCTCGGCGCGACAGCCCTGCTGGTCGTGCTGGCGGCGCTCGGCGTGCTCGCCTCGATCGCGGCCGCCGAGCGCACGATCGAGCGCACGCTCGCGGCGCAGGCGCGCCTAGAGCTTCTGGCCGAACTCTCCGGCCGGCTGACCCAGTTCGGCCTCGCGGCGATCGAGACGGTGGGGAGCCCCGACACGCAGCCGGAATCCATGGCGATCGCCCGCACCAACGCCGACAAGGCGCTCGCCGCGGTCGACGAGGCGCTGGCGCGGAGCATCCAGGTCAGCGACGATCCCCAGGACCGGATGGCCTACGCCGCCCGCACCCGGCCGATGGCGCAGTTGCGCGCCGCGCGCTCGATCCTCGACCGGCAGGTCCAGCAGATCACCCGCCACGCCGCCGAGCCGGAGCAGCGGCAGAACGCCATCAAGGGCGCGCTCAACGGCTTCGGGGCGATGACCGGCCAGCCGCTCTCCTTCCTGATCGAGGCGGAGCGACGCAGCATGGTGCTGGGCTCCGAGGAGGCCCGCGCGCTCGCCGACCGGCTGCGGCTGGCCGCCGCCCTCGCGGTGGGGGCGGCGCTCGCGATCCTGCTGGTGCTCTACCGCAGCCTGATCCGGCCGACGCTCGCCCGGATCGAGGCGGTGCGCCGCGCCGCGATCGCCGTCGGACGGGGCGAGCTCGACATCCGGCTCTCGGTCGCGGTCCGGGACGAGCTCGGCCTGCTGGTGGCGAGCTTCAACCGGATGGCCGCGCGGCTCCGCCGCCGCGAGGATCGGGTGGCGGCGGACCGGGCGGCGCTGGAGGAGACGATCCAGGCCCGCACCGCCGACCTGCGGGCGGCCAACGCCCGGCTCGAGGCGGTCGACCGCTCGCGCCGCCGCTTCTTCGCCGATGTCAGCCACGAGCTGCGGACGCCGCTCACGGTGATCCTCGGCGAGTGCGACCTCGCGGCCCGCGCCGCGGCCAAGGCCGCCGACCAGCCCGGGGACCGCGCCGTCGATCATGGCCCGGCCTTCGCCACCATCCGCAAGCGGGCGCAGCGCCTGAAGCTGCGAGTAGAGGACCTCCTGCGCGTCGCCCGCTCGGAATCGGGCGAGATCGAGCTCGACCGGCGGCCGCTGGGAGCGGCTTCCGTGCTCGCCGAGGCCGTCGACAACGCCGCCTCCGAGGCCGCGCGCCGCCGCGTCGCCCTCGTGTTCGAGCCGGGCCGCGAGGACGTCGAGATCTCCGCCGACCGGGAGTGGCTGCGGCAGGTGGTGGAGAGCCTGATCGACAACGCCCTCCGGCACGGGACGGGGCTCGGCCGCGTCACCGTCGCGCTGGAGGCGGGCGGGACCGAGGAGGCGCCCGCCGCCATCGTCACCGTCACGGATGACGGGCCGGGCTTCGGCACGGCGCAGGAGGCGCTCTTCGAGCGCTTCCGCCGCGGCGCGCGGCCGGGGGAGGGCGGCTTCGGCATCGGGCTGGCGCTCGCCCGCTGGGTGGTGGAGCAGCACGACGGCACGATCCGCCTCGGCACCGGCCCGGACGGGCGCGGCGCCCGGGTGCGGCTCGAACTGCCGGCCCTCGACGCCGCGCGGGCTCACCCCGAATCTCACGCACAGAAGGATGACGCCGCATGACCCGGGTCCTGATCGTCGAGGACGACGTCGATATCCGGGGCATGCTCGCCCGCGGGCTGGAGGCGGAGGGATTCGAGGTCGGCACCGCCGCCTGCGTGGACGACGCGCTCACCGCCGCCCGGGCCGAGACGCCCGGCGCGGTCGTGCTCGACATCACCCTGCCGGACGGCTCGGGCCACGACGTCTGCCGCTCGCTGCGGGCGGGGGGCTATCCCGGCCCGATCCTGTTCCTCTCCGCCCGCGACGAGGTGCGCGACCGGGTCGAGGGGCTGGCGCTCGGCGCCGACGACTACATCGTGAAGCCCTTCGTGTTCGACGAGCTGGTGGCGCGCCTGCGCACCCACCTGATGCGCCGCCAGAACGCAGAAGCGCCGCGCCGGACCGTGAGCGCCGGCAAGCTGGTGCTGGACCTGGAGACTCGGCAGGCCTCCTGCGGCGAGGCCGCGGTCCGTCTGACCCCGCGCGAGGCGGAGCTGCTCGCCATGCTGATGGAGGGCGCCAACCGGCCCGTGTCGCGCGCCGACATCTTCGAGAAGCTCTGGGCGAGCCAGGGCGGCCTCTCGCTCAACGTGGTGGACGTCTATATCGGCTACCTGCGCTCGAAGATGGCCGACTTCGTCCGCTACGGCGGCCCGGTGCTCACCACGGTGCGCGGACGCGGCTTCATGCTGGAGCTGAAGGGGCAGGAATTCCGGCACTGAGGGCTCGCCGGACAGGCCATCTGAATATCAAGCGCGCTTTTATATTGCGCGCGACGCAATCACGAAAAATTTGGGACGATCCGGCAATTTAGTGCTTGAAGCGGAGGCCGGATTGGCCGATACCTGCCCGGCGCCCGAAAACAGGTGCGCCATCAACGTCTTAGGGTTCCCTTAAGGTTGCCCTGGCCTGGTGAAGCGAAGTCTCAGGAGAAACACCATGAAGTGGGCTGCTCCCGTCGTTTCCGAGATCTGCGTCGGCATGGAAGTCACCTCGTACGAGTCCGCCGAGATCGACACCTTCAACTAAGGTGCGCGTGCCGGGCCGGGGATTGCAGGCTGCGAGGGTGAGCCCATGCGCGTCGTGATCCTCGGTTCGGCCGCCGGCGGCGGCCTTCCGCAGTGGAACTGCCGCTGCCCCAACTGCACCCTTGCGCGGACCGAGCCGAACCGCGTCCGCCCGCGCACCCAGTCGAGCATCGCCGTCTCCGCGAACGGGACGGACTGGCTCCTGGTGAACGCCTCGCCGGACATCCGGCAGCAACTCTTCGACAATCCGGCGATGCATCCGCAGGAAGGCCTGCGCCACGCACCGATCAAGGCCGTGCTCCTCACCAACGGCGACGTCGATCACGTGGCCGGCCTGCTGACGCTCCGCGAGGGCCAGCCCTTCACCCTCTACGGCACCGCCGGCATCCTCGATTCGGTCAACGCCAACCGCGTCTTCGACGTGATGGCGGCGGGCGTGGTCGCGCGCGAGCCGATCGCGATGGAGCGGACGTTCGCGCCGTTGCCGGGCCTCTCCGTCACCCTGTTCCCGGTCCCCGGCAAGGTGCCGCTCTGGCTGGAGGACGAGACGATGGAGATCGGCGCCGAGACCGAGACCACGGTCGGCGCGATGATCGAGGCGAACGGCCGCAGGCTCGCCTACATCCCGGGCTGCGCCCGGGTGACAGACAGGCTGAAGGGGCGGGTCGCGGGCGCCGACGCACTACTGTTCGACGGCACCGTCTACTACGACGACGACATGATCCGCGCGGGCGTGGGCACCAAGACCGGCTGGCGCATGGGCCATGTACCGATGCGGGGCGAGGGCGGCTCGATCGCGGCGCTCGCCGACGCGGCGCTCGGCCGCCGCATCTTCGTGCACATCAACAACACCAACCCGGTGCTGGTCGAGGATTCGCCCGAGCGGGCCGAGGTCGAGGCGGCGGGCTGGACCGTCGCGCATGACGGGCTGGAACTCAGCCTCTGAGGCATGCGGCCCAAACGGTCAGGGTTTCGAAAGGCCTCGGGCCTTTCGCGGGTGCAGGGCAGAGCTCTGCTGTCGGCTTCCTCGCCCTGGCAAAGCCAGGGCGAGGAAGCCGAATCTCGGGACTGCGCGTCCCGAACCCCGCCTGCAGAGCCCTTAGGCGCCGAAAGGGGCTCGCCCCTTCGGGATCCCCGTGACCGGGTGGTATTCGGACGGGGTCGGTCCTATCTCTCATCCCACACGCCGGCCGTGTTCGGGCACCGGCGATAGAACAATAATGCAACGCGCAAACGGACGTCCGGAAACGCCATGAACGCTGCCTTCCCCACCCCCGGAGCCGACGAGACCCAGCGGCTCCTCAGCCCCGAGGAGCTGGAGGCGGCGCTCCGCGACATCGGCGCGCGGCGCTACCACAACCTGCACCCGTTCCACCGGCTGCTGCACGACGGCAAGCTGAGCAAGGACCAAGTTCGGGCCTGGGCGCTGAACCGCTACTACTACCAGGCGATGATCCCGGTGAAGGACGCCGCGCTGCTGGCCCGCCTGCCGGACGCCGCGCTCCGCCGGGTCTGGCGCCAGCGCATCGTCGACCACGACGGCGACCACGAGGGCGACGGCGGCATCGAGCGCTGGCTGAAGCTCGCGGAAGGGGTGGGATTCGCGCGGGACTACGTGCTCTCCACGAAGGGCATCCTCTCGGCAACCCGCTTCTCGGTCGATGCCTACGTGCACTTCGTCTCGGAGCGGAGCCTCTTGGAGGCCATCGCCTCTTCGCTCACCGAGATGTTCTCGCCGACCATCATCTCGGAGCGCGTCGCCGGGATGCTGAAGAACTACGACTTCATCACGAAGGAGACGCTGGCCTATTTCGACAAGCGCCTGACCCAGGCCCCGCGCGACGCCGACTTCGCCCTCGACTACGTCAAGCGCCACGCCACCACCCCGGAGCTGCAGCGGGCCGCGATGGGCGCGCTGACCTTCAAGTGCAACGTGCTCTGGACCCAGCTCGATGCCCTGTACTTCGCCTACGTCGCTCCCGGCATGATCCCGCCGGACGCGTGGCAGCCGGGCGAGGGACTGGTGCAGGACGCGGCGCCCGCGAGCGCGCCCGGTGGCGTCAAGCTCGTCGCGGCGGACGTTCCGCGCCTGCCCCGCGGCGTGCGGATGCGCTTCGACCAGGCCCGCGACAAGCACGTGCTGCTCGCCCCCGAGCGCACCTTCGACCTCGACGACAACGCGGTGGCGGTGCTCCAGCTGGTCGACGGCCAGCGCAGCGTCACGCAGATCGCCGAGCAGCTGGCCCAGACCTACGCGGCCGACGCGCGGGTCATCGAGGCCGACATCCTCGTCATGCTGAACGACCTGGCCGAGAAGAGGGTTCTGGAGCGATGAACGTCGTCACGCCGCAGCGGGCGGCCGCCCCGGCCCCCGTCGGGCTGCTGGCGGAACTGACGCACCGCTGCCCCCTGCGCTGCCCCTACTGCTCAAACCCGCTGGAACTCGACCGGCGCTCGCGCGAGCTCGACACCGCGACCTGGCAGCGCGTGCTGACCGAGGCTTCGGAACTCGGCGTGCTCCACGTCCACCTCTCGGGCGGGGAGCCGACCGCGCGCCAGGACATCGTCGAGATCACCCAGACCTGCGCCAAGCTCGGTCTCTACTCGAACCTGATCACCTCGGGCGTCGGCGGCGCGCTCGACAAGCTCCAGGCGCTCTACGACGTCGGCCTCGACCACGTGCAGCTCTCGGTGCAGGGCGTCGACGCGGCCAATGCCGAGAAGATCGGCGGCCTGAAGAACGCCCAGCCGCAGAAGATGGCCTTCGCCGAGAAGGTGGTCGAACTCGGCCTGCCGCTGACGCTGAATTCAGTGATCCACCGCGGCAACATCCACGAGGTCGAGGGCTTCATCGACCTCGCGGTGAAGATGGGTGCCAAGCGCCTGGAGGTGGCCCACACCCAGTATTACGGCTGGGCCTACGTCAACCGTGCCGCGCTGATGCCGAACAAGGCCCAGGTGGACCAGTCGATCCGCATCGTCGAGGCGGCGCGCGAGCGGCTGAAGGGCCGGCTCGTCATCGACCTCGTGGTGCCGGACTACTACGCCAAGTACCCGAAGGCCTGCGCGGGCGGCTGGGGCCGCAAGCTGATGAACGTGACGCCCCAGGGCAAGGTGCTGCCCTGCCACGCCGCCGAGACGATTCCGAACCTTGAGTTCTGGTACGTCACCGACCATTCGCTGGCCGAGATCTGGACCGACTCGCCGGCCTTCACGGCCTATCGCGGCACCGACTGGATGCAGGAGCCCTGCCGCTCCTGCGACAGGCGCGAGAAAGATTGGGGTGGCTGCCGCTGCCAGGCGCTCGCGCTCGCGGGCGACGCGGCGGCCACCGACCCGGCCTGCTCGCTCTCGCCGCTCCACGCCAAGGTGCGTGCGCTGGCGGTCGAGGAAGCGGCGGAGAACCCGCCCGACTACGTCTACCGGACGATCGGCAGCAACGTCCGATCGCCGCTCAAGGAGGAAGCCTCGCTGTGAAGCGTTTCGCGATGTCCGCCCTGGCTCTCGCGCTCGTCGCGGCACCGTCCCTGTCCGCGCCGGCCTTTGCCGAGGGCACCCCGGCGCCCACGCGAGCGAACGCCGCCGCGCCGCCGAGTGCCGCCGACCTGCTGTTCGAGCAGCCGCAGATGAAGAACGCGGCCCCGGGCTCGACTATCACCTACGACTACCTGCGCCGCTCAGGGATCTCCAAGGGGCCGTTCGGGCCTCCGCTCAACGACACCATCACCTTCCGGATCGAGGCGGCCAACGACCCGAAGGACGCGGCGGCCCGCAATATCCGCGTCGAGATGTTCTCCGGCCTGAACCGGGTGCCCGCCGGCCCCTTCGAGGACATGCCGGGCAACCCCGTGATCTCGCTGTTCCTCGAGAACCACCTGCGCGGCCTCGCCCGCGTGCTCGAGGCCAACCCGCGCTACCTGAAGAACGCCATCCGCAAGGGCCTGCGCGACAAGGCCACGGTGACGGCGACCAAGGTCACCGTCGGGGGCCGCGAGGTCGATGGCTGGCGGGTCGTGACCAAGCCCTTCGAGGGCGATGCGATGACCGAGCGCATGCGCGGCATGGCCGACATGACCTACACCTTCGTCACGGCACCCAATGTGCCCGGCGAGATCGTCTCGATCGAGGCGCAGTCCAAGAACGCCGAGGGCGGCGAGCTGCTGGAAGAGAAGCTGAGCTATGATCAGAAGGCAGGTTGAGGGCGCGGCCCTCGCGGTTCTGGCGCTGGCGGGGCTGACCCTCGCGGCGCGCGCCGAGGAGAACGATTATCCGACCGACGCGCGCGTCGACTACGTCTTCGCCTGCATGGCGGCCAACGGCCAGACCCGCGAGAACCTGCAGAAATGCTCGTGCTCGCTCGACCAACTCGCCGCCATCCTGCCCTACGACAAGTACGTGCAGGCGAGCACGATCCTGTCGATGCGCCAGGGCATCGGCCAGCGCTCGAACGAGTTCCGCTCCACCAAGGTCTTCGACGACCGGGTCGCGGACCTGCGCCGTGCCCAGGCCGAGGCGGAGATCCGCTGCTACCGGGGCTGAGCCCGTTGTCCGGCCGAACGGCTCGGTCCGGACCTCACGGCCGCCGTCCCGGGATCGCGTATCCGATCAGCGCGCCGGCCCTGCCCAGGGATCGACGACGACGATCCCGCGATCGGCGAAATCCCGGACGTTGCGCGTGGCCAGACGCGCGCTGCGGGAGGCCACGATGGCCTTCGCTTCCGCTCAGCGCGGCTTGTCGAGCTGCCAGGTCAGGTGGGCGCGCACCGTGGGCCATTCGGGTGCCGTGACGCTGTAGACGCAGGTGTCGCGCAAGGTGCCGTCGGCCATGCGCTGGTGGTGGCGCAGCACACCGTCGAGCTTGGCGCCCAGGCGCTCGATGGCCCGCCGGCTGGCGTGGTTCATGTAATGCGTGCGGAACTCGACCGCGAGGCAGCCGAGGTCGTCGAAGGCGTGCGCCAGCAACAGGCGCTTGGCCTCGGTGTTGAGCGGCGTGCGCTGGACGCTGGCGGCGTACCAGGTCGAGCCGATCTCCAGGCGCGGCCCCGCGGGCTCGATGTTCATGTAGGTGGTCATGCCGACCGGCCTGCCGCCGGGACCGTCCAGCACCGTGAAGGGCAGCATGGAGCCCGCCGCCTGGAGGCCGAGACGGCGGTCGATCTCGGCCGCCATCCGCTCCGGCGCGGGGACGATGGTGTACCAGAGCTGCCAGAGCGCCCCGTCCCGCACCGCCTCGGCGAGGGCGTCGGCATGCGCGTGCGACAGCGGGACCAGTTCGACTTGCCGCCCGGACAGGGTGACGGGATCGAATGTCATCGCTGCAACCTCACACGTTTCCAGCATCGGCATCCGCCGGACGCATCGCCGGACACATGGCCGGACACATGGCCGGACACATGGCACAGGCCGGCCCGGTGCCCAACCGGATCCCCGGCCGATCCCGCAGCGAAATCCGGGCCCAGGCGTTGACGGACGATCCTGTCCGGAGCCCCCGATGCCCGCGCCCCGCCGCCTCCTGCTCGCCCTCGCGCTGACCGCCCTGCCTCTCACGACGGCCGAGGCCGCGCCGCGCGACCGGGGCGACACCCGCTTCAAGACAACCTATTGCCGGCCGCCGCTGAAATACGCGGCCGGCGCCTGCGTCGCCCGCTGCCCGGCGGGCTTTGCTGATACCGGCCGGGTCTGCCGCTTCCGCACCATGAACCGCTGAGAACCGCTGAGAACCGCTGAACCGATCCTGTTGCGCGCGCCTCGGGCCTCTGACAAACCCGGGCTCTCGTTAGCCAGGACGCGATTCAGGACTGCCGCGCGTGAGCCAGACGCCCTCCGCCCTCGCCCGCCTGCTGCCCGGAATCGGGCGGCGCACGCTGGTGATGGGCATCCTCAACGTCACCCCGGATTCCTTCTCGGACGGCGGCCTGTTCGCGGGGGAGGCGGCGGCCCGCGGCCAGGCCGAGCGGCTCGCGGGGGAGGGCGCCGCGATCCTCGACATCGGCGGCGAGTCGACCCGGCCCGGCCACACGCCGGTCCCGGCCGCGGAGGAGCAGGCCCGCGTCCTGCCGGTGATCCGGGCGCTCGCCCCGACGCTCGCCGTGCCGATCTCGATCGACACCTACAAGGCCTCGACCGCCCGAGTGGCGCTGGAGGCGGGCGCGGCCATCGTCAACGACGTCTGGGGCCTGCAGCGCGAGCCCGACATCGCCCGGGTCGCGGCCGATCACGGCGCGCCCGTGATCGTGATGCACAACCGCGAGACGATCGATCCGGAGATCGACATCGTCGCCGACATGCTGCGCTTCTTCGAACGCTCGCTCGGCATCGCGCGGGCCGCCGGCATCCCGGACGCCGACATCGTGCTCGATCCCGGCATCGGCTTCGGCAAGAGCTGGGAGCAGCACCTCGAATCCCTGCGCCGGCTGCCCGAGATCCGCGCCCTGGGCTTCCCGCTGCTGGTCGGCGTCTCGCGCAAGTCGCTCCTCGGGCGCCTGCACGACCGCGAGACCCGGCCCGCCGACCGGATGCACGGCTCGCTCGCGGCCCACGCGCTGGCAGCGACCCTCGGGGCCGACATCGTGCGGGTCCACGACGTCGCCGCCCACGTCGACGCGATGCGCGTGGTCGACGCGGTGATGCGGCCGGAGACGCGCGCGTGAGCGATCATATCCGGGTGAGCCGGATCGCCGTCTACGGCCGCCACGGGGTGCTGCCCGAGGAGGCGCGGCTCGGCCAGCGCTTCTACATCTCGCTGGACGTTGAACTCGACCTCGTCGCGGCGGGCCGGAGCGACGACGTCGCCGAGACGGTCAGCTACGCCGACCTCGCGGCGATCGTCGTCGCGGTCGCGACCGAGCGGCGCTTCGCTCTGATCGAGGCGCTCGCCGAGACGGTCGCCGCCGAGATCCTGGCGGGGTTCCCGCGGATCCGGGCGGTCACGGTGGCGGTCGACAAGCCGAGCGCGCCGGTGCCGGCGATCCTCGACAGCGTCGGCGTCAGCATCACCCGCCAGCGGGAGGCGCGCCCGTGACGCAGGCCTATCTGGGGATCGGCAGCAATATCGGCGACAAGGCCGCGATGCTCGACGCCGCTGTGGCGGGCCTCGAAGCGCGCCCCGGCATCCGCGTCACCGCGCGCTCGGCCGATTACCGCACGCCCCCCTGGGGCGACACCGACCAGGACTGGTTCCTCAACGGGGCGCTCGGGGTCGAGACCGATCTCGACCCGCACGCGCTCCTCGACGCCTGTCTCGATGTCGAGCGCGCGCTCGGCCGGGTGCGCGAGCGCCGCTGGGGCCCGCGGGTGATCGACATCGACGTGCTCTCCTACGCGGGCGCGACGGTCGCCGACGAGCGCCTGATCCTGCCGCACCGCTTCGTCCGGGAGCGCGCCTTCGTGCTGGTGCCGCTCGCCGAGATCGCCCCCGACCTCGTCATCGGCGGCGAGAGCGTGACGGCGGCCCTGGCCAAGCTCGACCGCAGCGGCATCGAGCCGGTGCCGCGCGGCTGAGGACCGTCTCGCCCGCGTCGCGGGATGGGTCTATCCTGCCGCCTTCGAGCAGAGGGGGCAGGCATGAGCGAGAGCGACAACACCTTCAAGCGCGCGCCCAAGCGCAAGCCGCTGAAGGGCAAGTCGGTGGCGGTGTCGCCGGAGATGCGGCAGGCCTACGCCGACCTGATCAAGCAGCACGAGACCAAGCAGGAGACCTACGGCCGCCACCTGCCGCAGGAGGAGCCGCGGCGGCGCTGAGTCCCGCGCCTTGCCGGCTGCCGGCCCGGCGTTACAACCGACGCGCGAGAGCGGCGGGAGACAGCGCATGACGGGCGGCGGCATGACGGAGCGGGCCACTGGCCGACGCGGTTCGGTCTCGCCGGAATCCGGCGCGCGGCGCGAGAGCGTGCCGGGCCGGCCGTTCCGGATCTCGGCCGCCGCGCTTCTTCTCGCCCTCGGCCTCAGCACGGGCGCGGCCGCCCAGAGCGGTGCCCAGGCACCGGACGCGCCCCAGCAGGGCCGGGAGCTGACGGCGCACCGGCCGGAGGTCCCCTACGTCCACGGGCTGGTCGTGGCGGGCCACCCGCTCGCCTCGATGGCCGGCCTGCGGATGCTGATGCAGGGGGGGCTCGCCGCGGACGCGGCGGTCGCCACCATGGCGACGCTCGCCGTGGTCGAGCCCTGGGCCTCGGGCCCGGGCGGCAACGGCTTCCTCACCTATTTCGACAAGGCGACGGGCAAGGTCGAGAACCTCTCCTTCACCGGCGCGGCGCCCCTGTCCCTGCGGCCGGAGGCGATGACGCCCCGGGACCTCGACACTGGCATCAAGGCCTCGGTCGTGCCCGGCGCGTTCGGCGGCTGGATCGCGGCTCTGAAGCGCTCCGGCACGCTCAGCCTGCGCGAGGTGCTGGCGCCCGCCATCGACTACGCCCGGAACGGGCACCCGCTCGATGCGGGAATCGCCCGGACCATCGCGCGCTACAAGGCCGTCGAGGAGCATCCGACCTCCGCGGAGATCTTCCGGCCGGGCGGCAAGGCACCGGCCGGCGGGGACATCTTCCGCGACCTCCCGCTGGCGGAGACCTACCAGCGCCTGGTCGATGCCGAGCAGGCGGCGCTCGCCGCGGGCCGGAGCCGGGAGGAGGCGCTGCAGGCGGCCGACGACCTGTTCTACCGGGGCGCGATCGCCCGGGAGATCGCCGACTTCCACGCCGCCCACGGCGGCTATCTCGGCCTGGAGGATCTCGCCGCCTACCGGCCCCGCTGGGACGCGCCGCTGCACGTCAGCTACCGCGGCTACGACATCTACTCCTCGCCCCCGTCCTCCCGGGGCGGCGTCGAGACCCTGATGCAGCTGAAGCTCATCGAGGGCCTGCCCATCGGGCAGCTCGGGCACAACAGCCCCGAGGCCATCCACGCGCTGGCCCAGGCGATCCGGATCGCGAAATCCGACATCTACCACTACGTCGGCGACCCCCGGGAATTCGGCGACACCGCGACGCCCCTCCTGTCGGACGGCTACATCGCCGCGCGGCGCGCGCTGATCGCCAGCGGCGACGTCGCCACCGTGCCGGCCTTCGGGGACGTCGCGGCCCTGCGCGAGGGCGCGGCGCGCACGGCGCCCGGCGGCGAGGCGGTCGATCCGGACGGCCACACCACGAGCCTGTCGGTCATCGACCGGGCCGGCAACGTGCTGGTGGCGACGCCGACGCTCGGGGGCGGCTTCGGGACGGGCGTGGTGATCGGCCGGACCGGCCTGCTGCTCAACAACGGCCTCCGGCTCGGCTCCACGTCGCCGTACCGGGAGGATCGCGCCTACGTGAAGCCGGGTCGACCGGGCCTCCTGAACAATGCCCCGACCTTGGTTCTGAAGAACGGCGCCTACTACATGACGATGGGCTCGCCGGGCGGCGAGACGATCGGGCAGACGCAGTTCCAGGCCCTCGTCAACGTGCTCGATTTCGGCATGCCGATCCAGGACGCGGTCGAGGCACCCCGCTTCGCGCTCGCGGCGAAGCCGAACTTCTACAAGACGGGTTCGGAGATCACGCTGCAGTACGAGGGCCGGCTGCCGGCCGCGACTGTCGAGGCGCTGGCCGGCAAGGGCTACCGCCTGAAGGCGGTGCCGAGCTGGTCGATCGGCAGCAACCAGGGCACGCTGCTCAACGCGGCCTCCGGGAGCATCATGGCCGGCGCGGACCCGCGCCGGCAGCAATACGCGGTCGGCTGGTAGGGCAGGGCGCGTATTGGGCGGCGCCTAGCGCTTGCGCACGAACTCGGTGCGCAGGACGAGGCCCTTGATCGTCTCGTGCCGGCAGTCGATCTCCTCTGGGTCGTCGGTCAGGCGGATCGAGCGGATCACCGTGCCCTGCTTCAGGGTCTGGCCGGCGCCCTTGACCTTCAGGTCCTTGATCAGCGTGACAGCGTCGCCGTCGGCCAGCAGGTTGCCGGAGGCGTCGCGGACTTCCGGGCGCTGCGGGGACGCGGCGACCTCGCCGGGCGGGCGCCACTCGCCGGTCGCCTCATCGTACACGTAAGCGTCGTCGTCGCCGGCCAAGCTCAGGATCCTCGCTGCAGGGTGCGCCGCCTTGTCGCACCCGGGCGGTGCGGCGGCAAGCGGCCGGCGGGTATGACGGCTGCGTGGGGGTTGAGACCGCGCCTGTCGCACGGACCCGCAACCTTCGTTCTCGACGTCGGTCCTGCCGCACCGGCTGGCGCCGCCCTCGCCGGGGCCCCGATGCTGTTCGCAGCCAGTTCGATCAGCCCCGGACGCGGAAAGGCCCCCGCCTCGGGAGAAGCAGGGGCCCTTGGTCGTCAGAACCGGCGCGCCGGTCTCAGCGCTTGAGCGGCCCGGCCTCGATCACGTCCTCGACCGTGCGGAGCCCGGCGCGTGGGGAGTTGACGAGGCAGGCCATGTTGCCCGGCGGGTGCTGGTTCTTCCACATCTTGGTGTGGGCATGAGGGATCTTGTCCCAGGGAAAGACCTCGCTCATGCAGGGGTCGATGCGCTGGTCGAGCACGAACTGGTTGGCGGCCGACGCCTGCTTCAGGTGGGCGAAGTGCGAGCCCTGGATGCGCTTCTGCCGCATCCAGACGTAGCGGGCGTCGAAGGTGATGTTGAAGCCGGTGGTGCCGGCGCAGAACACCACCATGCCGCCGCGCTTCACCACCAGTGCCGAGACCGGGAAGGTCGCCTCGCCCGGGTGCTCGAAGACGATGTCGACGTCCTGCTTGCCGGTGATGTCCCAGATCGCCTTGCCGAACTTGCGGGCTTCCTTGGTCCAGGCGTGGTGCTCGGGGCTGTTGACCTTCGGCAGCTGGCCCCAGCAATCGAAGTCCTTGCGGTTGATGACGCCCTTGGCGCCCAGGCTCATCACGTAGTCGCGCTTCGACTCGTCCGAGATCACCGCGATCGCGTTGGCGCCGGAGGCCGCGCAGAGCTGCACGCCGAACACGCCGAGGCCGCCCGACGCGCCCCAGATCAGCACGTTCTGGCCCGGGCGCACCGTGTGGGGCGCGTGGCCGAACAGCATGCGGTAGGCGGTGGCGAGCGTCAGCGTGTAGCAGGCCGCCTCCTCCCAGGTGAGGTGCTTCGGGCGCACCATGAGCTGGCGCGACTGCACCCGGCAGAACTGCGCGAAGGAGCCGTCGCCGGTCTCGTAGCCCCAGATGCGCTGGGTCGGCGAGAACATCGGGTCGCCGCCGTTGCACTCCTCGTCGTCGCCGTCATCCTGGTTGCAGTGGATGATGACCTCGTCACCGACCTTCCAGCGCTTCACCTTGGCGCCGACCTTCCAGACGATGCCGGAGGCGTCCGAGCCCGCGATGTGGTACTCGCCCTTGTGCACGTCGAAGGGCGAGATCGGCTCGCCGAGCCCCGCCCAGACGCCGTTGTAGTTGATGCCCGCGGCCATGACGTAGACCAGCACCTCGTCGTCGCCGATCTCCCAGACCGGCAGGACCTCGAGCTGGTGCGACTGCTCCGGCGGCCCGTGGCGCTCGCGCCGGATCGCCCAGGCGTACATCTTGGCCGGCACGTGCCCGAGCGGCGGGATCTCGCCCATCTCGTAGAGGTCCTTGACCTCGGTACCCGTCTGCACCGCCGCGCTGGCTGCCATGGTCGTACTCCTCGTCGGTCCGGCGCGGTTCCTCTTGAAGAAGGCCGCGCTCTCGCTCCCCTGCGCTATAGCTGCGATGCGGTAGGCCTCCAAGTGGGCCTAAAGGCCAAGAGGGCAGGATAAATCACGTTTTCGGGCCGCGGCCGCTGTGCGCGCGGAGGGGAATCAAATCGAATTTGCCGAGCGCGGAAGAATTATTCCGACGATCGGCGCTATTCGGCGTCCGCCATGCGTGCCCGGTCCTGCCGCGTCGGCCCGAAATCTTGGTAGACCTTATACCAGAGACGGATCATCCGAGAGGACGCCCGGAGGAGGCTCCGGACACCGTCCGGGCGCCCGCGTAGGACCAATGTTGAAGAAAACGCGCGGGACCGGGCAAGGAAAGTCGATTCCGTCCCGGTTGAATCCGCTCTAGGCTGCGCCCCAAAGACGTGTCGGCCCCTCGCCCGCAGGCGAGGGATGGCCGCGCGACCAAGATCGGGAGCGGACGAGAATGAGCGGGCAGGCAGCCGTCGCCGAGACCAAGCCGGAGACCAAGCGCGACAAGCCGTGGATCATCCGCACCTATGCGGGCCACTCGACGGCGGCGGAGTCGAACAAGCTCTACCGGGGCAACCTCGCCAAGGGCCAGACCGGCCTCTCGGTCGCCTTCGACCTGCCGACCCAGACGGGCTACGACCCGGACCACGAGCTCTCCCGCGGCGAGGTCGGCAAGGTCGGCGTCTCGATCGCGCATCTGGGCGACATGCGGGCGCTGTTCGACCAGATCCCGCTCGCCCAGATGAACACCTCGATGACGATCAACGCCACGGCGCCGTGGCTGCTGTCGCTCTATCTCGCGGTGGCCGAGGAGCAGGGCGCGCCGCTCGCCGCCCTCCAGGGCACGACGCAGAACGACATCATCAAGGAGTACCTGTCGCGGGGGACCTACGTGTTCCCGCCGGCACCGAGCCTCCGGCTCACCAAGGACGTGATCCTGTTCACGACCAGGAACGTGCCGAAGTGGAACCCGATGAACGTCTGCTCCTACCACCTGCAGGAGGCGGGGGCGACACCGGTCCAGGAACTCTCCTACGCCCTCGCCATCGCGATCGCGGTGCTCGATACGGTGCGGGACGATCCCGATTTCGACCCCGAGACCTTCCCGGAGGTGTTCGGCCGGATCTCGTTCTTCGTGAACGCCGGCCTGCGCTTCGTCACCGAGATCTGCAAGATGCGGGCGTTCTCGGAACTCTGGGACGAGATCGCCCAGGAGCGCTACGGCATCGACGACCCGAAGCGGCGCATCTTCCGCTACGGCGTGCAGGTCAACAGCCTCGGACTGACGGAACAGCAACCCGAGAACAACGTCCACCGCATCCTCATCGAGATGCTGGCGGTGACGCTCTCCAAGCGCGCCCGGGCGCGGGCCGTGCAGCTGCCGGCCTGGAACGAGGCGCTGGGCCTCCCCCGGCCCTGGGACCAGCAATGGTCGATGCGGATGCAGCAGATCCTCGCCTTCGAGACGGATCTGCTGGAATACGACGACATCTTCGACGGCAGCCACGTGATCGAGGCGCGTGTCGAGGCGCTGAAGGCCGAGACCCGGGCCGAGCTGGAGCGGATCGGCGGCATCGGCGGCGCGGTGGCGGCGGTCGAGACCGGGCTCCTCAAGCAGGCGCTGGTCGAGTCGAACGCCCGGCGCATCGCGGCGATCGAGCGCGGCGAGCAGATCGTGGTCGGCGTCAACAAGTGGCAGCAGGGCGAGCCCTCGCCGCTGACGGCGGGCGAGGGGGCGATCTTCACCGTCTCCGAGACCGTCGAGATGGAGGCCGAGACGCGCGTGCGCGCCTGGCGGGCCGAGCGCGACGACCGGGCGGTCGGCCGGGCGCTGGAGGCGCTGGAACAGGCGGCGCGCTCGGGGGCCAACATCATGCCGCCCTCGATTGAGGCCGCCAAGGCGGGCGTGACGACGGGCGAGTGGGGGAGCCGGCTCCGCGAGGTCTTCGGCGAGTACCGCGCGCCCACCGGCGTGACGCTCCAGACCGTCTCGTCGGGCGCGGCCGAGGAGGCCAAGCTCCTGATCGCCGATCTCGGCGAGCGCCTGGGCGAGACGCCCAGGCTCGTCGTCGGCAAGCCCGGCCTCGACGGCCACTCGAACGGCGCCGAGCAGATCGCGCTGCGCGCCCGGGACGTGGGCTTCGACGTCACCTACGACGGCATCCGCCAGACGCCCTCCGAGATCGTCGCCAAGGCGAAGGAGACGGGGGCGCACGTCGTCGGCCTGTCGATCCTCTCGGGGAGCCACGTGCCGCTGGTGCGCGAGGTGCGGGCCAAGATGCGCGAGGCCGGCCTCGACCACGTGCCGGTCGTCGTGGGCGGCATCATCTCGCCGGACGACGAGCTGGTCCTGAAGAACATGGGCGTGCGCGCCGTCTACACCCCGAAGGACTACGCCATCGATCAGATCATGGTCGGGCTGGCCCGGGTGGTGGAGAAGTCGCTGGACGGGCGCCCGAAGGGCGAGGGCGCGCAGGCGGCGGGGCCGGTCTACTGAGGGCCGCTCGCGAAACGCCCGATCGCCGGGAGCCCGCCCGCCGCGCATGACGGCGCGGCGGGCGTCGTGCGCCCCGACCCCGTCCCCGCCCTTCACAGCCGCGCGGGAGTGTTACCACCCGCCCGGTAGCGGCCAGATTCGAAACGTTCTATACGGGCGCCAGGCTGCGCCGCGCGATCCCGGGTCGTCCAATTCGACCCTCGCGCACCTCCTGCTCGGGCACACCCGAGGCGGCGCGCGCTCCCGGGAGCGCAGTCCGGCCGAACACAGTCTTCGTGGCGCAGGATATGCCTGCGCGTGTTCGACAATCGCCAGCGAGGAAGACTCTAGCCGTGGCATCACTCGACAGCTTCAAGTCCCGCCAGACCCTGGAGGCCGGGGGCAAGACCTACACCTACTACTCGATTCCCGAAGCCCAGAAGAACGGCCTCGCGGACGCGGCCTCGCTGCCCTTCTCGATGAAGGTGCTGCTGGAGAACCTGCTGCGCTTCGAGGACGACCGTTCGGTCCGCAAGGCGGATGTCGAGGCGGCCGTGGCCTGGCTCGGCAACCGCGGCAAGACCGAGACCGAGATCGCCTTCCGCCCCTCGCGCGTGCTGATGCAGGACTTCACCGGCGTGCCCGCCGTGGTGGATCTGGCCGCCATGCGCGACGCCATGGTGGCGCTCGGCGGCGACCCGCAGAAGATCAACCCGCTGGTGCCGGTCGATCTGGTGATCGATCACTCGGTGATCGTGGACGAGTTCGGCACCCCGAAGGCGCTCGACGAGAACGTCGCGCTCGAATACGCCCGCAACGGCGAGCGCTACACCTTCCTGAAGTGGGGTCAGTCGGCCTTCGACAACTTCTCTGTGGTGCCCCCGGGCACCGGCATCTGCCATCAGGTCAATCTCGAATACCTGTCGCAGACCGTGTGGACGCGCAGCGAGGACGGCGCTGAGATCGCCTATCCGGACAGCCTCGTCGGCACCGATTCGCACACCACGATGGTCAACGGCCTGGCCGTGCTGGGCTGGGGCGTCGGCGGCATCGAGGCCGAGGCCGCCATGCTCGGCCAGCCGCTCTCGATGCTGATCCCCGAGGTCGTCGGCTTCAAGCTCTCCGGCAAGCTGCCAGAGGGCACCACCGCGACGGACCTCGTGCTCACCGTGACGCAGATGCTGCGCAAGAAGGGCGTGGTCGGCAAGTTCGTGGAGTTCTACGGCCCCGGCCTCGACGACATGCCGGTCGCCGACCGCGCCACGATCTCCAACATGGCGCCCGAGTACGGCGCGACCTGCGGCTTCTTCCCCGTCGACCAGAAGACCATCGACTTCCTGAAGGTCACCGGCCGCGCCGACGACCGTATCGCGCTGGTCGAGGCCTACGCCAAGGCGCAGGGCATGTGGCGCGACGCGGCCACGCCCGATCCGGTCTTCACCGACACGCTCGAACTCGACATGGGCGACGTGCAGCCCTCGCTCGCCGGCCCGAAGCGCCCGCAGGACCGGGTGCTGCTCGCCGACGCCAAGACGGGCTTTGCCGCCTCGATGGAGAGCGAGTTCAAGCGCGCCGCCGACATCGCCTCGCGCTACGCCGTCGAGGGCACGAACTACGACATCGGCCACGGCGACGTGGTGATCGCCGCGATCACGAGCTGCACCAACACCTCGAACCCGAGCGTGATGATCGGCGCGGGGCTTCTCGCCCGCAACGCGGTCGCCAAGGGCCTGACCTCGAAGCCCTGGGTGAAGACCTCGCTGGCGCCCGGATCCCAGGTGGTCGCCGAGTACCTTGAGAAGGCCGGCCTGCAGAAGCCGCTCGACGCGCTCGGCTTCAACCTCGTCGGCTTCGGCTGCACCACCTGCATCGGCAATTCGGGGCCCCTGCCTGCCCCGATCTCGAAGGCGATCAACGACAACGACGTGGTCGCGGCGGCCGTGCTCTCGGGCAACCGCAACTTCGAGGGCCGCGTGAACCCGGACGTGCGCGCGAACTACCTCGCCTCGCCGCCGCTGGTGGTGGCCTACGCGCTCGCCGGCTCGCTCCAGGTGGACCTCACCAAGGAGCCGCTCGGCAAGGGCAGCGACGGCCAGCCCGTCTACCTCAAGGACATCTGGCCCTCCTCGGCCGAGGTCGCCGCGTTCATCGAGGAGAACATCACCTCGGAGCTGTTCAAGAGCCGCTACGCCGACGTGTTCGGCGGCGACCAGAACTGGAAGGGCGTCGAGGTCACCGAGGCCGAGACCTTCGCGTGGAACGGCGGCTCGACCTACGTGCAGAACCCGCCCTACTTCGTCGGGATGGAGAAGGAACCCAAGCCCGTCACCGACATCGAGGGCGCCCGGATCCTCGGCCTCTTCCTCGACTCGATCACCACCGACCACATCTCCCCCGCGGGCAACATCCGCGCGGCCTCGCCGGCCGGCGAGTACCTGCAGTCGCATCAGGTGCGCGTGCAGGACTTCAACCAGTACGGCACGCGGCGCGGCAACCACGAGGTGATGATGCGGGGCACCTTCGCCAACATCCGCATCAAGAACCAGATGGTGAAGGACGCGGCCGGCAACGTGGTCGAGGGCGGGTGGACGCACTTCCAGCCGACCGGCGAGAAGATGTTCATCTACGACGCGGCGCAGAAATACGCCGAGTCCGGCACGCCGCTGGTGATCTTCGCCGGCAAGGAGTACGGCACGGGCTCGTCGCGCGACTGGGCGGCCAAGGGCACGAAGCTCTTGGGCGTGCGCGCCGTGGTGGCCGAGAGCTTCGAGCGCATCCACCGCTCGAACCTCGTCGGCATGGGCGTGGTGCCGCTGGTCTTCCAGGGTGACACGAGCTGGCAGTCGCTCGGCCTGAAGGGCGACGAGACCGTCACGATCAAGGGACTGGCCGGCGAGCTGAAGCCGCGTCAGACGCTGACCGCCGAGATCACGTCCGCCGACGGCTCGGTCAGGCAAGTCCCGCTGACCTGCCGGATCGATACGCTCGACGAGCTCGAGTACTTCCGCAACGGCGGCATCCTGCCTTACGTGCTGCGCTCGCTCGCGGCGTAAGGCGGACATAGGCCAAGCCGATGTGACGAGGGCCGCGCCGGGTCATCCGGCGCGGCCCTCGCGCGTTCAGGGGAGTGCGGTCGAGAAGGGAAGTCCGTAACGCCCTTGCTTCGGCGCCTTCACGCGGCGCGGTGGCAGAACGCGCGCGCTCTCCCTCCCCCCTCTGCGGGGGAGGGAGAGCGTCGTGGGGGCGCACGCCTCGTGGTCCCGGTCCCCTCTGACGGGCCGGGCTCCTCTCCGTCAGTCGATGTCCTCGACCGCCTCACCGCCACCGTAGACCCGCTGGGCGAGCGAGGCCTCCATGAACGGGTCGAGGTCGCCGTCGAGTACCTCGTCAGGGTCGGTCGACTGCGTGCCGGTGCGCAAGTCCTTCACCAGCTGATAGGGCTGCAGCACGTAGGAGCGGATCTGGTGGCCCCAGCCGATATCCGTCTTGGCGGCGGCCTCGGCGTTGGCCTTCTCCTCGCGCTTCTTCAGCTCGGCCTCGTAGAGGCGGGCGCGCAGCATGTTCCAGGCGGTTGCCCGGTTCTTGTGCTGCGAGCGCTCCTGCTGACAGGCCACCACGATGCCGGTCGGGTTGTGCGTGATGCGCACGGCCGAGTCGGTGGTGTTGACGTGCTGCCCGCCCGCACCGGACGAGCGGTAGGTGTCGATGCGGCAGTCCGATTCCTTGATCTCGATCTCGATCCGATCGTCGATGACCGGGTAGACCCAGACGGATGCGAAGCTGGTGTGGCGGCGCGCGTTGGAATCGTAGGGCGATATGCGGACCAGCCGGTGCACGCCCGACTCGGTCTTGAGCCAGCCATAGGCATTGTGGCCCTTGATCAGGAGCGTGGCGCCCTTGATCCCGGCCTCGTCGCCGTCAGTCATCTCGACCACGTCGACCTTGAACTTCCGGCGCTCGGCCCAGCGGGCGTACATGCGCTGGAGCATGTTGGCCCAGTCCTGGCTCTCGGTGCCGCCCGCGCCCGCATGGACTTCGAGGTAGGTGTCGAAGCCGTCGGCCTCGCCCGAGAGCAGGGTCTCGACCTGCCGGCTCGCGGCCTCCTTCTCGACGGCCCGGATGGCGGCCTCGCCCTCGCGGATCGAGGCCTCGTCGCCCTCCATCTCGCCGAGCTCGATCAGCGTGGCGCCGTCCTCGAGGTCGCGCTCCAGCTTCTTGATCGCGGTGACGGCCTCGTCGAGCTGCTGGCGCTCGCGCATGACCTTCTGGGCGGCCTCCGGATCGTTCCAGAGGTCAGGGTTCTCGGAAGCGGCGTTCAGCTCCGCGAGGCGTTTATCGACGGTGTCCCAGTCAAAGATGCCTCCTCAGCAGCCCTATAGACTGCTTGGCGGCATCCGAGGCTTGCTCGATCTCGGCGCGCATCTTGTGTTTCGCTTTTCGTGGCGGCGGTCCCCGCACGGGGCCGGTCCGGGGTGATACCGGCCACTGCCCCCGCCGTAAAGGATCGAGGCCGCGCCACCTCGGATCCCGGCTCCGGATCCCGTCCCTGCGTCGCCGCACCGCACGGATGATCGCGGCGCGGGGCCGGACGGGCAGGGCTGTGCGGCGTTGATCGCCCGACACACGCGCACGAGGAGACGCCCGATGGCCGAGACCGATCACGCCGAGACCTGGAAGGCGTTCAACGAGGCCGTGAACATGACGCCGGCCGCGCTGAGGAAGCACCTCGACAGCGAGGCGAGCCGCGAGGTCGGCCAGAAGACCGACGGGGACGAGTCGACCGGCCACGCGATGGGACGGCGCATCCTGGAGATCAAGGACAAGAAGAAGGCCGACCTCTCGGACGACGACTACGCGGCGATGCGCAAGGTGGTGGGCTACGTCCACCGGCACCTGAAGCAGGGCGGCAAGGCCCGCAACGACCCGGATTCGGCCTGGCGCATGTCGCTGATGAACTGGGGACACGACCCGCAGAAGGATTGAGCGTCGCACCGCACCGCTCTTCCCTCCCCGGCAGAAGGGGGAGGGAGACGACGCGCGTGTCAGCGCAGGGCAGCCCCAAGCGTCTCCGCGCGGTACGTCCCCGACCCGGCGGCAACCGTCTCCGCCTCCCGCAGCACGCCCGCATAGACCCCCTCCAGCCCGTCGAGATGGCGGTCGAGCGTCAGCGGGTCGGCCCAGAAGCGGTCGTAGGCCGCATCCGACATCGCCCGCGCCAGGGCGTCGTCGGCGAGGCGCCGCATCGCGTCGGCCAGCGCGTCGGCGCTCCCTGAGCGGAACCACAGCCCGGTGACCCCGTCCGCCACCGCCTCGCGGCCGGCGCAGACGTCGCTGACGATGACGGGCAGGCCCAGAGCCTGCGCCTCCAGCACGGTGAGCGGCTGGCCCTCGTACCAGACGGAGGGGAAGACCAGGGCGCGGGCGTCCCGCATCAGGGCGTGCACCTCGGCGGGCGCCTTCCAGCCGAGGATGCGGGCCTCGGGGTAGCGCGCCCGGATCTCGTCAGCCTGCGGCCCGTCGCCCACGAAGGTCGCGGGCAATCCGGCCCGGCGCGCCGCCTCGGCGAAGAGGAGCGGGCCCTTCTCGGGCGAGATCCGGCCGACGAAGACGAAGCCGCCGGGCGCGCCCGTCCGGCGCCCGAGCGGGGCGACGTCGACCGGGTTGCCGACCTCGGCGAAGCGGGTGTCGGCGGGCAGGTAGGGTGCCATCGCGGCCCGCTGCAGGCGGCTGATCGTGACGACCGCGTCGGCGCTCCGGGCGAGCCCCGTCCCCTGCATCAGCCAGTGCCGGCCGACCCGCATCAGCTTGCGGGCGTAGCTGCGGGAATCGCAATTGTGCGCGAGGCAGGCCGGCGAGCCGGGCTTGCGGTGGCAGGGGGCCGAGACGGGATAGTCGTAGAAGCCGCCGTTCGGGCAGGCGAGGTAGTACTCGTGCAGCGTGAACACCACCGGCAAGCCGCAGCCGCGCAGCACCGGTCCGATGGAGGGCGAGAGCGCCTTGGCCCAGCCATGGACGTGGACCACGCTGGCGCGCGGGTCGAGCCCGGCGAGCAGGGCCCGCAGGCGCGCGGCGGCCGTGCCGTTCCAGAGCCACTGCGCGCCGAACCGGGTGAGCGAGCGCGTGTTCATCACGTCGACCTGGTCGGTGAGAACCACCGCCACGCCGGCATCCGCGAGCCGGGGATCGGCCGGCCCCACCGCCGCGAAGACGGTGACAACGTGGCCGCGGGCGGCGAGCCCCAGCGCGCTCTCCACCACCACCTTGGCCTGTCCGCCGTTGATGTAGGCGTGGTCGGCCACCAGCACGATCTGCATGGGGTCGGCTCCTCTCCTACTTGCGCGCCACCACGTAGGCGAAGCTCGTGACGGCGCGCCAGTCGCGGGCGCGGGCGAGGCGGGTGAAGGCGGCATCGACTTGGCGGACGCCCGGGATCTTCCAGAAGTAGCTGTAGCCGTAGAACGGCAGCACGATCACCTCGCGGAACCCGATCTCGCGGAGCAGCGGCACCAGCGGCGCCTCGGAGCCGCGGCAGAGGTTGTAGTGGGCCGGGAATTTCGGGTTGTCGCCGTCGTCGTGCCGGTCCGGGAACAGGGTGTGGACGATCGCCCGGGACAGGCGCTCGGGCATCAGCTCGTTCAGCACGAAGGGCGGCGCGAACAGGGTCGGGAAGAAGCTCAGCGCCACGCCGCCCGGCGCCAGGATGTCGTGGACATTGCGCCACATCCGGGCGACGTCGGGCACGTGCTCCATCACCATGCGGCAATAGGCGAAGTCGAAGCGCTCGCGCCCGACGCGGTCCACCGTGTCGGGTGCGGCGATGTCGCAGCGCAGCTTGGCGAAGGCCGGCGGCGCCAGCATCAGCTCGTGCTCGGAGATGTCGTTGAGCGTCACCGAGAAGCCGTGGCGGCCGAGTTCGTCCGGCGTGAAGAGCGGGTCGCGCCCCCCGCCGATCTCGAGGTGCCGTCGCAGGCCGTAGCCCTGCGCCAGGGCCAGCACCATCGGCTTGTAGTTCTCCCAGGCCCAGTTCCAGTCCGAGGAATAGCCGAGCCCGTCGGCGACCGCCCGCAGGCCCTCCGGCGCTGGGGCGGCCGGGCAGGGGTCGCGGAAGGTCGGAGGCGGGGTCACGTGGACGGTCATGGGCACGGCCTTCGGCGTCTGATCGCCGAAGACTGGCCACGGGCGGCTCAACACTCCGCAAAGATCGAGGGTTAACGAAAAACCCTTCTCCGTCCGGCGCGCTACCGTCAGCCGAACTGCTCGCGCAGGATGCGCTCGTCGAGGCTGTGGCCGGGATCGTGCAGCAGGACGAGCTCGGTCGCCCGGTCGAGCCAAGTCTCGACGGTGCAGACCCGGCGGAACTCGGTGTGGTCGGCCACCGCCGCGACGGGGCGGTGGGCGGCGTCGAGCACCTCGACCCGGATGCGGGCGTAGTCGGGCAGGAGCGCGCCGCGCCAGCGCCGGGGACGGAAGGCCGAGATCGGGGTCAGCGCGAGCAGCTTGGCGTTGAGCGGCAGGATCGGCCCCCCGACCGAGAAGTTGTAGGCGGTCGAGCCCGCGGCGGTGGCGCAGAGCACGCCGTCGGCGATCAGCTCCTCCAGCCGCACCTGCCCGTCGATGGCGATCTTCAGCTTGGCGGTCTGGTGGGTCTGGCGCAGCAGGTAGACCTCGTTGATCGCCCGCGCGGTGTGGCCGCGCCCCTCGGTGTCGCGCGCCTCCATCAGCAGGGGATGGATCACGCTGCGATGGGCGGCCTCCAGGCGCTCCAGAAGGCCGTCGCCCCGGTACTCGTTCATCAGGAAGCCGACGGTGCCGCGGTTCATGCCGTAGATCGGCTTGGCGATGTCCATGAAGCGGTGCAGCGCCTGCAGCATCAGGCCGTCGCCGCCGAGCGCCACCACCACGTCGGCCTCCTCGGGGGGCACGTTGTCGTAGCGCCGCATCAGGGTCTCGGCGGCCTCGCGCGCATCCGGCGTCGGGCTCGCGATGAAGGCGATCTTCTGGAAGCGCATGCGCGTCGGATCCGCCCTCGTCCCCGGGTTGACGCCGGCGCACCGGCGCGCCTGAATCCCGGCGCCACCTGCCCGGTCCCATCCTCTGGGGAGAGCCATAGCATGGAGCGCGCGCTCCTCGTCTATACCACATTCGCCGATGCCGAGACCGCGCTCGCGGTCGGCGAGAGCCTCGTGCGCGACCGGCTCGCCGCCTGCGTCAACGTCCTGCCGGGGATGCGCTCGGTCTACGCCTGGAAGGGCGCGGTCGAGCGGGGCGCGGAGGTGGTGGCCCTGGTCAAGAGCCGCGAGGGGCTCGGGCCCGCGCTCGCGGCGGCGCTCAAGGCGCGCCATCCCTACGAGACGCCGATCATCCTGCACTTGGCCGTGGAGGGGGCCGATCCCGATACGCTCGCCTGGATCCTGGCCGAGACGGGCGCCGCCTGACGAGCCCACGCGGACGGCGGATCGCGGGCGAGGGCGCCGACTCGCCCCGTCCCCTTCGGATCCGGACAATCGAAGCGGCCTACGCCGCTGTTTCCCAACACGATAGCCGTGAAATTCAGCCAATTCCGATGATAAAAATCAAATAACCACGAGCTTTTTCTGAAATTTCGCTTGATAATTTTCCTGACGATCTGTACGTATCGATCCATCGGACCAGATCCTGTCGGCCCGCTCTCTTGCTCTTAATCGAGCGCCGAGTCCGGTTTTCCGCTTCCATCGACGTTTGATCGCCGCACGACCTGCGGCGCGCCCGTTGCACGCCGCGTCGCGCAACGCTCCGAAATACGCCCGCCGTGCCGCGCCCAGAGCCGACACGGCCTATGGACACCCATGCATTCCATCCCCGATCCGAGGCCCGCGACGGCACAGCTCCGTCCGCAGGCGACCGTGCGGCCCGTCTCCGGCCCGGCGCCGTGGAGGCCCCAATCCTGCGGCCTGTCCCGCGAAGAACTGCGCAGGATCGTCCTGGAGGCCATCGGCTGACCCTCGGGTCGCCCGAGACGCATCGACGATCCGACCAGACATCCTGACCAACATCCAGACCAGAGGAATTCCCATGACCATCGGCACCGTGAAGTGGTTCAACGGCACCAAGGGCTTCGGCTTCATCCAGCCCGAGGACGGCAGCAAGGACGTCTTCGTGCACATCTCGGCCGTCGAGCGGTCCGGCATGCAGACCCTCAGCGAGGGCCAGCGCATCGCCTTCGAGATGGAGACCGACCGCCGCACCGGCAAGCAATCGGCCGGAAACCTGAAGGCGGCCTGAGGTCGGCCTCCGGCTCCGCCTGAGCCTCGCCTCGGCGGAACCGACGCTTCGGGAGATCGCTCCGGCCGGAGCGGCTTCCCTCCTACTTTCCCATCCGCCGCGGGTGCGGTCCGTTCAGGGAGTCCACGTGGGTCAATTCAAAGAGAACCAACTCGTCGATCGTCTCGCCGCCGCCGCAAAGGCGCGGGAGGCCACCATCGCCCGTCTCCGGGCCCGGCCCGGGGCCGACGACCCGACCGTCCTCGCACGGCAGGCCGCTCGCCGGGCGATCGTCCAGGCCCGTGAGGTCAGGGTGGCGGAGCGGGAGGCGGCCCGCCAAGCCGCGGAGGCCCGTCGCGCCGCCGAGGCGGCCGCCGAGCTGGAGCGCCAAGCCGCCGAGGTCGCGCGCCTCGCCGCCGAGCGCGCCGAGCAGCAGGCACAACTCGCCGCCGCCCAGAAGGCCGCCCGCGACGCGCGCTTCGCCGCCCGGAAGGCCAAGGCCCGTCGCTGACCCGCCGCCGAGGAGCGGCACCCGCCCTCAGCCGAGATCTCAAGGAGGTCCGATGTCCCACAAGTTCAAGATCGGTCAGCACGTCAGGCAGGCCAGGATCGGCTACGCCGATGCCGGTGGCGTCCCGGGCGCTCTCTTCGTCGTGGTGCGCTTGATGCCGGAGGATCGGACGGGCGAGGTCTCGTATCGCGTCAAGTCCGCGGCCGGCGAGCGGGTCATGCGCGAAGGTGAGATGACGCTCGCCTCGTGATAAAGCCCGCTCTTCAGCCGGTTCCATTGCCGGGACAGGCTCGCAAAGCCGCGTCCCAGCACCCATTTACAATCGTTCCCTCCGCGCGATCCTGTGCCTTGGGCGTCGATGGAGGCCGGACATGGCACGCACACTCAACACAGGCCGGGCGTCGTCCGTCTCGACGGACGACTTCAACGCGCGCGTGAAGCAGCTCCTGGCCGACAAGCCGGACCCGCGCAGGCCCGACGACCAGCGCAAGAAAGCGCCACGCCGTTCGAAGCCCGAGCCGACGCAGCCGGCCTGAGAGGCGATTTCGGGCCCGTCCAGCCGACAGTCGTGGAACGGGCCACCAGGACGCCTCAGCCCGGCCATCGCGCACGGGATCGCGCGCGGAAAGCCGCGCTTGTCCCGGAGCGTCGGCCGAAACCCGCCGACGAGGCCCCATGCGTCTGACGCTCTCCCTTCTCCTCATCGCAGCCGTCGCGCTCTACGGCGCCTCGTTCCTGCAAGCCGCCGGCTCCGCGCCCTGAGATCCGTCCCCTGGCTGGAAGCGGGCGCGTCCCGCCCGGCGACGGGCACAGCCGGCCGACGGGCGGAGTGGCGCGGCAACCCGATTGTGCTGCTCGAACCCAGTGGGGGGCGCGCAGGCCGTACAGGCGCTGGGGGACGGCGCCGGCATCGGGCGTCCTAGCCGTAACGGGCGGCGCGGCCCGGCAGGAGGATCTCGACCAGGGTGCCCTCGTCCTTGCGGCTGGAGATGGAGAGGCGCCCGTCATTGGCCTCGACCAGCGCCCGGCTCAGCGGCAGGCCGAGGCCGGCTCCCGCCTGGGTACCGTCGAGGCCGCCGGCCTCGGGACGGCCGCGGAACGGCTCCAGCGCGAAGGCAATCTCCTCCGGGCTCATGCCGGTGCCGGTGTCGCGCACCCGCAGCGCCACGCCGCCGCGCTCGGCCGGGTTCGTCGAGACGATGACCTGCCCGCCCGCGCCGGTGAGCCGGATCGCGTTGCCGATGACGAGGCGCGCGGCGCGCGCCAGCGACGGCTCGTCCGCCTCCAGCGGCGCCAGGTCCTCGGCGAAGCTCGTGCGCAGCACGATCCGGCCGCGGGCGGCCTCGGCCTGCATCTCGGCGACGCAAGCCGCGACGAGGTCGTTCAGCGGCAGGGGCCGGCGGCTCATGGGCAGCCCCCCGGTCTCGACGGTGGCGAGGTCCACGAGGTCGGCGACGAGGCCGAGGACCTGCTCGCCCGAGGCTCGGACATCGCTGAGATAGGAGCGGTAGCGGGCGTGGCCGAGCGGCCCGTAGGGCTCCTTCAGCATCACGTCGACGAAGCCCAGGATGCCGGTCAGCGGCGTGCGGATCTCGCGGTCGAGCTGGGCGAGGAAGCGGGCCACGAAACCCGGGCCCTCCGGCGGCGGCGGCTCCGGCCGCAGCAACAGCGCCCGCCGCCCCGCGCCGAGGGCGGCGGAGTGCAGGGCGAGACGCCGGCCATCTATCGCGATCGCGCCGTCCGGGCCCTCATCCGCCCCGGGCAGGAGGTCGCCGAGCGCCGCGCCGCGCGCGGCGCGGGGGTCGCGGCCGAGGAGATCCGCCGCGGCCCGGTTGAGCGCCAGGACCCGGCCCGCCGCATCGGCCACGACGACCCCCTCGGCCACCGCGTCGAGGGCGGCGCCCAGGGTGTCGGCATCGGCGCCGGGCTCGGCTTCCCGGCCCGGGAGCGGCAGGGCGGGCCGAGTGGCGGGCGCAAGAGCCGGCCCGTCCGACGTCGCCTCCGCGAGCGGGCGGAGCAGCAGGCAGGCGGCCGGCCCGCCGGGCCAGGGCATCGCGCCTTGGGCGAGCGCGACGGTCCGGACGGTGCCGTTCCGGGTTTGCAGGGCCCGCGTCGCGCCCTCCGGGAGCGGATCGGGCAGCGGGGCCGGGAACAGCCGCGCGAGCCCCGCCGCCCGGAGCGCGGCGAGATCCGGGTAGCCGGCGAGATCGAGGAAGGCCCGGTTGGCCGCCAGGATCTCGGGTCCGCGGAGCAGGAGGAGCGGGCCCGGCACCCCGTCGAGCAGCGCCGCCGGCTCCGGCTCGGGCCGGGCGGTGGGGGCGGCGAACGAGAAGGGCATCACCGCACCCCGCTCGGCCGGGTCGGCGGGCGCTCCCTCGGAGGCCGCGTCCACCGCGTCGCCCGCGTAGCGCACGCCGAGCGCGCGCGCGATCTCCCGGAAGGCGTCGTGCTCGCTCATCGAGAGCGCGGATGCCGGTGGTTCGGCCTCCTCCGCCACGGGGTCAGGCTCCGGCCCGTCCTCCGGACGATCCGCGATCATCGGCGCGGGATCCAGCGTCGCCGCAGGGTTGGCCGCCGCAGGCACGGGCGCCTGCACGGCGGCCGGCTCTTGGACAGGCCCTTGGACAGGTTCTTGGACAGGCCCTTGGACGAGCCCTTGCGCAGGCACCGGGTCGGAGATCCGGGCGGGCGGGCCGAACCAGTCCTGCCGGAGCCAGGCGGCGAGGAGCGGGGCGGCCATCGTGGCCATCGCGACCGTGTCGGCGCCCAGGCCCGGACCGAAGGGCGGGGCCAGCGGGTAGGACGCGGCGAGGGCATCCGGCTCTCGGGGCACGGATGCGGGCTCGGCAGGCTCGAGGGCAGGCTTGGAGACGACCTCGGCCAGGTCCTCTGTCTCCGCCGCGCCCGCGGCGTCCCGGTGCCCGACCGCGTCCTCCCGGACCGCGGTCGCGGCCGCGCCGGCGACGGGCGTCTGGGGCGCCGCCGCGGCACCGTCGGCCTCCCGTTTGCCAACGGCGCGCACGATGCCGAAGCCGCCGTAGCCCTGGAAGGCCTGGCCCGGCCGGCCGAGGGGGGCGCCCGACAGGTCGGCGGCGACCGCGAGGCCGTCGTCGAGCGCGAGGACAGCCCCGAGCCCGCGGAAGGTGCGGCGCTGCGCCAGCGCGTCGAGGAAGGCGGCAGCCTCGTCGAGCCGGCCCGAGCCGGCGAGGTCGGCCCAGGACGCGCCGACGAGGCCGGCGAGTGCGTCGCCCCCGCCGGAGACCTGGGTGAGCGCGTCCGCGGCGTCGCTCCGCCAGAGGAAGCGGTCGCCCGGGCGCGGCGCGTCCGGCTCCGAGGCGGTGGGCGAGGGGACGGCCGAGGGCGGCGATGGGTTGGGATCTTCGTCGGGCGACGCGGCCGGAGCTGCGTCGGGCACCCGGACCGGAGCGGGCGCGGCGCGCAGGGCCGGCAGCGTTCCGATCACCGCCAGCAGGATCAGGCCGCTTCCGTCCGCCGCCCGGCCCTGCACGGCGCGGCAGAGGGTCGGCGGCGCGATCCCGCGCGGATCGAGGCGCAGGCGCAGCATCCGGGGACCGCGCCCAGCCTCGACACCCCGGCGGATCTGCCGGGCGATGGCGGGCGGCAGCGCACCCTCCGGCGCGAGGGCGCGCACGAGGCCGCTCGCGCCGGGCTCGGCGCGCAGCACCCGCGCACCGTCCTCCGCGAGCACGAGGCGGGCGCCCCCGGCGCTGGGCGGCTCGCCGTCCCAGGAGTCATCCCAGTTGGTATCCCAGGCGGCGTCGGGTGCCGGCACGGTCCCAGAGCCGCTGCTGTCCCTGTCGTTCAACCCTGCGCCCCCGGCCATCCGGCCCCGTTTAGCGGCAAAAATCTGACGTCGGCAGTCTTTCTTAGCGCCCCGGCCCGGCCGGCCGCTGGACACTTCAATGTCGCGTCACACGTTTACGTCATGTCAACCTTAATGGCGCTGCCCGCGTGGGGCCCGGGGGCTGGCATTTGGCGGCGCACGTGCTATTGTGCACTGCACAATGCGTCCTGGCAGGACGTCCTGAGGACGCGAATCAAGAGGAGACGACATGAGCACCAACCCGACCTACGAAGTGCCGACCGAGATGCGCGACTTCGCCGAGAAGAGCGTCGAGCAGGCGCGCAAGGCCTTCGACAGCTTCATCGGCGCCGCCCGCCGCACCGCCGACACTGTGCACGGCTCCGCGGAACTCGCCCGGACCAACGCTCAGGACGTCTCCGCCCGCGGCTTTGAGTACGCCGAGCAGAACGTGAACGCCGCCTTCGACCTCGCCCAGAAGCTTGTGCGCTCGCGCGATCTCCAGGAGGCGATGCAGCATCAGGCCGAGTTCGTCCGCAGCCAGTTCGCGGCGATCCAGTCGCAGGCCAAGGAGTTCAGCGGCCTCGCCCAGAGCGCGATGCAGCAGGGCGCCGAGCGCGCCAAGAGCGCCATGCAGGAGAGCGCCGACCAGGCCCGCAAGGCGATGGAGCAGGGCGCCAACGCGGCCCAGCAGACCGCCCAGGACGCGCAGCACGCCGCCCAGAACACCGCCGAGAAGTCGGGCTACTGAGCTCAGGCGGCCGCGCACCGCGCGGCCTCGACGAACCATCGACGGCCCGCCCGTTCCTCCGCGGCGGGCCGTTCCACGTCCGGAACGCCCGCACTTTCGCCCGTATTGCCGCGAAGACGGGTTCCGGACCCGGCGCTTCCGCCGGTGCAGGATGGAGAGAGCCATGCGGCAGATCCGCGGATTCGGTCTCGCGACCGGCGCGCTCGCCGGACTTCTGGCGGCCGGGAGCGCGCAGGCGCAGTATTACGACGCGCCTCCGCGGCGGGGCACCTACGAGGATCGCCCCTACGCGCCGCCGCCGCCGCCGCCGCGCCGGGCGGTCGGGCTCAATTGCGACGCGGTCCAGCGCGGCCTGACCGGGCCGCAGCCCTTCTCCTGCCCGCTGCCGGGCCCGCGCCCGCTCGGCGCGCGCTGCTTCTGCGACCTGCCGCTCGCCCCGCTGAGCGCGCCTCAGACCGCCGTCGGCCGCGTGGTGCCCTGATCGGCGGAACGCCGCACGCGGTGCGGTATCCTTCCGCCGCCGGGCTATCGCAAGCACATAACGGGTGTCGGACACTCACAACACCCACCCTCCTGTGCGGGGGAGGGAGAGCGGCTGATGTCAGGGCACGGTGACCGTCCGTACCTGAAACGAAAAACGGGACGGCTCCCGCCGTCCCGTTTCGAGGCCTCGCCCTAGCGGCCGAGGAAGATGGATGCCAGTCGCTGGAGCAGGCCCCGCGGTGCGGGCGGAGGCGCGCTCTGCCCAGGACTGTCCCCGATCTAAGCGTTCGCGGCGAAGGGGTGCGAGGCCGAGTTGCGCTGCTCGGTGACCGTCGAAGCCTTCGGCTCACCGTTCACGGCGCGCTGGATCGAGAGCTTGGTGGCCTCGTAGTTGTACTGCTGGATCTTGGCGTCGTCGGCCGCCTCCCAGTGGATGAACACGCCGACCAGGATGTAGAGGTCGTCGGCCTCGTCGGCCGGGATGATGCCCTCGGCGACGCAGTCCTGCACGGCCTTGGCGACGCCGTGCTGGGCGGGGCCGAACATCTGGACGGCCTGACGGGCGTCGTTGATGGTGACCTTGTTGAACATCAGCGTGTTCGGCTTGCACGGCAGGTTCGGCGCGATGACCGCGAGCAGGCTGGTGAAGCCGTGCTTGTTGTTCACGAGGCCGTTGCAGAAAGCCGTCTCGGCCGGCGAGCCGCGCGGTCCGATGATGAGGTCGATGTGGGCGACCTCGTTGCCGTCGCCGACGAGAGCCTCGCCGACCTGAACCTTGGTGATCTTCGCCATTCGGGGTCTCTCCCTGGAATTCCAAGTGTAGGGCTGCGGCTAAGGGCAGGGCCACAGCCGGGGAGCCATCCTTGTTTGCGACGCGCGGCGCCCTCGCGGGGCCGCACCGGTTTGCCCGGATAGCGGCGCGGACCCTACAGCGGGCCCCTGCCTGTCACAACCCTGGGCAAGGCGCTGAAATCGATAAATCTTTGCAATGGCCGGCGCGGGCCGGCGGGTACAGTTCCGCATGGTCGGACCGGGGCTTTCGTCAAGTCCCATCTGCGACATCGCGGGTCGCCGCGGGGCCCTCTTGCGCGCCGTCTTGGCTCCGCAGTCTTGGCACCGCCAGCTCGGCTACGCGGCCGCGCGCAGGGCCTCGGCGAACAGAGTCGCGACCGTGAAATCGGCGCTCGTGCCCGGATTGATGCCGCGCGCCTTCAGGGCACGGTCGAGAGCGAGGAGCGCGGCGACCGGCTCCGTCCGAAGATCGATCTCCGTCCGGACTGCCTCGGCCCGGGCCCTCACCGCAGCGGCGACCTCGGGGCCGTGCTTGCGGCGGACGTGGCTGTCCTCCACCGCGGCGAGGTAGGCGAGGTGCACGGCAGTGGTGCACCAGGTCGGCCCGAGACCCGCCCCGCGCGCGGCCGCGAGCGCCGGCAGCCCGATCGCGTCGAGATCGGCGAAGCCGTCGACGTAGGCGCGGGCGATCGCGTCCCGGGAGGCGGCCTCCGACATGGCGTCGAGCAGGGACGGGGGCGCCGCCTCCGCGACGTCGTGGCGGCCCGCCTGCCCGAGCCCGCCGGGATTGGCTTGGCGGATCGCCGCGAAGACGTCCTGCGCATCGCGCGCGTCAAGGTCGGCGAGCACCGCGGCGACGCTCTCGCACCGCTCGGCCGCGCGGGCGAGCGGGGCACAGAGCAGCAGGATGCCGAGATTCGTGTTCTGCCCGACCGCCTCCCTGGTGGCGGCGACGCCGCCGAGCACCCGGGCGCCGACCCGGGCACCCGCCGCGGCGAGCGGGGGGGCCGAGACCTCGGCGCTGGCGACGAAGTCGGAAACCGCCATGCGGTGGCCGGCCGCGAAGGCGTGGACGTTGCCGGGCTTCAGCGCGTCGAGTTCGGCGAGGCAGGCCGCGCGGTAGAGCGTCGCGATCTGAGCGGGGGGAAGACCCGGCATCTCAGGCGACGACCCGCGCCGGGCGGTGCGCGCCCCGCACCGCCGCCAGGAAGCCGCGGCAGACCGCTGTGGCGATGTCGGTCTCGCAGACCTGCTGCAGGCCGGACCAGGCGGGCATCGAGTTCACCTCCAGCACGAGGTAGCCGCCGTTCCCGTCTTCCACGAGGTCGATGCCGGTATAGTCGACGCCGACGGCCGCCGCCGCGGCCTCGGCGAGCTCGGCCGCGCGGGCCGGCATCGCCCAGGCCAGCGGCCGGCCGCCCCGGTGCACGTTGGTGATCCAGCCGTCGCCCTCGCGGATCATGCCGGCGACCGCCCGGCCCTCGCAGACGAAGACCCGGTAGTCGCGCCAGAGCCCGTCGGCGCGCGGCACGTAGCGCTGCAGGTAGTAGACGCGGGAGACGGCCGCCTCGTCGGGCAGGTCCTCCGGGCGCTCGACCAGCATCAGCCCTTCCCCTTGCGAACCGAACAGGGGCTTGAGCACCAGCGGCCGGCCCGGCCGCGCCTCGCGGGTGATGCAGTCCGCGGCGGCCTCGCGCCTGGAGAACACCCAGGTCTCGGGGGTCGGCAGGCCGGCGCGCGCGACGAGCAGCGAGGTCGCCGCCTTGTCGACGGAGCGCTCGATCGCGACCGGGTGGTTCCAGACCGTGACGCCGGAGGCGACCAGCGCGTGCAGCACGCCGAGCCGCATCGTGGTGGCCTCGAAGGTGCCGCCCGCGATGGTGCGGAGCAGGACGCCGTCCGGCAGGGCGTCGGAGAAGCCCGGCACCCGCAGCGGCTCGGCCGCCGAGGTGACCACCGCGACGTCGGCCAGCGAGAACAGCACCGGCTCGACCCCGAGCGCGCGGAGCGCCGCCAGCAGGCGGTTCTTGTGCCAGTTGCCGTTGTCGGCCGCGAGCCCGATGCGCATGGGGTCAAAACATCCGCGACATCAGCCCTCCCCCCTTGCGGGGGAGGGTGGCCCTCGCGTCGGCGAGGGTCGGTTCGGGACAAAGTCCCGCAGAGAGGGGAGCGACGGTGCAGATGAGGGCACCGACGCTGACGAAGGGTGCGCCTGTACCGGAAGCGGGGCTCCCCCTTGCGGGACTTCGCCCCAGCCCGTCGCCCTTCGGGCGCCACCCTCCCCCGCAGAGGGGGAGGGAGAGTTGCGCTTACGCGAACGAGGCCTCGACCAGCGTCGGCTCCAGCCGCCCGCCCCGGAAGGTCGCGCCGGTGCGCACCGAGGTGACGATGGCCTCGGCCGGCGAGAACAGGGCGCCGTCGATCTTGTAGAAGTCGCCGTTCACCCGCCCGAAGATGTCGGCGAAGGGCGCGCCGTGGTCGGCCGAGGTGGTCGAGGGCAGCTGCTCGGCGAGCTGCTTGGCGTCGGCGTCGTCCGCGTCCACGAAGAGCTGCACCCGGCCGCCGTAGATGATGGCGTCGTTGGTGCGGCCCATCGCCTTGATGAAGTCCGGGTGCTGCGGCGAGAGCGGGGCCGTGCCGATGCCGTCCACGATGGCGTGCAGGTCGAAGCCGACCGTGTGGGCCTTGTGCAGCGCCACCTCCAGCACGCGGGCCACCACCTGGGTGGCGCCGGCGAGGCTCTGCGTCGGGGCGAAGATGAAGGTGAGGTTCTCGGGCGCGATCCCCGTGGCCTCCGCCACCTTGGCGACGACGCTCGACGGGGGACCGCCCGCGGCCTCCAAGACCAGGGCGGTGTGCGTGGCGGAATCCTTGTAGGCGAGCTCGGTGTAGAGTTCCTCGACGGTCGCCACCGCGCGGCCCGGGCCCGAGCCGAGGGCGAAGAAGCCCGAATCACCCGTCTCGTCCGCGAGACTCCAGCCCGCGTACTGGCTGCCCAGGCAGGCGAGGACCGGGTCGGCGGCATGCACCACCACCGAGTTCGGCCAGGCGGCGATCGGCCCGGTTGGGCTGATGCTCACGGTGCCGAGCCCCCCGAGGCAGATCTCGGCGATGCGCCGGCCCGCCTCGATCGAGCCGCGGGCGCTGGCGCCGGCATCGACCATGCGGGCGCCGCCGGGCTCCTGCCGGACGTCGAGCCGGAGCAGGCCGGCATCCGCCACGAGGCGCTCGACCAGGGGGGCGCTCAGCGCGTTGAGACTCGGGTACTGGGTGCTCATCCGGGGGCTTCCTCCTGCGCGAGCGCGGTCCGCAGCGCCGTCGCCCGCGCCCGCAGCGTTTCTCTGGTTGCCGCCGCGTCCGCGCCCGTGGCCAGCACGGTGCAGAGCGGCGCGTCCCGCCGCACCGTGGTGCCGGCGCGGGGACGGTCGCGCACGTGGTCCGGCCAGGCGTGGGCCGGCACGGGCGCGAGGTCCCGGTCCGCGTAACAGATCTCGGCGGCTGCCGCATCAACCGGTTGCGAATCGACGGGCGGCATGCCTCCGCGGCTTGCCGCCAGATGGGCGAGGAGGAGCGGCGTCGCGCGCCGGTCGAGCACGTCGAGGGTGGCGCCGGGACGGGGATTGATCTCGGTGAGCCACCAGCCCGTCTCGGCCACGAGGCAGTCGGCGCTGGCGAGGCCGCGGAGCCCGGTGCGGGCGACGAGCCGGGCGACCGCGCCCGCGATCTCCGCGGCGATGGCGGGCTGAACGGGCGGGGCCTCGGCCGCGCCGCGGGCCAGCGCCCCGGCGTAGCGGAACGGCCGGAGCGGGGAGGGGGCGCACCATTGCTCGGTGAGCGCCAGCACCCGGATCTCGCGCCCGTCGCTCAGAAAATTCAGGGCGTGCGGCCGGCCCGGTACCCGGGCCTGGAAATACGCGCCCGGCGGGGCCCGGCCCCGTCCCGCCCGGCGGATATGACTGCCCCCGGAGCCGCCGACGCGCTTGCAGAGCCAGTTCGCCGGGTCGGGCCGCGGCTCCACCGCGACCGCCGGGTGCGGGATCGCGAGTTCCACGCAGAGCGCCGCGAGGCGGAACGGGTCCTTGAGCGCCGCGACGGAAGCGGGCGCGGCGCCGAGCAGGCGGTGGCGGGCTGCGATGCCCCCCATCAGGTCGGGCGCTCCCTCGAAGCCGCTGCCGAGCACCACACCGACCGGACGCCGGCCGGCCTCTGCCGTGAGATCGTCGAGAGCGTCGAGCAGGGCCGACCCGCCGACCCGCCCCGAGCCGAACCGGCCGGGCAGGGGGCGGTAGGCCTCCGCGAGCTCGAGGGTGTCGGCGTCACCGAACAGGTCGGCGACGAGCGGGCGCAGGCCGGCCCGCCGGGCGGCCTGCGCGAGGGCCCGGCCGGACTGGGCCGCGATGAGGATGGCGTCGGTCACGACCGCCGCTCTCCCTCCACCCTCTGCGGGGAGGGCGCGCGCCCGGCCGCTCCAGGTCAGCCCGTCACCTCGACGGCAAGTTCGTAGGCGTCGCGGAAATCGAGGCAGAGCGGCTGGTCGGCCTGGAGCATGCGGCGGAACAGGCGGCACTGGGTCTGGTACTTCACGTTGCCGACCGCGAGCGCGCCGATGCCGATCCCCTTGCCCGTGGGGAGCGGCACGTCGATCGCGTTCACGTCGATGCCCGCGATGCCGGCGGGCGGCACCGCGTTGACATCGGAGGCGACGAGCAGCTTGGGCGCGGATTCGAGATCCTCCGCCGAGAGGATCGGGATGCCGGCGGGCCCGGCCGAGAGGATCACGTCGGCGTCGGCGATCGCCCGGCGCCGGTCCTCGGGCGCGGTGCCGTCGACGGCATCCACCTCGATGCCGAAGCGCCACTTCATGGTGAAGGCGATCTTCGAGACGCGCTCCTCGCCGTCATGGCCGACGAGCACGGACTTCGCCCCTTCGAGCGCCCCGATCACCGCCGCCACGTAGGCGACGACGCCGGCGCCCCCGAAGATCACGATGCGCTTGCCCTTGAGATCGGTGCCGTGCCGCTGGCGGAGCGCGCGCGCCACCTGCGCCACCATCGCGGCGCCCGTGGTGAAGGAACCGGCCGGGTCGGCGAAGATGTGGTTGGCGAAGGGGGGGACGAAGGCTTTCTTGGCCCGGTCCACCATGTCGAGGGCGTCCTCGGCGTTCTTGCCGCCGATGAAGAGGCCGGTGCGCACCCCGTCCTCCGGTGCGCGGGAGAAGATCGAGTCCTGGGTCAGAGAGACGACGTCGGGCAGCGTCACGTCCGTGTAGGTGACGATGGTCTCGAAGCCGGCATCGATCGCCATGTTCACGTCGAAGGGGCTCATGTGCTTGAGCGGCGTGAGCATGTGCAGGATCGAGCGGGCCATGGTCGTCTCCTCGTCGTCTTCGGCGGGCTCTTCGGGCGTCGCGCACCGTTACATATCGCGCAAACCCTTAAGCCGGGCTTCTAAGGTGCGCCGCGCCCGGCGCCTACCACCCCCTGACGCAACCCTTGCCCGCAGGGCAGGGATCGGGCGCGGAGGTCAGGCGGCCGAGACGCTCGCCCCGGTGTTGCGTCCGCGGGCGACGACGAAGCGCAGGCGCCCGGCCCCGGCCGCGCGCGCCTCCAGGTCGGCGACGAGGGCGCGCGCCCGGCGCTCGTCCGGCACCAGCGCGAAGCCGGTCGGCCCCCAGGAACTCTGGCCGTAGCCGGAGATGCCGAGCTCCGCGATCCGGGCCAAGGCCTCGGCCACGGCGGGGCTCGCGAAGCGCCCGCCCTGGTGGGGCGCGAAATGATCGCCGACGAGCCGCTGGATCCGCGTGATTCCCGCCCCGAAGGCCTCGGGCTCGGCGGTGACGGCGGCCGGAAGCACCTGCATCAGCACGATCCGGCAGATCTCGGCGGCCTGTTCCTCGGGGAAACGCGGAAGATCGCGAAATGCTTCGACCTCGCGGGTGCCGTGCACGCCGGTCATCGCCTCGTCGAGGATCAGCACCACCCGCCACGCCTCCGGGTAGGGGAGGCGGGCGACGACCGGGGGCGGGGCGCCGGTCGCGTCGCGGCCGCCATCGACGATCAGGCCGCCCTCCGTGAAGGCGCGCAGGCCCACCCCTGAGCGGTTGCCGCGATCGAGGGCGTTGGAAAAGTCCTCCGGCGCGAAGGCCCTTCCGTGCAGCCGGGCGAGCGCCGCGGCGACCGCGAGCGCGAGTTGCGTGCCCGAGCCGAAGCCCGCATGGGCGGGGATCGCCTCCGAGACCCGGATCCGCACGCCCTCGCCCACACCGAGATGGCCGGCTGCCGCCCGGATATAGCCCAGCACCCGCTCCGCCTCCGGTCCATCGGCCGCGGGCTCGGGCGCCGGCTCGGCGGTGAGCCGGAGGGCCGGCGCGTCGATGGCGAGCCCGACGCTGCCGAAGCGGCGCCCGAGGCCCCCGTGCAGGTCGAGGAATCCGAAATGCAGCCGGGCGGGGGCCTCGACCGTGACGGCTCCCGCCGGTCCCGCCGCGGGCTCGCTCCGGCTCGGCAGTTCGGGCACCCGGTCTCTCCTCGGCTCGTCGCGCGGTCCGGCCCGCGTGGTCTGGTCTAGAGCGCCCGCACCGCCCGCGGAGTTCCGTATCGGCGGGCGCCGGCTTCTCACATGCGGGCGTCCGGCGGGCAACCGGTGCCCGCCGGGATGCGAATCGGCGCGCGAGGGCCTTGCCTGCTGGGGCCGCGCAATGCAAACCTGCCCTCGAGGCGGCCCGGATGCCGTCCGCCGAGGGTTGTGCCGTGGCCGCGCCGCGGGTGCGGCCCACCCGGCGGGCAGGCCATTCCGGCACGCCGGGCCCGACCGCGCGGCCCGGCGGCATCGGTCTTAGGCGACCGCCCCCGCGCAGCGACGAGCCTGCGATGCGCGCGGCCCAACGATAAAACACGCGAGGGTGGATGGCAGCCTGGGTCAAGGGTGGGGCGACCGACGCCGACGCCGCCGTGGAAGCGGCGGCCGCGCTCCTGTCGTCCGCGCGCGCGCCGGTCTTCGCCGGCCTCAACGCCGAGGTGGCGGCGATCCGCGCCGCCTACGATCTCGCCGGGCGCATCGGCGCCTCCGTCGACAGCGCGGGCGGCGAGGCGACCTACGCCGATCTCGGGGCGCTGGCCCGGGTCGGCGCCATGCAGGCCCCGCCCGCCGAGGTGGTCGGCCGGGCCGACGCGGTGCTGCTGGTGGGCGAGGCGCCCGGCAGGAGCCCGCTGGTCGAGCGCCTGCGGGCGACGAAGCCGGTGCGCGGCCGTGCCGCGGGCGCGGAGCGCCGCGTCCTGTCGCTTCCCGGGACCGGAGATCTCGCGGTCCGGCTCGCGCATCTGCGGGCCCATGCCCGCGGCCACATGACCTCCGACGCCGAACTCTCGGAGACCGCCCGGGCGCTGTCCGCCGCGCTCTACGGCGCCGTGCTGTACGATCCGGGCGAGCTCGGCACGCTCGGCATCGAGATGCTGCAGGGGCTGGTGATGGACCTCAACGAGGCCACCCGCTGCTTCGCGCTCTCGCTGGGCGACGGCACCCAGGACCGCGCCGCCCTCCAAGTCGCGGCCTGGACGACGGGACAGGCCACCCGCGTCGGCTTCGGCCGGCGCGTCCCCGAGCAGGATCCCTGGCGCTTCGACGCCGCCCGCCAGGTGGAAGCCGGCGAGGCCGACGTCGCGCTCTGGCTCGCCAGCCTGCCGACCGCGCGGCCGGACTGGCTGAAGACCCTGCCCGCCGTGGCACTGGTGGGCGGCGAGGCCTCGCCCGACATCGCCGAGGTGGTGATCCGGGTGGGCGAGCCCGGCCGGGAGACCGGCGGCGTGCTCTGGAACGAGGGCCGCGCCGGCCTGAGCTACCGCGCGCCCGAGCAGGCGGGCGACCTGCCGAGCGCCGCCGAGATCATCGTGCGCATCGCGGCGGCCGTCGCCGGCCGCAACGCCCTCGCCAGCAGGGCCCCCGCGAACAGGAAGGACTCCTGATGCTGATCCGGATCCAGGGCGGTCGGGTCGTCGATCCGACCGCCGGCCGCGACGCGGTGGGCGACGTCTGGGTCGAGGACGGCCGCATCGTCGAGCCCCCGCCGGGCGCCAAGCCCGACCAGACCCTCGATGCCTCCGGCTGCGTGGTGATGGCGGGCGGCGTCGAGGTGCACTCGCACATCGCGGGCGGCAACGTCGTCACCTCGCGCCTGCTGCTGCCTGAGCTCTACGTGAGCGAGGCCGCGCCCGAGGGTCATCCCTTCGCGCATGCGGGAGGCGCGGCCGGCTGGATCGGCGCCACCTACGCGCGGATGGGCTACACCACCGCCGTCGAGCCCGCGATGCCGCCGGTCCACGCGCTCGCGACCCAGCTCGAACTCGCCGACATCCCCCTGCTCGACCGCGGCGCGCTGACCGTGCTCGGCAACGACGACCACCTCCTGCAGATCCTGCGGGACGGAGAGGGCAGGGCCGCGGTGCGCGACCTCGTGGCGCTCAACGTCGCGGCCTCGCGGGGCCTCGGCGTCAAGTGCATCAACGCAGGCGGCGCCTCGGCCTTCAAGGACGGCGCGCTCAAGCTCAGCCTCGACGACGAGATCCCCTGCTACGGGCTCTCGACGCGCAAGATCATGGGCGCGCTCCTCGACGCGGTCGAGGAGATCGGCGTGCCGCACCCGCTCCACGTCCACTGCAACAATCTCGGGCTTCCCGGCGCCGACGATTCGCTGATCGCCACGCTCGACGCGGCTGAGGGGCGGCGTATCCACTTCGCGCACGCCCAGTTCTACGCCTACGGCGTCTCGGACCCCGAGAACCCGATGACCGGCGGTTTCCGCTCGGCGGCAAGGCGCATCGTGGACGCCATGATGGCGAACCCGCAGGCGAGCCTCGATATCGGCCAGGTGGTGTTCGGCCAGACGGTCACGGTCTCGCTCGACATCCTGCGCCAGTTCGGCGGCCGCAAGGGCGCGAAGCCGAAGAAGTGGGTGCTGAACGCGGGCGACGCGGAAGGGGGCGGCGTGGTGCCGTTCCTGTACCGGCCGAAGGGCCCGACGAGTTCGCTGCAATGGGCGATCGGCCTGGAGATCATGCTGCTCTCAGGGGACCCCGAGCGCACCATCCTCACCACCGACCACCCGAACGGCGGCCCCTTCACCCAGTACCCGCGCATCATCCACCTCTTGATGGACAAGGAGGCGCGCGACCGCGAGATCGCGACGCTGCCGGCCATCGTGAAGGAGCGCTCGGAGATCGCCACGATCGAGCGCGAGTACAGCTTCTCGGAGATCGCCCAGCTCACCCGCTCGGGGCCGGCCAAGCTGCTGGGCCTCGACGACCGCGGGCACCTGCGCGCGGGGGGACGCGCCGACATCGCAATCTACCGCGACGACCCGGACCGGACCGCGATGTTCACCGCGGCCAAGTTCGTGCTCAAGGACGGCCACGTCATCGTCGAGGACGGGCAGGTCGTGGACTGGCGCGCGGGCCGGTCCCTGTCGCTCACCGTCGAGTCCGACCGGGCGATGGAGCGGCGCACCGAGACCTACCTGCAGGACCGCTACGGCCAGGGCCTCGACAGCTTCGCGGTGCCGGAGGCGGCGTTCGCGAAGGACAAGCCCGTGTTCGAGGACGTGGCATGCCGGGCGTGACGCTGTCGCGGATGCTCCGCGGATCCGAGGGGCCGATGCGGCTTTCGAACCATGGCTGAGATGACGCACCTCACCCTCAACGGCATCCCGGTCGAGGACACCTTCGCGGAGGCCTTCGACGTCGCCGGAACCGCGCTCATCGTGACGAACGACACCGCCCGCTGGGCGATGATCGCCGCCACCGTGATGACGGGCTTCGCCACCTCGGTGATCGGCTGCGGCGCCGAGGCCGGGATCGACGCCGAGCTCTCCCCCGAGGAGACGCCGGACGGGCGCCCCGGCGTGCGCATCCTGCTGTTCGGCTTCGAGCCGAACGGGCTGAAGGACCAGCTGATCAAGCGGGTCGGCCAGTGCATCCTGACCTGCCCGGGCACCGCGGCCTACGCGGGCGTCGACGGGCCGACCAAGATCAAGCTCGGCGGCGCGATCCGCTATTTCGGCGACGGCTTCGCGGTCGCCAAGCGGATGCCCGACGAGACGGGGAAGATGCGCCGCTACTGGCGCATCCCGGTCATGGACGGCGAGTTCCTGTGCGAGGACTTCGTGCGGGCGGTCGACGGCGCGGTCGGCGGCGGCAACCTCCTGTTCCTCGGCCGCAAGCACGCCGACACGCTCAAAGTGGCCGAGATCGCCGTTGAGGCGGCGGCCGCGGTGCCCGGCGCGATCCTGCCCTTCCCGGGTGGCATCGTGCGCTCAGGGTCCAAGGTCGGCGGGCGCACCAAGGGCATGATGGCCTCGACCAACGACGCCTACTGCCCGACGCTCAAAGGCCGGGCCGGCTCGCTGCTGCCCCCAGAGTGCAACGTGGTCCTGGAGATCGTCATCGACGCGCTGACCTCGCAGGGCGTCTCCGACTCGATGCGGGCGGCGCTCCACGCCGCGACCGAGGTCGGGGCCGCCCACGGCCTCGTGGCGGTCACGGCCGGCAATTACGGCGGCAATCTCGGCCGGCACCATTACCACTTGCGCGACCTGCTCGCGAAGGAGGCCTGAGATGCCCGTCCTCACCCTCCGCGAGGCGCCCCCCGAGCGCCTCGACTTCCTCAACATCAACCCGCTGGCGCTCTCCGGCCTGAGCCAGGGCGATGCCGAGCGCCTCGGCGTCGGCACCACCCGGCGCGGGCTCGTGCTCGGCGACTGCTTCACGGTCGCGCTCGACGGCTCGGACACGCTGACCATCGCGGGCGGTGACGCGCGGCTCGACCGGGTCGGCGCATCGCTGTCCGCGGGTGCGATCCGCGTCGAGGGCGATGTCGGCCAGCGCCTCGGCGCCGGCATGGCGGGCGGCAGCCTCACCGTCACCGGCAATGCCGGGCCGTTCGCGGGCTCGGGCGCCACCGGCGGCACCATCGTGATCGAGGGCGATGCCGGCGACCACGCGGGCGGGGCGGTCCACGCCGCGAAGGTCGGCCTCGACGGCGCCACCCTGGTGATCCGCGGCGCGGCCGGCGACCGTCTCGGCGACAGCATGCGGCGCGGCCTGATCGTGGTCGAGCGGGCCGGCGCTTTTGCCGGCGCGCGCATGATCGCCGGCACGATCGCGGCCGGCGCGGTCGGCGACCATCCGGGCTACGGCATGCGCCGCGGCACCCTGGTCACGGGCAGCCACGGCGCCCTGATGCCGACCTTCGTCGAGACCGGCGCGCTCGATCTCGTCTACCTGCGGCTGCTCGCGAAGTCGCTCCGCCCGGTGAGCGCCCGCCACGCCGACCTGCTCGCCGGCGCGCCCAAGCGCTACTCGGGCGACCTCGCCACGATCGGCAAGGGCGAGCTCTGGGTCGCGGCGTAGCCGCGACGCCGCGGCGTAGCCGCGACGCGGCGGCCCGAGATCCTCGCGCTCCCCCCCCCCCGATTCCCCGGATGGGTGCGGGAGACAGCCTCAGGCCGCCCGGCGGCGCAGGCGCATCACGAAGCCGATCACCTCGGCCACCGCCCGGTAGTGCTCGGCCGGGATCTCCTGGTCGATCTCGACCGTGGCGTGGAGCGCGCGGGCGAGCGGGGGGTTCTCCAGAACCGGCACGTCGTGCTCGGCCGCGACCTTGCGGATGCGCAGGGCCAGGGCATCGACGCCCTTGGCGACGCAGACCGGGGCGGTCATGCCGGCCTCGTAGCGGAGCGCCACGGCGTAGTGGGTCGGGTTGGTCACGACGACGGTGGCGGAGGGGACGGCCGCCATCATGCGCTTCTTGGTGCGCTGGGCGCGCAGCTGCCGCATGCGGCCTTTCACCTCCGGGTTGCCGTCCGTCTCCTTCATCTCCTGCTTCTGCTCCTCCTTCGACATGCGCAGACCCTTGCGCCAGTTGAAGCGCTGATAGAGCGCGTCGGCCAGCGCGATCAGGAGGTGGACGGCGAGGACGCCGCCGAGAAGCTTCAGGCTGATCGAGAACACCGCCGCGAGGCAGGCGGCGACGTCGAGGCGCACGAAGGCCTCCAGCCGGTCACGGTCGTTCCACAGCAGGGTGCCGACGACCACGCCGACGACCCCGATCTTGGCGAGGCCCTTGCCGAACTGCACCATCGCCTCGACGCCGAAGATCCGCTTGACCCCGGCCATCGGCGAGATCCGGTCGAATTTCGGCATCAGGGCATCGGTTGTGAAGACGAGCGGGTGCTGCAAGAGGCCGGCGGCAAGCCCGGCCGCCACCGCGAGCCCCGCCGGCACCGCGAGCGCCTGGAGCCAGAGCAGCAGGACGCGCGAGACCACACCCTGCATGGTGTGGGCGTCGTCCGGCAGGGCGTGCGCGTTCATCAGGAAGGCGCGCATCTCGATCGTCAGGGTGCGGGCGATGTCGGGGCCCGCGATCACCAGCGCCAGCGTGAAGGCGCCGAGCGCCGCGAAGGTGTTGATCTCGACGCTGTTGGCGACCTGACCGCGCTCGATCGCTTGGTCGAGCCGCCGTTGCGACGGCTCCTCGGTCTTGTCCTCCTGCTCCGCGTCGTCAGACATCGCGGCCTCGGGCAGACAGGGCGCCCAGCGCCCGGACGGCGTCTAGCGCCCGGAGAGCTGGGCGAGGAAGCGCCCGATATCGTCCAGGAAGACGCCCATCATCACGCCGAGGCAGCCCACGAAGATCGCCATGCCGATCAGGATCGAGGCCGGCACCGCGACGAAGAAGACCTGGAGCTGCGGCATCATCCGGGAGAGCACGCCGAGCCCGAGGTTGAACAGGATGCCGAAGGCAATGAAGGGCGCCGCGATCTGCACCGCCAGCGCGAAGCCGCGGGCGATCGCCTTCAGGGCCAGCTGCACCGCGTCGCCGAAGCCCGGCACCCCGTCCGGCGGCAGCAGCGCGTAGCTGCGCCCGATCCCCTCCAGGGCGATGTGGTGCAGGTCGGCGGCCAGGATCAGGGTGATGCCGAGCAGCGTCAGGAAGTTGCCGAAGGTCGCCTGCTGCCCGCCCATCGTCGGATCGACCGTCATGGCGTAGGACAGGCCGAGCTGCTGCGAGACGATCAGACCCGCGGTCTGGAGCGCGGCGACCAGCATGCGGATCGTGAGCCCGAGCACGAGTCCGATCAGCGTCTCGCCGAACAGCAGCGCGATCAGCCGCGGCCCGGCGAGCGTCTCGGGGGTCCCGAGCAGCGGGCGCACGGTCGGGAACAGCACCAGCGCGACCAGCAGCGCGAAGGCGAGCCTCAGGCGCGGGGAGATGGTGTTCTCGCCGATCCCCGGCATCAGCATGATCAGCGTGCCGACGCGCGCGAACGTGAGGAGGTAAGCCGCCGCGATCCCGGGCAGGAGCAGGTTCATGCGTGGTTCTATAGCAGGTCTCCGGGGTTGCGACCCCGGAGGTCCGGTGGACGCCCGCCGCGCCGTCGCGCGGGCGGGACCCGCGGGGACGAACCCATCGGGTCCCGGAGCCGGCAGCGGAGGCCATCATCCGCCGGCCGCGATGCGGGCGGCGATGCGGGTCATGTAGCCGGCCATGGCGTCGCCCATGAAGGGCAGCATCAGGAGGAGCACCGCGAAGACCGCCACGATCTTGGGCACGTAGATCAGGGTCTGCTCCTGGATCTGAGTGAGCGCCTGGACGAGCGAGACCAAAAGGCCGACGACGAGCGCCACCAGCATCAGGGGCCCGGCCATCTTCAGGAAGACGAAGATGCCGTCGCGGGCGACGTCGAGGATGGCGAGGCCGGTCATGGATTCGGAGGGGATGCGGCGACGGGACGGGCGCGGAAGGTCCGAAAGGACTCAGATCTGCATGCGCATGATTTCCTCGTAGGCGGAGATCATGCGGTCGCGCACCGCGACCATGGTCTGCAGGGCGGTCTCGCTCTCGGCGACCGCGGTGACGACGTCGACGACGTTGGCCTTGCCGGCGGCCACCGACATCGCCTGCGCGTCGGCCCGTTGGCCGGCGGCGCCCACCGAATCGATGGCCTGGCCGAGGAGCTGGGTGAAGTCGGTGCCGGTGCCCGAGACGGGCCCGATCTTCGGTGCCGGGCGGCCGGTGCCGATGCCCTGGACCGCCGCGTAGGCGCCGGCCGCGAAGTTGCTGCTCGCCATGGCCCGCCTACTTCAGGATCTCGAGGGTTCGGGAGATCATCCGGCGGGTCGCCGTGACCATGTTGAGGTTGGCCTCGTAGGAGCGCTGGGCCTCGCGCATGTCCATGTTCTCGATCAGCGCGTTGACGTTGGGCATGCGCACAGCTCCCTTCTCGTCGGCGGCCGGGTTGCCGGGATCGTACTTGGTGCGGAAGGCGGTCTGGTCGCGGCGGACCCGGCCGGTCTCGACGAGGCTCGCGCCGGTGTCGCGGTCGAGATGGCTCGTGAAGGTCGGGATCTTGCGCCGGTAGGGCTCGGCGGTCGGGCTCTGGGGCGCCGAATCCGCGTTGGCGATGTTCTCCGCGATGATGCGCATGCGGCCGGACTGGGCCTTGAGGCCCGAGGCGGCGATGGTGAGCGATTTCGAGAAATCCACGGCGGCGGCTCCTCAGGGATTGTCCGGGGCCTCAGCGCTTGCCGATGGCGATCTTCAGGGTGTCGAGGCTCTTCTGGTACATCGAGGCGGCGAGCTGATAGTCCGACTGGTTGTCGCCGGCCTTCATCATCTCCTCCTCCAGGTTCACCGCGTTGCCGCTCGGGCGGACCTCGAAGCTCTTGGTCTTGCGCGGGTCGGCGCCCGGGCCGGCGGCCCCGGCGGGCGCCATGTGGCCCGCCTGCGTCAGTGCGAGGGTACCGGAGGCCGCGGGCTTGCCGGTCGCCGGGTCGAAGCGGAGCGCCGTGAGGTCGCGCGGGCGGAATCCCGGCATGTCGGCGTTGGCGACGTTCTCGGCGATGAGGGTCTGGCGCGCCTGCTGCCACTGCATCCGGGAGCGCAGCATGGCGAGCAGCGGCAGGTCGGTGACGGCCACGGGCCTCGCCTCCAGCGGGGTCGGACGAAACTTCCGACCGGCAGAATCTGCCGGGTCCATGGTTAACGGTCGGTTAAGCCGTCCAGCCTGCCCCGCCGGCCCGGCGGGGGAAGCTGTTAACGAAAGTTTAAGTGCGATTGCACGCCGCACCCGTCCACATGCTAAACTGCGCAGCGATGTTGCGTTGAGGCCGCGCGGGCCCAGAACGAGAGTGCGAAGCCTTGTTGCAGTCCGTGTTCGGCTCCGAGGGCTCCCCGATCATCCAGTACGTCAGCATCTTCGCCGTGATCTTCGCGGTCCTGGCGGTGATCGTGCTGGTGCTGCGCCGACTCACCGGGGGCGGGCTCGCCGCGCCGGGCCGGAGCAACCAGCGCGGGCGCCAGCCGCGGCTCGGCATCGTCGACGTGTACGAGCTCGACCGGCAGCGCCAGCTCATCCTGCTGCGGCGGGACAACGTGGAACACCTGCTCCTCGTGGGCGGGCCGAACGACGTGGTGATCGAGCGCAACATCCAGCGCGGGCGCGCGTTCGGCGAGCCGTCCCTGCGGCCCGAGCCGCTGCCCGAGACCCTGCCCGAGCCCGACGCCCTGCCTGAACCGTCCGAGGACGCTCTCGAGCCGCCTGGACCGCTCCCGGGCCCACTTGCCGGCCTGACCGCGCGCCGGCCCGAGCCCGCCTTCGAGCCGCGCTTCGAGATGCCGGTGGTGGTGCCGCCGGCCGTGCCGCGCTCGAACGCCGCCCCGCCGGTGACCCACCCGCTCGACGCCGCCGCCCTCGGGCCCGATGCCGGCGGCGAGACCGCCCCGATGCCGCCGGCCCGGCCTGAAGTGACGGCGCCGACCCCGCAGGTCCCGGCCCGCGACGCGGCACAGGAGCGGCCGGTCGCGGCGGAGGCGCCCGCCGGGAGCGGGCCGGTCGAAGCGCCTGCCAGGGAGGCCCCGAAAGAGGCGACCAAGGAGGGGCCCGCCCGGCGCCTCCTGCGCCGGACCGCGCCGCCCCTGGCCAGTCCGCCGGCCAGTTCGCCGGCAGCCGCCCCGGCACCCGCCTCCGAGGCTCCGGCCGAGCCCCCGGCCGCCCCGTCGGGACCGCCGCGCCGCTCCGTCGATCCGGTGATCCTCTCCGACATGGCGCGCCAACTTCAGGAAGCGCTGAGCCGGCCATCCTCCGCCGTGACGCCGCCGCCCGCGGGCCCCGCGCCGCAACCGGCGGCTCAGCAGGCTCAGGTCCCGCAGCCCCAGGTCTCCCAATCCCAGGTCCCGCAGCCCCAGGCCCCGCAATCGCAGGTCCCGGAGCCGCAAGGCCCGCGGCCCGGTCCGGCGGTCGATCCGATGGCCGCCGCGATGGCGGCGCCCGTTCCGCACCCCGCCGTGCCGACGCCCACCCCGCCCGCGCCGACGCCGCCCGCCTCCGCGGCTCCTGCCGCGGCGCCCGCGGCCGAGCCGACCGCGAAGCCGGCCACCAAGCCCGCGTCCGCGCCGAACCCGTTCTCGGTCGAGGAGATCGAGGCCGAGTTCGCCCGCCTGCTGGGCCGCCCGCTGGACAAGCGGTAGCCGGCCTGGGGCCTCAGGCCGGCGGGTAGGTGATGAACTCCATCAGCGACCCGTCCGGATCCCGGAAGTAGACGCTGATGCCGGGCCCAGCGGCGCCGCTGCGCTCGACGGGACCGCGCTCGACGACCACGCCGTGGCGGTGGAGATGGGCCATCGCCTCCTCCAGCGTGCCCGGCCAGCGGAAGCAGAGGTCGCTGTTGCCGGGCAGGACCGGCTTCTCGGCGAGTGGCTCGGCCACCACGCCCGGCCCGTGGCAGTTCAGCTGCACCCCGCCGAAGCGGTAGGCGAAGCCGGCCCCCCGCTCGATCACCTCGGCCCCCATGACGTCGCGGTAGAAGGCGGTGGCGCGTGCCCAGTCCGTGACGTGGATCACGCAATGGTCGAGATGAATCGCCGGCCGGGTCGGGATCTCGGGGCCAGCGGAAGCCGGCTCGCCCTCGGTCTGGGGCAAAATGCCCTCCGGAAGGGTCTCGGTCGTGGGCATCGGTGGACTCCGGCACAGGTCTCGCGGACGAGATAGGGCGTTCTGCGGGATCAGTCCTCGGCCCCGGGAGGCGCTCGTCTCGGCGGGCGCTTCACGTCCGCGTGCGGCGCAAAAGCTACATCCCGGGCCGGCCTGAGGGGCTAGGCAGGTCGTCCACGACGAAGCTCGCAAGGTGAAACCCATGCTCGCCCGCCGGACCCTGCTGGCCGCCCTCGCGGTCGCGCCGCTCGCCGCCTGCCAGAGCCGCGGCCCCGCGCAGCTCGCCGCGACCGACGAGGAAGCCGCGTGGTACGTCGGTACCAAGCCCGACAAGCCGCACGACATCCCGCTGGTCGATACCGACCGGCTCGACCCGAAATACCGCCGCCAGGTGGTGCGCTACACCGGTCTCGAGGCGCCCGGCACCATCGTGGTCGACATCGACAACCGTCAGCTCACCCTGGTCCAGGCCGAGGGCACGGCGATCCGGTACGGCATCGGCGTGGGCAAGCTCGGCTTCTCGTGGAAGGGCGAGGCCCGCGTCGGCCGCAAGGGCGTCTGGCCCGACTGGAGCCCGACCACCACGATGGTCTCGCTCAACCCCGACCTGCCGCGCACGCTCAAGGGCGGCGTGGACAACCCGCTGGGCGCGCGCGCGCTCTACCTCTACCAGGGCAACCGCGACACGCTGTTCCGCCTGCACGGCACCAACGAGCCCTGGAGCATCGGCGAGCAGATGTCCTCGGGCTGCGTGCGCATGCTCAACGAGGACATCGCCGACCTCTACGAGCGGGTGCCGGTGGGCACGCGGGTGCTGGTCAAGCGCAACGGCAAGTATCGGGTGTGAGGGTCCGGGCGCGAGGGGCGGGCGGCTCTCAGCCCGCCCGCTCAGCACCGCCGGTGAAGTCCCGCCACAGCAGCACCAGGGCCGCCATCACGGCCGGCCCGAGGAACAGGCCGAGCAGGCCGAAGGTCTCGACGCCGCCCAGGATCCCGAGGAGCACCCAGAGGAAGGGCAGCTGCGTGGTGCCGCCGATGAGGACCGGGCGCACGAAGTGGTCGGCCACGAAGGTGACGACGAAGCCCGAGGCGACCACGACGAGGGCCGGCACGGTCTGGCCCTGGGCGAGCAGCAGCACGGCCGCCAGCCCGAAGGCGACGGGCGCCCCGAACGGGATCATCGCGGCGATCGCCGTCAGCGCGCCGAGCAGCACCGGGTGCGGCACGCCCGCGAAGTGATAGACGAGTCCGAGCAGCACGCCCTCGCCGAGGCCCACCAGCACGAGCCCGTCCACCGTGCCGTGCACCGAGGCCACCATCTGCCGGGCGACCCGCTCGCCGTGCGGGCCGAACAGGCGGTTGCAGGCGGCGAGCGCCTGGTCGCGCACCGCGTCGCGGTCCCGGAACAGGAAGAACAGGGCGAGCAGGCTGAAGCCGAACAGCACCGCGCGGTGCACCACCTCGCGCCCCAGATTGCGCGAGACGCCGAGCACCCGGCCGTTGTCGAGGCGGTGCAGCAGGTCGGAGGCCGCTTCCGGATGCCCGAAGGTCCGGCCCCACCAGGCCGAGGCCTGGGCGGCGCCGAAGGGCAGGTGGTTCAGGAACTCGGGCGCCGGGATGCCCGTCCGCTCGGCGGAGCGGACGAAATCCAGCACGTCGTGAGCCTCGCGCGCCGCCTCGATGCCGAGGATCACCAGCGGCCCGAGGATGACCAAGGCGACGAGGAGCGTGGCGAGGCCCGGCAGCAAGAGGTTGTGCCGGTCGCGGGGCAGGCGGCGCTCGGCGCGGTCGTAGAGGGGGCCGAGCGCGATCACCAGAACGACCGCCCAGGCGAGCGCCGGCAGGAAACCGTGCAGGATCCAGAGGCCGAGGCCGGCGAGTACCAGGACGAGGGCGGTGCGGGCGATCCCCTGGGCGCGGGGGCTGCGCGTCGGCGCGGCGGCACCGGGATCGTCACCCGGATCGCGCGCGACGGACCCCGGCCCGGGCCGGGCGACCAGCTTCGAATCCATCGCACATCCCTCCGCACGCTACGCGCTCGGGATCTAGGACGGGACACCGGTCCCGGCATGGCTCGCGCGGCCGGAAGAGCCTCGAAAGATCCTGCGGAGTCTTCACGAAACCGACACGGTTGCCCCTCCGGAACCCCTCGTGTAGAGGTCGCGCCCATCCGAAGGGGCCCGGGCGCGGCCCCGCGACGCGTTGGCTTGGCAGGCGGGGACGAGCGCGGGGGCGGCGTCGCCCACCGATCCCGCGAGGCCGCGCGCTGCAGAACACCTGACGGAACCGGCGAGAACGCATGTCTGAGCCCCAGAACGGCAGCACGGCCACCTTCGAGCGCGTGGCCGACATCATCGCCGAGACCGCAGACATCCCGCGCGAGAAGATCACGCCCGAGAGCCACGCCATCGACGATCTCGGCATCGACAGCCTCGCCTTCCTCGACATCGCCTTCGCGGTCGACAAGGCCTTCGGGATCAAGCTGCCGCTGGAGCGCTGGACCCAGGAGGTCAACGAGGGCAAGGTCCCGGCCGAGGAATACTTCGTGCTGAAGAACCTCTGCGCCCGCATCGACGCCCTGGTGGCCGAGAAGGCCGCCAAGGCCTGACCCGGCAAGGCCCGACTCGCAGCGAATAGACCGCCATGCGCCTCGAATATTTCGAGATGATCGATTCCGTACGGCTACTCGACCGGGCGGCGGGGCGGATCGAGGCGCTGGCGCGGGTGCCGGAGGCGAGCCCCGTCTTCGAGGGGCACTTCCCGGGCTACCCCCTGGTGCCGGGCGTGCTCCTCACCGAGACCATGGCGCAGGCCTCGGGATATCTCGTGCTGGCCCATCTCGACTTCGCGCTGATGCCGTTCCTGATGGCGGTCGACAAGGCGCGCTTCCGCTCCTTCGTGGGGCCGGGCGCGGAGCTGACCGTCACGGCGAGCCTCGTCCACGACGGCTCGGGCTACGCGGTGACGAAGGCCGCGATCCGGCACGGGGACAAGGCGCTCGCCGACGCGGAGCTGCGCTTCCGCACCATGCCGTTTCCCGCGGAGCTCGACGGGCTGATGCGCGCACGGGCACGCGAGATCGGCCTGACCGAGGCGACCGGATCGAGCGAAGCCAGCGCATGACCCGCCAGAAGACCTGCCAGCAGACCCGCGACGTCGTCGTCACCGGCCTCGGCCTGGTGTCCTGCCGGGGCGAGGGCGTGGCCGCCCATCTCGCCGCGCTCGAATCCGGCACCGCGCCCGCCACCGACACGGAGCGCTTCGCGCCCTACGCGGTCCACCCGGCGCCCGCCATCGCCTGGGACGGGCAGATCCCGAAGAAATCCGACCAGCGCCAGATGGAGGCGTGGCAGCGCCTCGGCGTCTACGCGGCGGGCCTCGCCCTCGACGCGGCGGGCGTGCGGGACGACGCCGCCTTCAAGCAGGGCCTGCACCTCGTGGTCGCGGCGGGCGGCGGCGAGCGCGACTACGCGGTCGACGGGGCGATCCTCACCGGCCTGCGCGACGCGGCCGACCCGGGCGCCTACCTCAACGAGCGGCTGCAGAACGACCTGCGCCCGACCCTGTTCCTGGCCCAGCTCTCGAACCTGCTCGCCGGCAACATCGCCATCGTGCACGGGGTCACGGGGGCGTCGCGCACCTTCATGGGCGAGGAATCCGCGGGCGTCGACGCGCTGCGGATCGGCGCCGCGCGGGTGGCCTCCGGCCAGATCGACGCGGTGCTGGTCGGCGGCTCCTACAACGCCGAGCGGCCCGACGTGCTGGTGATCCACGAGATGGGCGGCTACCTGCGCCGCGGCGCCTACGCGCCGGTCTTCGATCGCGCGGACGCACCGGGCTTCGTGCTGGGCAGTTGCGCGGCCTTCCTGCTGCTCGAATCCGCCGAGAGCGCTTCGGCCCGCGGCGCGCGGGCTCTCGCCCGGCTCGCGCCGGTGGCGAGCGACCTGACCCGGCGCGAGCCGGGCCGGGCGGGAACGAGCCTCGCCGGCCTCTGGTCTGCGGCCGGGTTCGCGGGCCCGGAGGCGGTGGTCTCGGGCGCCACCGGCGTCGCCCCGGTGACAGCCGAGGAGGCGGAGGCGCTCGCCCGCCTCGCGCCGGATATCCCGGTCCACGCGCTCGGCGACCTCATCGGCCATGGACTCGAGGTCGCGGCGCCCTTCGGCGCGGCGCTGGCCACCGCCCTGGTGGCGGAGCGCGGGCTGCGGGAGGTCGCCATCACGGCGGTCGGCCACCGCCGCGGCGAGGGCGTGCTGCGGGTGCTGGCGGCGTAGACCGCGCCCGGCGGTTCCAGACTCGACCTCCGACCCTGCGAGCCTCCACGCCTCGCCGAGCGGCCGGCTTCACACGTCTCTGGCAGACAGCCTTGCGGCTTCCCTCCCCCTCTGCGGGGGAGGAAGAGCGCGAGGACGTAGGGTCGCGTGAACTTGGTCACCGCGCGGAAGAGGATCCGTGGGGTCGGCAGCGCCGCCCCGCGCCCTATCCCCCGTAGCTCTGAACCAGCGATCCGGCCACCAGCCCCCAGCCGTCGACCAGCACGAAGAAGATCAGCTTGAACGGCAGCGCCACGCTCGCCGGCGGCACCATCATCATGCCCACCGCCATGAGCACCGAGGCCACCACGAGGTCGATGATCAGGAAGGGGATGAACAGCAGGAAGCCGATCTCGAAGGCCCGGCGCAGCTCCGAGATCATGAAGGCGGGGGTGACGATCTCCAGCCCCACCTGCTCCGGCCCGGCGGGGACGGGGGCCTTGGCCATGTCGAGGAAGAGCTTCAGGTCCTTCTCGCGCACGTTCTTCAGCATGAAGGTCTTGAACGGGGCGGACGCCCGCTCGAAGGCCTGTCCTTGCGTGATCTGGCCGGCGATCAGTGGCTCGATGCCGGCGCGGTAGGCCTCGCGGCCGGTCGGCGCCATCACGAAGGCGGTGAGGAAGAGCGCGAGGCTGATGATCACCGCGGTCGGCGGCGCGGTCTGGGTGCCGAGCGCCGAGCGCAGCAGCGAGAGCACCACCACGATCCGCGTGAAGGCGGTGGCCATCACCAGCACGGACGGCGCCAGCGCCAGCACCGTGATCAGCGCGACGAGCTGCAGCGCCCGCTCGGTGACGCCGCCCGCGCCGAGATCCACCGTCACGCTCTGCGCGGCGGCGGGCGCGGCCCAGAGGAGGGCGAGACCGGCGAGGATCAGGCCGGCCGCGCGCGATTCCGCGCTCCACCGCTTGCGCAACATCCGCATCATCCCCGGCCGTCCGCCCCCGGCGGCCGCACGCTCGCGCGGCGCGCCTCGATGTTCTGCCAGGCCAGGAGCGCGGGCAGGCCCAGCACCACGTCCGGCACCCGCTTGGCGAGCGAGAGCGCGATCGCCGTGTGCGCGTCGATGCCGAACAGGGCGCAGACCACCACGAAGCCGCCCTCCTGCACCCCGAGGCCGCTCGGCACCGGGAAGGCCGCCGACTTGATCGCCTGGCTCAGGGCCTCGATCACCACGACCTCGGCGAGGCTCGCCTCGACGCCGATGCAGGCGAGCGCGATCCAGATCTCGGCCGCGCCCAGGGTCCAGGCCGCGAGATGCAGCGCGACCGATTCGGCGAGCCGGCCCCGGCGCCCGCCGTGCCAGACCGCGTCGAGGGCGGCCTGGACGCTGCCCTGTCCGGGGCGCTGCGGCTCGGCCTCGCGCACGAAGCGGCGGGAGAGGGCGCCGATCTTCTCCTCGATGAAGCGGGCCGCGCCCGTGCGCTGGACGGCGAAGAAAGCGGCGAGCACGAGCGCCGCGACGGCGAGCGCCCGCAGCATCCAGCGGGCGAGGTCGGCCGCGGCCTCGCCCTCCATGCGGGAGAGGAGCGCGGCGCCGATGCCGGCGAAGAGCGCCTGGGTGCCGACCTGGATCAGCATGTCGGCGAGGATCGAGGCGGCGGCGAGCGCACCGGCCACGCCCCAGAAGGTGAGGAGCCGCCCGCCCAGCACGTCGCCGCCGATCGAGGCCACCGGCAGCAGGACGTTGATGCCCTCGCGCACGTAGCGCAGCACCACGAAGGGACCGGGACCGAGCGGCGCGAGCCCGTCGAGGATGCGCGCCCAGGCGAGCCCGCACAGGAACACGATCAGCGCCCGCACCAGCACGATGCCGACGAGCCCGAAGACCCCGATGCGCCCGAAGGCGGCCCCGATCGCCGCGAGGTCGTTCGTCGCCACCAGCCAGGCGGCGAGCCCCAGCCCCGCCAGGGTGCCGATCAGCGGCAGGCGGCGCAGCAGGGTCCGGCCGAGCCCGCCTCGGGCGGCGGCGGTCACGGCAGGTTCCGGCGCGACCGCTCAGGGCGGCCCGGCAAGCTCGGGGAGGATGTCACGGCGGCGCTCGCTCACGCGGGGGCGCCACGATCCGTCGCGGACATGTCCCCCGGGCGGGCGCCTAGCTTCGCATTGGGGCCGAAATCAGGGCCGAACGCCGGAAAGGCGGCGGTCGGATCCCGCGGATCGACGAGCAGGACCCGCCCGGCCGCGACGCTGGCGCCGGTCGCGACCGCCAGCATCCGCTTGGGGCAGGGCCCGAGGCAGCCGCTCTCGACGATCCGGGGCTTGGCGCCCGTCTTCCCGCCGGCCCGGGCACCGGCCCTGCGGCCGGCGGCCTTGTAGCCGGCCTTGGCGAGCGCCCGCGCCTCTCCCTTGCCGAGGCCCTGGCGCCGGGCGCATTTGCGGCAGACCAGCACCACCTCGGCGAACTTCGCCTTGGCGGTCCGGACCTCGGGGGCAGGGGCCTTCGAGGCAGGGGTCTTTGCGGGAAGGGTCTCGGGTGAAGGGGACTCGCGCATCGCGCCGGGGTACTGCGCGGGGCCGGGACGGCGCAACGGTCACGTCGCCGCTCCCCGCCCACGCCGCCGGCCTGGTCAGCCCGGGCAGGCCGTACGCCATAAAAAGGGCCGAAAAGCGCAGGACTTCCCGGTACGGACGATCGCGGCGGCGCGCATCCGCGCCGGCCCCCTCCGCGCCGGACCATCGCGGCGGCACCAGGACACATCACCGGCATGAGCGTCGACGAAGTCAAGCAGGGCGAGCGGATCCGCGGACTCGTGGATTTCGCGCAGCGCTCGCTGACGGAGCTGCGCCGCGGCGCCGAGACGATCGAGCCGATCCGGACCGAGGGCGGCCGCGCGCTGGTGCAGCGGGCGCGCGAGCGCCTGGCCTGGACGCGGCTGCCCGGCCTCAGGCCGCCCGACACGCGCCCCGTCAGCTACACCCGCGTCCTGCTTTGGCGCTTCGGCCTGTTCGTGGCCCTGCCCACCGCGGTGATCGGCCTCTACCTCTTCGTCTTCGCCTCGAACCAGTACGTCGCCGAGGCGAAGTTCGCGGTGCGCGGCAACGTCGAGCCGATGGAACACTCGAACCTCGGCGAGTTCGCCGCGCTGATCCAGAAGCACAACAGCCAGGACAGCTACATCGTCCGCGACTTCATCCGCAGCCAGACCCTGGTCGCGGCGATGGAGAAGAGCGTCGGCCTGTCGAAGATCTTCTCGCGCGACGAGGCCGATTTCTGGGCCCGTTACAGTGACCCGCAACCGATCGAGGAGCTGACCAAGTATTGGCGCAGCCAGATCGGGGCCCATATCGACGCGATCTCGGGCGTGATCCAGCTCTCGGTCCGGACCTTCACGCCCCAGGACTCGTTGACCATCGCTCAGGAGATCGTCACCCGCGCGGAGCGGCTGATCAACGAGATCTCGCGCCGGGCCCAGGCCGACATGCTGGTCCAGGCCCAGAAGGACGCCGACGTGGCGCAGGCGCGGTTGCGCGAGGCGCACCTCGCCCTCCAACGCTTCCGCAACAGCTGGGGCATCATCGACCCGGTCAAGGCGGCGGAATCGACGATGACGACGATGCTCACCCTGCGCCGGGACAAGATCAAGGCCGAGAACGACCTGCAGGTGCTGCGCGCCTCGAACCTCGACGAGAAGTCGCGCTCGATCCAGGTGCTGGTGGCCAACGTCGCGGCGATCGACCAGCAGATGCGGGACCTGCAGGCCCAGCTCACCCGCGACGGGCTCGGCCAGGACGGCTCGCCCACCATGGCCAACGCCCTCCTCGAGTACGAGGGCCTGATGGTGGAGCGCACCATCGCCGAGAAGCTGCACGAATCGGCCAGCAACCTGCTCGACCGCGCCCGGGTCTCGGCGGGCAAGCAGCACATCTTCCTGGCAGTGATCGAGCCGCCGGTCCTGCCGACCGACAGCCTCTACCCGCACCGGGGCCACGCTCTGTTCGTGGCCTTCTTCTGCTGCGTGCTGGTGTTCTGCTCGTTCTCGCTGATCCTCAGCGGCATCCGCGACCAGCGGATCTAAGGGGCTCCCCCTCCGCTCCCGCGCGGGCGCTGTCCGATCCACACGTCGCCGCGGCACGGCCGGTTCGGACCTCCCGGATGATCACTTCCGGGATCGCGGATCCCCTCTCCCCACCGTGCGGGGGAGGGGATGCGGCGATGACCCGAACCCATCCTCCGGAAACGGTATGAGGCAGGTGGGCGCGCGGCCGAGGGGCCACGATCCCCTTCGTCGGCATGGTGTGCGCCCGCTACGGGGCGGCCGGCAGCGGCGCGGCCACGGCACCTTCGGCAGGCGCAGTCGCGCCGGCCTGCCCGGCGCGGCGCTCGCGGAAATGCGGGATCGCGGCCTCGAACACCGCGTCGGCCGCCGCCCGGTCGCCGGCCTCGACCGCCGCGGCGAGCCGCACCACCCAGCCGTCGAGCCGGGCCCGGTCGGCGAAGACGGGGCGGGCCGCCATCACGCCGTCGATCCCGTCGAGGCTGACTCGGGGCTCCTCGCTGGCGAACAGGATCTCGTTGAGGCGCTCGCCCGGCCGCGCACCGGAATAGGCGATCTCGATCTCCTCGCCCGGCTCGAAGCCGGCGAGCCGGATCATCCGCTCGGCCAGCTCCCGGATGCGCACGGGCTGGCCCATCTTCAGCACGTAGACCGCGGCGTGCTGGTCGGAGGCGCCCTCGTTGAGCGCGCGGGCCTCGCCGTCCGCGTGGGAGGCCGCGGTGAGAACGAGGTCGGCCGCTTCCCGCACGGTCATGAAGTAGCGCACCATCTCGGGATGCGTGACGGTGACGGGGCCGCCCCGGGCGATTTGCGCCTTGAACACCGGCACCACCGAGCCGACCGAGCCCAGCACGTTGCCGAAGCGTACGGCCACCAGCCGGGTCGGGTGGCCGGGGATCCGCGCCTGCTCGGCATCGCGGGCCTGGGCCACCATCTCGGCGAAGCGCTTGGTGACGCCGAGCTGCGAGACCGGCTCGATTGCCTTGTCGGTCGAGATCATCACAAGCGCCCGGGCGCCCGCCGCCGCGGTCGCGTCGGCCACGTTGATCGAGCCGAAGACGTTGGTCTTGATGCCCTCGCTCCAGTCCTGCTCCAGGTAGGGTACCTGCTTCAAGGCGGCGGCGTGGAAGACGTAGTCCGGCCGGAAGGTCTCGAAGATCGCCCGGATCCGGCCCGCGTCACGGATGTCGGCGATGATGCCCCGCGCCCGGCCCCCGGCGGCCAGCACCAGCGGGTGGCTCAGGATGCCGTGCAGCGCCGGCTCGGAATTCTCCAGGACCAGCACCTCGGCGGCCCCGAAGGCCAGCGCGCGAAGGCAGATCTCGGAGCCGATCGAGCCGCCGCCCCCCGTGACGACGACGCGGCGCCCCGCGAGGAAGCGCTCCAGGCGCGGCCGGTCGATCGCGACGGTCGGGCGCAGAAGCAGATCCTCGATCTCGAGCGGCGCGAGCTCCGCCTCGCGCGCTCCCTCGCCGAGGCTCGCCACCCGCACCAGCGGCAGGCCGAGGCGGCGGGCCTGGGCCACCAGAGCGTCCGGCTCGGCCTCGAGCGCGCTCGGCGTGGCGACGAGGCGGCGCACCGGCTGGCCGCGCTCGGCGAGCCGCGCGATCACCCGCTCGAGGTCGTCGAAGCCGCCGAGCACGGGCACGCCGCGCATCATCTGCCCGGCCTCGTCGGCGCGCGGCGACAGGATGCCCTTCGGGGCGAGCTTCCTCACGGAGCCGGATTCGATGGCGCGCAGCAGCACGTCGATGTCGGAGCCGCGCCCGAGGAGCAGGGTCGGCACCGTGGCGGTCCGCGCGCTCGACTGCCGCGAGCGTGTGTATTTCAGGTAGCGGAAGGCGAGCCGCGCCCCCCCGAGCAGGAAGATCTGCAGCACCCAGTAGAGGACGATGGCGATCTTGCCGAAGAAGTAGAACCCGTAGAGGTCGGCCGAGACCAGCACGTAGTCGGTCACCAGCAGCGCCAGCGCCAGGACGCTGGCGGCCCGCACGATCGCGGCCAGATCCGGCAGCGAGGCGAAGCGCCACTTGGTCCGGTAGAGCCGCAGCCGCGCGTAGACGAGGCCAGCGAGCACGAGGAAGGGCGGCAGCAGGAGCGGCAGCGCGTGCAGGCGCTCGTCCAGCTGCGCGCCGGTGAAGCGGAACCAGAAGGTGAGGAGCACGGCCAGCGCCGTCGCCACGAGGTCGTGGACGACCATCACGGCGGTCTTGGCGTGACTCTTGGCGGGGCTTCTGGCGGGGCGCGGCAGCATGGGCGGGGGCGGTATCCGCCGCGGGGACCTGTGCTGTCAACGCGGCGGAAGGGGCGGGCTGAAGGGCCCGGCCCGGGGGCGCCCGTTCAGGTCCGCTCGTAGAGGAGGCGCGCCCGCACCGTGCCCTCGATGGCGGCGAGATCCCGCAGCACGGCGTCGGGCCCGGCGAGACCCGCGTCGGTGTCGATCACCACGTAACCGAGATCGCCGTCGGTCTGCAGGATCTGGCCGGCAATGTTGATGCCGGCGCGGGCGAACACGTCGTTGATGCGGCCGAGCACGCCCGGCAGGTTGCGGTGCAGGTGCGCGAACCGGGCGCCGCTCGGCCGCGCGCTGATGAAGGCTTGAGGGAAGTTGACGGTGCCCACCGTGGCGCCGGTATCGGCGTAGTCCACGAGCTTGCGGGCGACCTCCGAGCCGATGCGCTCCTGCGCCTCTTCCGTCGAGCCGCCGATATGCGGGGTCAGGATCACGTTGGAGAGCCCCTGCAGCGGGCTCACGAAGCGCTCGGCGTTCGAGCCCGGCTCCTTCGGGAACACGTCCACCGCCGCGCCCGCCAGATGCCCGGACGCCAGGGCCGCCGCCAGCGCGTCGAGATCCACCACCGTGCCGCGCGCGTTGTTGATCAGGTAGGCGCCGCGCTTCATCCGGGCGATCTCGGCCGCCCCGATCATGTTGGCGGTCGCCTCCGTCTCCGGCACGTGCAGCGAGACCACGTCCGCCTGTGCGAGCAGCTCGGCCAGGCTCTCGGTCGGCTCGGTGTTGCCGTGGCGCAGCTTGTCCGTGTGGTCGTAGAAGATCACCCGCATGCCCATGGCCTCGGCCAGCGTCGAGAGCTGCGTGCCGATGTTGCCGTAGCCCACGATGCCCAGCGTCTTGCCCCGCACCTCGACCGAGCCCGTGGCCGACTTGTCCCACGCGCCCGCATGCGCCCCCGCCGAGCGCGGCGTGATGCGGCGCAGGAGCATCACGATCTCGCCGATGACGAGTTCGGCCACCGAGCGCGTGTTCGAGAAGGGCGCGTTGAAGACCGGGATGCCGCGGCTGCGGGCGGCCTCCAGATCGACCTGGTTGGTGCCCACCGAGAAGCAGCCCACCGCCAGCAGCCGGTCGGCGGCGGCAAACGCCGCCTCGTCGAGCTGGGTGCGCGAGCGGATGCCCAGGATGTGCACGCCGCGGATCGCCTCGTGCAGCGCCTCGCGATCGAGCGCCTTCGGCAGCCGCACGAGGTTCGTGTAGCCCGCTCCCTGCATCAGCGCGACCGCGCTGTCGTTGATCCCTTCCAGCAGAAGGACGCGGGTGTCGGCGCGGGAACGGGGCAGGGAGGAGGTCATGTGCGGCGCATCGATCGAATGATGCGCCGCACAGATGCGCGTTCGCCGCCGCGGGTCAAGCACCGGCAGCCGGCCTGCGCTCCGGGCGGGCCCTCAAGCGGAACCGGCCCCGTCCGGGGCTTGCGCGGGCCCGCGAGGTTGAACACTCTGCAGAAGTCAGGGACCGGAGAAGATCCGATGCGCAGATCGTGCCGCGCAAGCGTCCGACAGCCGATAGCCGGCCCGGGGGCTGCCCTGTGAGCCGGCGCGGTCCCGAGCCGGAATCGGGTCAGCGGCCCCTGCCAGAATGCCTGACCCGCTTCCTCGACATGCCGACACCGGCCAAGTCGAGGCAGGACACGCTGTCCCAGCCCACCCCATCACCGGCCAAGCCCACGCTCGCCGTGTCGGAGCGGACCGCGGCCCGCCAGCCGAATCGGGCGCTGCGCGGTACGCTCCTCTGGGCGCTCTTGTACAACCTGATCGGGCTCACGGTGGTCGCCCTGCTCTGGCAGGCGATGCCCTGACCCAGGCGCGGCGCCTCAGCGCGCCTCGCTGACCCGCCGGGTCGCGCGCTGCTCCTGCTTGTAGGCCGTGATGGCCGAGGAGCAGGCGGGCGTGAGCTTCTTCATGTTGGCCTTGAAGCAGGCCTCCACCTCCGGGCCGCCGGGGGCGTGCTCGCTGCAATACTCCATGTAGTCGCCGGTGCAGGCGCGCTTGAGCGCGTCGCGGGCCGGGGATTGCTGGGCGAGCGCCGCGGCCGGGACGAGGCTGAGGCCGATGGCGAGGAACGCCGCCTTGCTCGGGGTCATGGGAAGTCCTGTCGTTTCCAGTGCCGCCGGACGGGCCGAACGGCGAGACGGCAGGGCGCATGCCCCCGAAGCATGGCGTCAGCGTGACGAAGCGGGTTCGAGCCCTGCGGGTGGCTCATGCCTCAGCCAGCACCGTAGCCACCTTTTGCGTTGTCCGGGGCGCGGCTCGGGGAATGGTTGTCGTAGCCGCCGGTCTCGGGGCCCGGGTCGGCGGGCGGGGCCGGATGGCCGGGTGTGTTCGGTCCGGCCTCGCCGGCCTCCAAGGCGCGGCGCTCGGCGGCGGAGAGATCCTGGGCCCGGCGGGGTGCGGGCGGCGGGGTGCGGGGATCGTCGGGCTGGGACATCGGCGAAGACTCCGGCTCGTCTAACCGGAGCAAGGCGGCCCGGGCCGCGCCGGTTCCGCGGTTTTGGCGGATGCAGAGAGCGATGAACATCGGTGCCTGGAACGTCGGTGCCTGGAACCTTGGCAATTGAACCTTGGCGATTGAACCTTGGCGATTGAACCTTGGCCGCGACCGGGTCGTTGCCCGGCGGGTCTGCAGGCACCCGAGCGGAGCGGCCTCGCGAGGCGGCGGGCTGGGCGGGCGGGATGCGGGGGGCGAAGACAGGGCAGCGATGAGCGATTTCGCCGATTCCTACCTCGGCGGCCTCCGCCGCCTCGTCGGCTCGCGGCTGCTGCTGGTGCCAGGCACCCGCGTCGTGGTGACGGATGCGGTGGACCGGATCCTGCTGGAGCAGCGCTCCGACTTCCGGCTCTGGGGCCTGCCCGGCGGGGTGCCGGACGCGGGCGAGGACATCACCGCCTGCGCCATCCGCGAGGTTCGCGAGGAGACGGGCCTGCGGATCCGCGATCCCGTGCCGTTCGGCTTCGCCTCGGCGCCCGAGCACGAGACCTGGGCCTACCCGAACGGCGACCGCTGCCACTACTTCACGCTGCTCTACGCCGCCCGCGCGGAGCCCGGCCCGCTGCGGGTGCCGGGCGGCGAGAACCTCGACCTCGCCTGGTTCGACGCGCAGGACCTGCCCGACCTCCTGCCCGTCATGGCCCGCACCCTCGCGGCCTATCGGCGCTGGCGCGAGACCAGCGCCTTCCAGATGCTGTAAGACTCGGCACCGCAGACGAGACCGACGGAGCGTGCGGCGCCGGCGCGGTCGATCCTGAACCGGGCGCCCGACGCCCCTTCAGCCGCGGTTCAACCGGCACCGCCTAGCTTGGGCAGCCTTCCCCGAGCGGCCCGGCGCGGAGCCCCGGCCCGGCGGACGGCGTGCAGAGGCTCGTCCGCATCGTGTGCGCTCCCGTTCTCAGCGGCCTCGCCGCCGCGGTTCACCTGTCGGGCGATCCGGCGCTTCGCTTCGCGCGCAGCGTGGCGGCCCCGCCGCGGCCCCTGCCGCCGCTCTTCCTGCACAGCATCCGCCCCGCGCTCGACTGCGCCTTCGGCACGGAGGACGAGGCCCATTTTCCCGACGCCCTCGCGGCGCTGGTCGCCCGGCTCCGCGCCAACCCGGTCTCTGCGGCCTTCGAACCCGCGACCGCAGAGGCCTGAGGGCCGCGCCGGAAGGGCCCGCCGGAATTCATGACGGTTTCATCCCCTTGCCGAAAGGTCACGTCGCGTCCCGGGAGAAAACGGGGTACATCCGCCGGTCGATGCCTAAACAATCGGCACCTGCGGCTGGTCGTCCGTGAGCGTACCATGCCAGACTCCGATCCGGACCCGATCGGCCCCAGGCTCGAAGGGAGGTGGACGTCCATGACGAATCCGGACCCGGACAAGCCGCCGGCGATCGACCGAACCCGGCGCCTGATCGCCGAGATGCGTCAGGTCATCGAGGATGCGCGCCTCTCCGTGCTCGCTGCGCGGGACCTGCTGAAGCAGTTTCCGCGACCCGAGGGCCCCGCCCCGGCGGATGGGCCAGCGGACGGCCGGACCGATGGACCTGCCGCATCGCCCGATGACGGCCTCCTCATGGATCCGACGCTGCGCCTCGTCGACACGCTGCTCGACGCGCACAACCTCGCGAGCCTGGACGGCGATCCCGAGACCCGGGCCCTGCTGGAGACGGCGCTTCTGCGGGTCGGGCAGCGCCTGGCGCGGCAGGCAGGTCCGCGGGCCGCGGGGCTGGTCCTCCAATAGTCAGCAGGTTAGAAGGGAGGAGTCCGGCGGGCGGTGTGTCCGGAAGCCATCGCAACCGCGAGACATCATGGCCAAGAACACGCTGAAGGACAGGGCCGCGGCCGCTGCCGCTCTGACCCGCATCGCCGACTTCCTGGACGTGCCGATCGCTGCTTTCTACGAGGTCCCGCCCGGGGCGAACGGCGCCGCGGCGGCGGATCCGGACCGGCAGGCCGAGATCCGCGAGCTGATCCGGCAGTTCCAGCGGCTGCACGACCCGCGGGCGCGGGGACGCTGCCTGGCCTATGTCCGGCGCCTCGCCGACGAGGCAGGCGGGACCGCCCCGCACAAGCCCGGCTCGGAAGGCGCCGCTACCTCCGGCCTCGGCGGTTCGTGAAGCGTTAACCTTCGGGGCGGAGAACCGGACCGAGGGGCTGGTCCCGCCCGGAGACGATTGTTTGATCCCACGACCGAGGCTGCTCGCCGCAGCCGCGCTCCTCGCCGCGCTCGCGCTCGCCTTCGGGCGCACGCCGCCCAAGCCGCAGGATCCGTGCTCGGAGCGCCCCCGGGCCTATCCGTGCGCGCTGTTCGGGCCGGCACCGATCGCCACCGCCCCGCTGCGACCCGAGACGGACACGGTCCCGGCGGACGGCACGTCGTAGCAGGGCGGCAAGCCCCGGCCATTCCTCGACCGCGCCGGCGTTCAGGCGACGAGGTCGCGATAGGCGTGGCTGCGGCGCAGCCACGCCCCGGCATAGCCGCAGAGGGGCACGATCCGCACGCCCTCCGCCCGCGCCCGCTCCGCCACCGCGCGCATCAGCCGGTCGGCGGTGCCGGTCCCGCGCAGGGGCGGAGGCGCGTAGACGTAGGCGATGACGAGGCCCTGCGGCCCGCGACGGTAATCGGCGTAGGCGGTCAGGCCCCGCTCGGTCAGCTCGAAACGGCTCAGGGCGCGGTTGTCGTGCATCGGGTCCTCCGCGAGTGACGGCCGTGCGGCGCTCGCCTCCGGCCAACGCCGCATCGCTCCGGATGGTCCCGCTCGCCGCCGCGGCACCGGCCGCTATCTGGGGGCACCGACAGGAGGTGCACAGGAGGTGCCATGAGCGAACTGCCGGACGACAATCTCGACCACTACGCGCTGGGCTTCTACGCCCTGGGCAAGGGCGTCGCCCGCGACGCGTGCCCCTACGCCGCCGGCACCCGGGCCGAGGCCGACTGGCACGCGGGTTACGATGCGGCCGCGCGCGGCGATCCGGAGCCGGCGCCCGAATCCCGGCAGGGGGCATGATGCGGCAAAGGGCGTGATCGAGGCCGCCAGCGTCCTGCACTGGGCGGGGCGGCCCGCTCCGTGCTTCTCGCCACCGCGTGTGGGAGAAACGGGAAGACAGCCGCGATGCAGTGGTCAGCCGCCTACGCCGCCTACAACGTGTTTCGCCGTCGCCAGTACCCGGCCTTGCGCTGCGCCGTGCGCCAGGACTGCCCGGTGCCGAGCTTCATCCAGGGGGTGATCTGGGAGTACGGTGGCACGGTGATGGAGGAGCGCCCACCGGAGGGCTTCCAGCCCGGAGACGCACAGGCCGCGACGGAGCGGGCCGGCTACTACCTGTTCCGGGCGCCCGGCGGCCGGGCCTGAACGGCCGGACCGTCCTAAAAGGCGGCGGCCAGCTGGGTGCGGACAGCCTCGCCCACGGCGGCGACGGTCTGGGCCACCGGATAGTCCGAGAGATAGACGCGGCAGCCGACGAGGAGCAGCGCGAGCCCCCAGAACACCGCGGCGACCGCACGGTGACCGGCGCCGTCGCGCAAAGTCGCGGGAGCGGCGGTCTGGGAGGTCTCCAAGGGCTCGCCGAACGGGTCGAAGCACACGGCCTCGGCAGAGCCCTGTCCGGAACCCTCTGCGAGCGAACTGTTCGCGGTCTGACGCATGAACGGACATGTCGCGCGCGGGGAGGGCTGGATCAAGGAACGGGTTTTTCGAAGATTCAGCGCCCGGGAGAACGCCGTGCTCCGGCGAAGCGGCTCCGTGGAAGATTCTACCGCGCCCGCCCGTCCGGCGGCGAATCGGGCCGCGCCAGCCCGTCTGGCGCGCAGCTCCGGCCCGTGCCAGAGGCCCCGGATGCCGACCACCTTCGCCGCCTACGCCGCCGCCGCGCTCGCCGAGATCGTGGGCTGCTTCGCCTTCTGGGCTTGGCTCCGGCTCGGCCGCTCGGCCCTGTGGCTCGGGCCCGGAATGCTCAGCCTCGCGCTGTTCGCGTGGCTGCTGACCCGGGTCGAGGCCGAGGCGGCGGGGCGCGCCTACGCGGCCTATGGCGGCGTCTACATCGCGGCCTCGATCCTCTGGCTCTGGCTGGCGGAGGGGCGCCGGCCGGACCGCTTCGACCTCGCGGGCGCCGCCCTGTGCCTGGCCGGCACCCTGGTGATCCTGCTGGGGCCGCGCGGGCGCTGAGCCGCCGGCCGAGCGAGGAGCTGGGCGCGGGGCTGGGCGCGGCGCGGACCTGCATCATATCGCAGGTCCGCCACGCACGCGGAGCCGGCCATGTTCATCCTTCTGTCGATCTGCCTCCTGGCGCAGCCCAGCACCTGTAAGGAGGACCGGATCGACCTATCCTACGAGGCGCGCAGCCCCTTCGTCTGCCTGCGCAACGCCCAGAGCGCGCTCGCCGCGTGGCAGGAGAGCCATCCCGAGTGGCACGTGGCGCGCTGGCGCTGCGTCGCCCGCGGGAGCCAGCCGCGGGACCTGTAGGCGGCGGACCGACCCGCCGCGCCCGGGACCCACGATCGCTGCGGCGCGTTCCGGGCAGAGGCGCCGCAGCGCGCGGCGCGACAGCCCAATCCCGGAGACCCGTCCCGATGGCCGCCCCCCTCGAACCCGCCGCCTTCGCGGTGCCCGCCGTACTGCTCTCCGGCTCCGTCGATCACGCCATGTATCATGCCTTCCGGCAGCAGCTCGCGGCGGCTGCCGAGCGCGATCTCGTCGTGGTCGAACTCTCGACGCTGGGCGGCGACCCCGAGATCGCCCGCATGATGGGCGAGGACATCCGCTTCCACAGCGCGCTTGAGCCGGAACGCCGCTTCGTCTTCCTGGGCAAGGCGGCGATCTACTCGGCGGGCACCACCTTCATGAGCTTCTTCGCGCGGCAGAACCGCTACCTCACCCGCGGGACGCGGCTGATGGTGCACGAGCGCAAGCTCGACAAGACGCTGAAGCTCAACGGGCCGCTCACCACCTGCGTCGCCACCGTCAAGGCCGCGCTCCACGAGATCGAGACCTCGATCGCGATCCAGAACGAGGGATTCGCCAACCTCGTGACGGGCTCGCGGGTGAGCCTAGAGGAGGTGCTGCGGCGCGCGCCCGAGAACTGGTACGTCGAGGCCGGGGAGGCGCAGGAACTCGGGCTGATCGAGGCGGTGCTGTAGGCGCCTCTAAAGCACCGCCTCGCCGGGCGAGGGCTCGGCCGCGGCCGCGCCCGCCTCGGGCGGCGCGCCCGTCACCGGGACCGCCTCGGCCAGGGTCGCCACGAGGTCGATGAGGGCGCGCCGCTCCGGCGCGGCCGGGTCGCCGTCGAGGAAGCGGGCGAGCCCGATCCGCTCGGGCGCCCCGCCCGCCTCGTGCAGGACGAAGACCTCCCGGTCCTCGCGGGCGAGCGACCAGCGGGCGCCCTCCGGGCTCGTGTGCAGCAGGCGTCGCGCGCTCATGGTCCCCATTCCCCCTCAGTAGCCCCGCCAGAGCCCCGGCGTCGCGATCTCCAGGAGATGGCCGTCGGGATCGCGGAAATAGAGGCTGCGCCCGCCGCGGGGCCAGCGGGTGCGCCCCTCGACGTCGATGCCGGCCTCGGCAAGGTGCCGCTCCCAGTCCGGCAGCGCCTCCGCGCCGATCGCGAAGGCGACGTGCTGCGGCCCCGAGCCGTCATGGGGCGGGATGGTGCCGCCGGGAATCTCGATCGGCTCCAGCGAGCCGCCGCGCGGGAAGAGCAGCAGCACGCCGCGACCGCCCACGTCGTAGGCCCGCATCCGGGCGTCCTCGTGGATGCAGGGCAGGCCCATGGTGCCGCGGTAGAACGCGTCGGCGCGGGCGAGATCCGCTACGTACAGGACCGTCTCCAGGACACCGTCGAGCGCGGGCATGCGGTCACCTCCGCCGGGTCAACGCGGCATGAGCCGGTCTTGGTTTCCAAAGGTCGAGACCTTTGGCGGGTGCAGGGCAGAGCCCGCTTCGTCGCCCGCCGTCCGGCTCGGCCGGAAGGCGGGCGACGACCCCGGGGTTTCGCGCCCCGGACCCCGCCCAAGGGTGTGATACCCTTGGGGATCCCCAAACCTCAGCCCGCGCGGCGGCGGACGGCGACGACCCGGCTCAGCACGTGCGAGAGTTGCTCGACCGAGTAGGGCTTGTGCAGCAACTCGAAGCCGTGCGTGCCCTCCTGGGCGAGCACGTGGCTGTAGCCGGAGGTCAGCACCACCGGCACCTCGGGCCAGCGCCGCCGGATCTCGCCCGCGAGGTCGACCCCGTCGCGGCCCGGCATCACCACGTCGGAGAAGACGACGTCGAAGCGGCCGGGCTCGTGCTCCAGCGCCGCCACCGCCGCGTCGGCGTCGCGGACCCAGACGGTGCCGTAGCCGAGCTCGGCCAGGGTCTGGGTGGCGAAGCTGCCGACCTCGGCATTGTCCTCGACCACCAGCACGCAGGTGCCGTGGCCGCTGCCGGGCGCCAGTGCGGGCCCGCTCGGCAGGGCGGCTGCGGCGGGCGCCTCGGCGCGCGGCAGGTAGAGCGTGAAGGTGGTGCCGCGCCCGAGCGCGCTGTCGACCGTGACCTCGCCGCCGGACTGCTTGGCGAAGCCGAAGACCTGGGAGAGGCCGAGGCCCGTGCCCTGGCCGACGCCCTTGGTGGTGAAGAAGGGCTCGAAGATGCGCGCCAGCACCTCCGGCGCGATGCCGGTGCCGGTGTCGCCGATCGAGACCGCCACGAAGCGGCCCCGCACCGGCATCTGGCCGCGCGAGGCCGGCACGGATTCGGCTGCCGCGACCGCGATCGTCAGCGTGCCCTCGCCCTCCATCGCGTCGCGCGCGTTCACGGCGATGTTGACCAAAGCCGTGTCGAACTGGCTCGGATCGGCGTGGACGTAGCAGGGCTGCTCGGGCAGGCGCACGCTCACCCGGATGCGGGCACCCGTGAGCGTGCCCACCATGTCGCCGATTGCGGCCACGCTCGCGCCCGCGTCGAAGGTCTCGGGCTGGAGCGCCTGCCGCCGGGCGAAGGCGAGGAGCTGCCCGGTGAGCTTGGCGGCCCGGTCCACCGTGTCGGAGATCGCCAGCACGTAGCGGGCGCGCCGCTCCTCGGGCAGCTCGCGCCGCTTCAGGAGGTCGGTCGAGGACCGGATGACGGTGAGCAGGTTGTTGAAGTCGTGGGCGACGCCCCCCGTGAGCTGGCCCACCGCCTCCATCTTCTGCGACTGGCGCAGAGCGTCCTCGATGCGCTCGCGCTCGGCGATCTCGGCGGTCAGGCGGGCGTTGGCGGCGGCGAGCTCGTCCAGGCGCCCGCGCTGCTCGGTGAGGTCGGTGAGCACGCCGCAGAGGAGCGGTGCCTCGCCGTCGCGCTCCAGCCGGGCGAGGGAGAGGTGGACCGGGTGGAGCGCGCCCTCGGCATCGCGGAAGCCGATCTCGGCCCGGGCCGGAGCCTCGGCCGCCCCGGCGACGAGCGCGTCCAGGGCGTCGGCGTCCTCCGGCAGCACGAAGCGGCGGAGCGGCTGGCCGATCAGTCGCTCCTGGCGCAGGCCCAGCATCGCGGCGAGCCGGCGGTTGCCGTAGAGCAGCGTGCCCTCGGCCGAGAGCGTGAAGGCGCCCTCCTGGATCTGCTCGATCAGCACCCGGTAGGGCCGGTCGGCGTTCTCCAGGGTGTAGACGAGGCGCTCGCCGTTCGGGCCCTCGACCACGACCGCGTCGAAATCGCCCCGGCGGATCGCCGCCAGCGTGTCCTCGCTCTCCTCCAGCCGCGCTTCGAGCTCCGCGATGCGGGCGCGGGCGGCGGCGAGTTCAGCGCTCATCGGCACAGGCCCCGACCGCCCCGGGCGCTCCCTCGGGCGCGTCGAGGCCGAGCCCCTGGAGGACGCGGCGCGCGTCGGTGAGATCGCCGGCCACGCGCCGGGACGGGCCGGGGCTCACCCGCACCAGGGTCGGGGCGGCGACCACCCGGTCGGCCTCGGCGAGCTGGGGCTGCTGGTAGAGGTCGACGACCTCCAGCTCGTAGCCGGGCAGGTGCGCGTCGCGGAGCTGCCGGACCGCCTCGACGGTCCGGCCGGAGCGCGGCGCGGTGCCGGCGATGAACAGGCGCAGCAGCGGCCGGCCAGACGCGGGCGAGGTCCCGGCGCTCAAGGCGCGTCCTTCGGGCGGATGTCGAGGCCGACCAGCACCTTCTCGGTGTTCGAGAGGTCGCCGATGATGCGCTTGAGCGGAGAGGGCAGGCGGCGCACCAGCGTCGGGATCGCCAGGATCTGGTCCCCGGCGGCGAGCTGCGGGTTCTGCATCAGGTCGATGACCTCGATGTCGTAGCGGCCGGCCAGGTGCTCCTCGCAGAAGCGCCGCAGGTTCGCCGTCGCGGCGAGCGACTTGGCGGTCTGCCCGGCCACGTAGAGGCGCAGGTGGTAGTGGTTCGGGTCGAGATCCGCCTCGGCGGCCGCGTCGGGGTCCGGCCCCGTCTCCAAGCTCTTGTCGCTCATCGGGCCGGTCCTCAGCTCGCCGCGCCGCGCCGGGCCGCGCGCTCGCGGCGCTCGGCCTCCAGCTGGCTCTCGCGCGCCTCGGTCTCGCCGAGGAGCACGCTCTCCTCTTCCTCGGCCGCCTCGAGCCCCGCGCGCAGCTCCGCGATCTGGCGCTCGAGGGCGTCGCGGCGGCGGACGATCTCGCGGCGGCGGCGCTCGGTCTCCTGCCGGAGCCGCAGCACCTCGGCCCGCTCCTCGGCCTCCCGGACGAGGCGGGCGGTGCCGGTGAGCACGCCCGCCGGACCGATATAGGCCTCCACGAGCTCGATGCCCGCCGACGACATCCGGAACTCGCGCACCTGGTGCGAGTGGCTCATGCCGCGGGCCTTGATGACGTAGAGCGTGCGGGTGCGCTCGCCGTTCGCCTCGACGTTGAGGAGCTTGACCCAGGCATCCATCAGCGAGGAGACGCCGAACTCGTCCTGGGCGTCGAACCCGCCCTCGGTGCGCAGGCTGGTGAACACGGCCGTGATGCCACGGCTCTTCAGGAGATCGACCATGCGCAGCAGGGTGGCCTGCAACTCGCTCGCGGGGCCCCGCAGAGCCGAGAGCGGGTCGACCACGACGAGGCTCGGGGCGAACAGGTCGATGTCCCGGTGCATGCGGGCCAGATGCGTCTCCAGCCCGTAGAGGCTCGGGCGGGCCGACTCGAAGCGCAGCAAGCCGGCATCGACGTGGGCCTGCAGGTCGAGGCCGATCGAGCGGGCGTTGCGGGCGATCTGCTGCCCGCTCTCCTCGAACACGAAGGCCATGCAGCGCTCGCCCCGGGCGCAAGCCGCCGCGACCATGCTCGACGAGATCATGGTCTTGCCGGTGCCGGCCTCGCCCGAGATCAGGATGCCGGAGCCGCGGTGGAAGCCGCCGGGCTCCAGCATGGCATCGAGGCCCGGGATCCCCGACGAGATCACGCCCTCGGTCACGCCGTAATCGAGGTCCGCCGAGGTGACCGGCAGGACGCTGATGCCCTCGGCATCGATCAGGAACGGATACTCGTTGGTGCCGTGGGCCGAGCCGCGGTACTTCACCACCCGGAGGCGCCGCGTGGTGATCTGGTCCTCGACCCGGTTGTCGAGCAGCACCACGCAGTCCGAGACGTACTCCTCCAGCCCCTGGCGGGTGAGCTGGCCGCCGCCGCGCTCGCCCGTGATGATCGCGGTCAAGCCCCGGTCCTTGATCCAGCCGAACAGGCGGCGCAGCTCGGCGCGCAGAACCGTCTCGTCCGTGAAGGCGGCGAACAGGGTCTCGATCGTGTCGAGCACCACGCGCTTGGCGCCGATGGAATCGACCGCGAAGCCGAGGCGGATGAACAGCCCCTCCAGGTCGTACTCGCCGGTCTCCTCGATCTCGCTGCGCTCGACCCGGACGTGGTCGACCGCGAGCTTCCCCTCGGCCACGAGGCCGCCGATGTCGTAGCCCAGCGAGGCGACGTTCGCCGCGATGTCCTCGGCGCGCTCCTCGAAGCTCACGAAGACGCCGGGCTCGCCGAAGAGCGTCGCGCCGTTGATCAGGAAGGTGGTGGCGAAGAGCGTCTTGCCGCAGCCGGCCGCGCCGCAGACGAGCGTCGGCCGCCCGGCGGGAAGGCCCCCGAAGGTGATCTCGTCGAATCCCGTGATGCCGGTCTCGACCTTGGCCAGCGCCGGCCTGCGATCGCTCGCCACTGTTGACCTATCCCCGGTTGCAACCGCCCGGTCCGGCCGTACTGCATAGGCGGGGCCGCAGCAATACAAGCCACCGTCAGCGTCCGCGCAGGATCCCGGCGAGGAGTGCGGGGGTGACCCGCGCCAGGAGGCCGGCCCCGCGCAGGGTCTCGGCGGCCTCCGCGGGCGCGCGCCGCGCCGCGGCCCGCGCGAGGCGCAGCGGCACCTCGGCGAGGAAGGAGGCCGCCAGGAGCGCCAGCGCCGTGGCCCGGCCGTGGTGCTTGGCGGCGTACTGCACCCGGGCGCGCAGGATGTAGAACAGGCGGTGCGCCCGCGCCTGCCGGGTCGTGCCCTGGCCCGCATGGCCGATCACCGCCCCGGCCACGTGCCGGACTGCCCAACCCGCAGACCGGGCGCGCCGGCACAGATCGACGTCCTCGTAGTAGACGAAGAAGCGCTCGTCGAAGCCGCCGAGCCTCTCGAACAGGGGGCGCCGGATCATCAGGAAGGCGCCCATCACCTGGTCGACGGCGCGGTCCTCGGCATGGTCCCACTCGGTCATGAAGTGGGGCGGCACGAGGCCGAGCCGGTCGAGGGCGAGCGCCTGGCCGAGGAGGCTCGCGGGGGTGGGCGCGCGGGCGCAGCTGCGCTCGACCGTGCCGTCGTCGGCGATCTGGCGGGCGCCGACGATGCCGGTACCGGGATCGGCGAGGAGGGCGGCGCGGGCCGCGAGCAGGGCCGGACCGTCCGCCCGGGTGTCGGGGTTGAGGAACAGGATCGTCTTGGCGCTCCCCGCCGCCGCGCCGATGTTGCAGGCCCGGGCGAAGCCGAGGTTTTCGCCGTTTCGGATCACCCGCACCGCGAACCTCCCTTCCCCCTCCGCGGGGGAGGGGGACGCGCGGTGATCGATGCGCGCGAACGCCTCCAGAGCCTCGGCCGACCCGTCCGTCGAGGCGTTGTCGACCACCACCACCCGCAGGTCGAGCGCCGCCGCGGCGCGCGCGAGGCTCGCGACGCAGGCCTGCACCAGCGCGCCGCCGTTCCAGTTGACGATCACCACGTCGAGGGCGGCGTGGGCGGTCACGGCAGGGGTCACGGCAAAGGTCAAGGCAAATCCCGGGGCGGCCCGAGGCGGCCCAGGAGGCCGTCGCGCAGGGCTGCGAGGAGGCGCAGCAGCACGCGGGGGCGGAAGCCTGCGTCGCGCCAGTAGAGGAGCACCTGCACCGGCAGGTAGGCCCCCTGGCGCAGCTTCCAGCCGGGCGGCAGGTGGGGCAGGCGCAGGCCGTAGGCGCTGTTGCGCAGGTAGGTCGCCATGCGGAACAGGGGCTGGCGCGGCATGGCGAGGCCGAAGGGCCCCCGGATCGTGCCGCTGCCGACATGGTGGGCGAGGCCGGCCTCCGGCGCCATCCAGCAGCTGTAGCCCCGGGCCCAGGCGCGGAAGCACCATTCGAGATCGACCGCGTCGATGAAGTAGTCGGCGCGGAACGGGCCGACCTCGGCGAAGGCCGCGAGATCCACGAGCGAGCCGGAGGTCGCCAGGAAATCGACCGGCACCAGCCCGTCGCGCGGGGCCGTGCCGGCGCGGACCGGGTAGGCCGGCGCCTTGTGGCCGGGCCCCGCGAGCGGGCGCGGCCCGATCACGGCGGGGGGCGGATGCGCGCCGGCGAGCCTCACGGCCGCGTCGAGGAGCGCGCGCAGCATCGCGCCCTGCGGGCCGGCATCCTGGTCGAGCAGGAGGAGGTGGCGGGCACCCGAAGCGGCCGCCGCCTCGGCGAGCGCGTTCAGCGCCGCCCCGATGCCGACGTTGCGGCCGGCCGAGAGCAGCCGGATGCCGGCGCGCGCCAGCGCCTCGGCCGCGCCCGCGGGCAGGCCGCCGTTGTCGAAGGCCAGGACCGGTCCCGCGCCGGCAGTCGCGAGGCGGCAGGCCGCCTCGACCTGCGCGGGGCTCGGCCGGAACAGCGTGAGGCCGACGGCGACGCTGGCAGGGTCGAGGCTTGCGGGCTCGTTCCCGGGCACCGTCTCGCTCCTGACCAGTCCCGCGCCGGTCGGACACGCCGGCGCGCGTCATTGGCCGCCTGGGCGGGCGCGGTCAACCGCGGGCGATCAGGCGATCAGGCGGCCCGCGCCGAACAGGAAGCCGAACACCACCATGATGAACAGGATCAGCCCGGCGATGATCGCGATGGTCTGGAACGACTGTCGCTTGGCCCGCTCCGAGTAGGCGGCGGCGCGAGGGGTCGTCGGATCCTGGGGCGTGTCGGGCATGGGCGGCGTCCGTTCGGTCGAGAGGGCGACGGGGGGTCAAAGCCGCAGGCGGGAATCGGCTCCCGCCGCGCGCGTGCTCGGGCGCACGCGGCATCACGCGGCATGCGACAAGCCGGGCCGTGTCACCCGATCTCGTACTGGATCGGCTTGAAGGCGTAGTTGTTCGACTGGAGCGCCGAGCAGGCGGTCAGCCCGACGATCAGGTCCTCCCGCGCCTCGAAGGTCACGTGGTCACCCGCCCGGCTCAAGGGGGGGCGGACCTCCAGCGCACCGCTGGTGCCATCGACCGCCACGTTCATGAAGACGTTGAAGGCCACCGGGATCCGGTCCGGCCCGATGCCGTAGGGCGCGAGCGCGTGGGCGAGGTTGCCGAAGCAGCCCCGGTGGGGCTCGGTGTCGCCGTAGATGATCCGGAACGTGTCGGCGGAGCAGGGGGTCAGCAGGAAATCGTGCCGCCCGACCGTGTCGGCCACGATCTCCAGGAGGACGTTCGACCGGTTCGAGTAGATCTTGTCGCCCGTCGTCAGGAAGATCCGGCTGGCGTAGTCGAGGGTGCGGCCGGACGAGATCACCTCGTCGGTGTCGTCGCGCCGGAAGGCCAGGAGGTCGGCCACCTGCTCGCCCTGCGGATCGATCACGGTGAGGCGCTGGCCCCGGTCGAGGGTGAAGGCGGTGCCGGAGCGCGGCGGGATCTCGTGACGCATGGTGGGGCGGGTCTCGGGCTTCGTCTGCGGATGATGCGCGGGGCGGGCGCCCCGGACGGCAACGCGGCAGGTGGCCGAGCGTCACCGGGAAAGCGTCACCGGGAAAGCGTCGCCGGAGAAGATCGCTCGCGCGCGGCGCGCGGGTGAGGGATCCGATCCGCTATCCCCGGGCGCGACAATGGGAGTCTTTGCGTCCTGAGGGTGACGGGGCTATCTGGCGAAGACAGAACAAGAGGCAGCCGAATCGGCGCGGTCCCGCAGGGCGATCGGCGCGGTCGAGCATGTCAGGGTATCGCGCGGCGCGGGGCACGGAATCTTGCGTGTCCCGGACGTTGCGCTAGGGAGGGGGCGCCCGCGCGGCCGAGGCCCGTTCGTGGCCAGAGCCCTTCTGTACGAGGCCGTCGCCAGACATGACACCGGACCACGCCATAGCCTCATCGGCGCCGCTGGAGCGCGACGCGCAGCTCGCCATGAGCGGCCACAAGGTCGCCCCCGGCGAGATCGCCATCGGCGTCGTGATCGGTCGGGCGGCCGAGTATTTCGACTTCTTCGTCTACGGCATCGCCTCGGTCCTGGTCTTCCCGAAGGTGTTCTTCCCCTTCGCGTCGCCGCTCCAGGGCACGCTGTACAGCTTCGTCGTCTTCGCCCTCGCCTTCATCGCCCGGCCGATCGGCTCGGTGATCTTCATGGCGATCGACCGGCGCCACGGCCGCGGGGTCAAGCTGACCATCGCGCTGTTCCTGCTCGGCGGCTCGACCATGCTGATCAGCTTCCTGCCGGGCTACGACCACATCGGCGCCTCGGCGATCTGGCTGCTCGCGGCGCTCCGCATCGGTCAGGGGCTGGCGCTCGGCGGCGCCTGGGACGGGCTCGCCTCGCTCTTGGCCCTCAACGCGCCTGTGGAGCGGCGCGGCTGGTACGCGATGATGCCCCAGCTCGGCGCGCCGATCGGCTTCATGCTGGCGAGCCTGCTCTTCGCCTTCTTCACCATGAACCTCTCCGAGGCGGACTTCATCGACTGGGGCTGGCGCTACCCGTTCTTCTGCGCCTTCACCATCAACGTGGTGGCGCTGTTCGCCCGGCTGCGGCTGGTGGCCACCGAGGAGTTCACCCGCCTGATCGAGCGGGGCCGGCTCGAGCCTGCCCGCTTCTTCCCCCTGCTCAAGGCCCACGGCGACGACGTGCTCATCGGCGCCCTGGTGCCGCTGGCGAGCTTCGCGCTCTTCCACCTCGTCACGATCTTCCCGATCTCCTGGATCACGCTGTTCACCCAGCGCTCGGCGGGCGAGTTCCTGCTCGTCCAGTTCGGCGGCGCGATCCTGTTCGCGGGCGCCATCGTGTTCTCCGGGCTGATGGCCGACCAGATCGGCCGGCGCATGCACCTCATCGTCTCGGCCGGCCTGATCGCTGCCTTCGCCATCGCCAGCACCATCGCACCGCTGGTGATCGAGGAGAACGTCATCGGCCAGACCGTCTACGTGCTCGCCGGCTTCTCGCTGCTCGGCCTCGCCTACGGGCAGGCGACCGGCGCGGTGAGCTCGCGGCTCGGCGCCCGCTACCGCTACACCGGCGCCGCCCTGATGGCCGATCTCGGCTGGCTGCTCGGTGCCGGCTTCGCGCCGCTCGTGGCGCTCGGTCTCTCGGCCAAGTTCGGGCTCGCCTGCGTCGGTCTCTACCTGCTGTCGGGCGCGGTCGCCACGCTCGTCGCGCTGAGCATCAACCGCTCCGAGATCCGGCAGATGTAGCCGGGCCGAGGGGCTCGATCGTCACGCGCGGCGCCGGAGAGCGCCGCCGACACCGCCACGCGACGCCCCGCGTCGCCGACACCAGCCTGCGACGCCTCGCGTCGCCGAGACAATCGAGCGGCGCTGAGCGCCGCGCCTGACGCCTCCCGGGGCCATCTCGCCGCCCAGCGGCAAGGGGACACGATGTTGATCGCCGCGGCCAAATCCGCCCTCTCCACGCGCACCGGTTCCGCGCGCCTCAAGCGCCTGACCCGCGCCGCCGCCCTGCTGCCGCTGCTCGCCACGGTGGCCGGCTGCAACATGGTGGTGATGCATCCCTCGGGCGACGTGGCGATGCAGCAGCGCAACCTCGTCCTCGCCTCCACGGGCCTGATGCTGCTGATCATCGTGCCGGTGATCCTGCTGACGCTGCTCTTCGCCTGGCGCTACCGGGCCAACAACACGTCTGCCACCTACGATCCGGACTGGCACCACTCGACCCAACTCGAGGTGGTGATCTGGGCAGCCCCCCTGGTGATCATCATCGCGCTGGGGGCGCTGACCTGGATCAGCACCCACACGCTCGATCCCTACCGCCCCCTGTCGCGCATCGAGCCGGGCCGGCCGGTGCCGGCCGACACCAAGCCGCTCGAGGTGCAGGTGGTCGCCCTCGATTGGAAGTGGCTGTTCTTCTATCCCGAATACGGGATCGCCACGGTGAACGAGCTGGCCGCCCCCGTGGACCGGCCGATCAACTTCCGGCTCACCGCGGCCTCCGTGATGAACACCTTCTACGTCCCCGCGCTCGCCGGCATGGTCTACACGATGCCCGGGATGGAGATGAAGCTGCACGCGGTGATCAACAAGCCGGGCACCTATCACGGCCAGTCGGCCCACTACAGCGGCAGCGGCTTCTCACGCATGACCTTCAACTTCCTCGGCCAGGAGCCGAAGGAATTCGAGGCCTGGGTCGCCAAGGCGAAGACTGAGGGCAAGGATCTCAGCCGCGACGCCTATCTCCAGCTGGAGAAGCCTAGCGAGCGCGAGCCGATCCAGTACTTCGCCTCGGTCGCCGACAATCTCTACAGCCAGATTCTCAACATGTGCGCCCTGCCCGGCAAGATGTGCATGAGCGAGATGATGAAGATCGACGCCCGCGGCGGCGCGGGCGTGCACAGCCGGGAGAACCGCGAGAAGCTCCGCTACGACAACCGGCACGTGGAGCAGGGCGACGAGGCCCCCGGGGCGACCGGGCCGGCTTCGGGCCGCCCGCCGCGCTCGGAGCCGGAGCCCGGCACCAAGCCCTCATCGGGCCACGACGACCAGGGGACCCCGGCCCCCGCGCAGCTCAACAACCGTTAAGGCCGGCGGTCAGCCGACGCATCGCCAGAGAGCCGATCACATGTTCTCCAACGTCGATCTCCAGAAGCTCGTCTTCGGACGCTTCACGCTCGCGGACATCCCGTACCACGAGCCGATCCTGCTCGTGACCTTCGCGGGCGTCGCGCTCGGCGGCATCGCCGTGCTCGGAACCATCACCTACTACCGCTTCTGGGGCGCGCTTTGGCGCGACTGGGTGACCTCCGTCGATCACAAGAAGATCGGCATCATGTACGTCATCCTGGCGTTCGTGATGCTGCTGCGGGGCTTCGCCGACGCGCTGCTGATGCGCGCCCAGCAGTCGATCGCCTTCGGCTCGCAGGAGGGCTTCCTGCCGCCGCACCACTACGACCAGATCTTCACGGCGCACGGCGTGATCATGATCTTCTTCGTGGCGATGCCCTTCGTCACAGGCCTGATGAACTACGTCGTGCCGCTGCAGATCGGCGCGCGCGACGTCTCGTTCCCCTTCCTGAACAACTTCTCGTTCTGGATGACCACCGCCGGCGCGATCATCATCATGATCTCGCTCTTCGTCGGCGAGTTCTCGCGCGCTACCTGGCTCGGCTACCCGCCCCTGTCGGGCGCCGACATGAGCCCGGGCGTCGGGGTCGATTACTGGATCTGGGGCCTGCAGATCGCGGGCATCGGCACGCTGCTCTCAGGCATCAACCTGGTCGCAACCATCGTGAAGATGCGCGCGCCCGGCATGACCATGATGAAGCTGCCGGTCTTCGTCTGGACCTCGCTCTGCACCAACGTGCTGATCGTGGCCGCCTTCCCGATCCTCACGGCCGTTCTCGCGCTGCTGTCGCTCGACCGCTACGTCGGCACGCACTTCTTCACGAACGACCTGGGCGGCAGCCCGATGATGTACTTCAACCTCATCTGGATCTGGGGCCACCCGGAGGTCTACATCCTCATCCTGCCGGCCTTCGGCATCTTCTCGGAGGTGACCTCGACCTTCTGCGGCAAGCGCCTCTTCGGCTACGCCTCGATGGTCTACGCCACGGTCGTTATCACGATCCTCTCCTACCTCGTCTGGCTGCACCACTTCTTCACTATGGGGTCGGGCGCCAACGTGAACTCGTTCTTCGGCATCACGACGATGATCATCTCGATCCCGACGGGTGCGAAGATCTTCAACTGGCTGTTCACCATGTACCGCGGGCGCATCCGCTTCGAGGTGCCGATGCTCTGGACGGTCGGCTTCATGGTGACCTTCGTCATCGGCGGCATGACCGGCGTTCTGCTCGCCGTGCCGCCGGCCGACTTCGTGCTGCACAACTCGCTGTTCCTGATCGCGCACTTCCACAACGTGATCATCGGCGGCGTGCTGTTCGGCATGATGGCCGGCGTGACCTACTGGTTCCCGAAGGCCTTCGGCTTCAAGCTCGACCCGTTCTGGGGGAAGATGAGCTTCTGGTTCTGGCTCGTCGGCTTCTACGTCGCCTTCATGCCGCTCTACGTGCTGGGGCTCATGGGCGTGACGCGCCGGATGCAGCACTTCGACGACCCGTCGCTGCAGATCTGGTTCGTTGTCGCGGCGGGCGGCGCGGCGCTCATCGGCCTCGGCATCCTCTCGACGATCATCCAGTTCGTCGTCTCGATCCGCAACCGCGAGGCCCTGCGCGACACGACCGGCGACCCGTGGGGCGGCCGGACGCTCGAGTGGGCCACCTCCTCGCCGCCGCCGGACTACAACTTCGCCTTCACGCCGGTCGTGCACGACCTCGACGCCTGGTACGACATGAAGAACCGCGGCTACGCCCGCCCGCTCCAGGGCTTCAAGCCGATCCACATGCCGAAGAACACCGGCACGGGCGCGATCATCGGCGGCCTCAGCGTCGTCTTCGGCTTCGCCATGATCTGGTACATCTGGTGGCTGGCGGCGCTCTCAGGCCTGGCGATCTTCGTCGTCTCGGTCGCCCACACCTTCAACTACAACCGCGACTTCTACATCCCGGCCGACACGGTCGCCCGGACCGAGTCGCAGCGGACCGCCGCGCTGGCGGGGCAGGCCTGAGCCCATGATGCACACGGACACCGCGCCCCCCGGCACCGCACCGGTCTTCCACCACGAGGAGGAGCACCACCCCGAGACCAGCACCCTCCTGGGGTTCTGGATCTATCTGATGAGCGACTGCCTCATCTTCGCGGTGCTGTTCGCGACCTACGGAGTTCTCGGCCGCAACTACGCGGCCGGGCCGTCACCCAAGGACCTGTTCGACCTGCCGCTGGTGGCGTTGAACACCTCGATGCTCCTGTTCTCGTCCATCACCTACGGCTTCGCCATGCTGGCGATGGACAAGGGCCGCACGGCCGCGACGCAAGCTTGGCTCGCGGTCACGGGCCTGTTCGGCGCGGCCTTCCTGGGCATCGAGCTCTACGAGTTCGCGCACCTGATCCACGAGGGCGCGGGGCCGGGCCGCTCGGCCTTCCTGTCGGCCTTCTTCACGCTGGTCGGCACGCACGGCCTGCACGTCACCTTCGGGTTGATCTGGCTGATCGTGCTGATGATCCAGGTCGCCCAGCGCGGCCTGATTCCTGAGAACACCCGCCGGCTGATGTGCCTGTCGATGTTCTGGCACTTCCTCGACGTGATCTGGATCGGCGTCTTCACCTTCGTGTACCTGATGGGAGTCCTGCAATGAGCGCCGAGGCGGCCCACCACGACCACGGGCACGGTCACGAGGGCGGCGCGAGCCACGGCTCGTTCGGCGGCTACGTCACCGGCTTCGTGCTCTCGGTGATCCTCACCGCGATCCCGTTCTGGCTGGTGATGGCGCGCCCGCTGGAGAGCGGGCTCTGGACCGGCATCATCATCATGGCCTTCGCGGCGGTGCAGATCGTGGTCCACATGATCTACTTCCTGCACATGAACACGAAGTCCGAGGGCGGCTGGACGGTGCTGGCGCTGATCTTCACCGTGACGCTGGTGGTGATCACGCTCACCGGCTCGCTCTGGGTGATGCACCACATGAACGCCAACATGATGCCGATGTCGGTGGAGCAGCTGCGCCACCAGCCCTGAGCGGGAGGCACAGGCTCTGACCGGCACTCCGACGCCCGGCCCGGTGACGCGCAGGCATCCGCGCCTCGCCGGGCTGATCCTCGCCAACCTCCTGGCGGTCCTGCTCTGCGGCGCGCTCGTAGCGCTCGGCACCTGGCAGGTCCACCGCCGCGCCTGGAAACTCGAACTGATCGCCCGGGTCGAGGCCAACGCCCACGGCGACCCGGTCGCGGCGCCCGGGCCCGCCGACTGGCCGGCCCTATCGGATCGCGACGCCTACCGGCGCGTGCGGCTCGACGGCACCTGGCTCGACGGCCCCGACACCCTGGTCCGGGCGGTCACCGATCTCGGCGGCGGCTTCTGGGTTCTCACGCCCCTGCGGACCGAGGACGGCTTCGTGGTGCTGGTGAACCGCGGCTTCGTGCCGGGCGACCGCCGCGACCCGGCGACCCGCACGGGCGTCGGCGGCACGCGCGCGGCGGTGACGGGCCTGCTGCGCCTGGACGAGCCGGGCGGGGCCTTCCTGCGCAAGAACGATCCGGGGGCGGATACGTGGTACTCCCGCGACGTCGCGGCGATCGCGCGGGCGCGCGGCCTCGCGGGACCCGTCGCGCCCTACTTCGTGGATGCGGAGCGGCGGCCGGGCAGCGATGTGGACCGGGATCTCGGCGCGGGCCTGCCGGTCGGCGGCCTCACGGTGATCCGCTTCCACAACAACCACCTGATATACGCGATCACGTGGTACACGCTGGCCCTGATGGTCGCGGGCGGCGCGCTCTACCTCGACCGCGACGCGTGGCGCCGCGGCCGGGCAGCCTGAGTCCTATTCCTGAATCCTGGTTTCCAAAGGTCGAGACCTTTGGCGGGTGCAGGGCAGAGCCCTGCATTTGAACCCTCCGTCCCGGCTTTGCCGGGTCGAAAAGGCCAACCCAGGGCTGCGCGCCCCGGGACCCGCCCGCAGCGCCTTCAGGCGCCGAAAGGGCCTCAAGCCCTTGGGATCCCATGACTCCGAGATCAGCGTGCGCCGGCCTCGTCGGTCATCGCGGCGAGCAGGAGGGGCCTGAGCCGGGCCCCCGGATCCGCATCGGCCCGGCGCTCCGCCCGGATCGCCGACCAGAGCAGGGCGGCCTGGCTGCGCGCCGCCTCGCGCGCGTGCCGCTCCGCGGCCCAGCGCGCCTCACGATCGTTCTGCCGTTCCATGACGGCTCCTCCCGTTGGGGCCGGGCCGATTCGTGCCGCGGCACCTTTGGCGAACCGGATAAGTCTTCGCGCCGGGGAGGTCCAGCCTCAAGGTTGGGCAGGACTGGACAAAGTCCGGCGAATGTCCGCCGACAGCGGGAAATCCTGAGCCAAAATCAAGAAAACCCGCCGCCCGGTTTCACGGGCGGCGGGTTTTCCGCGTCGGCGTGCGACGCGGCTCAGGCGGCGTCGCGGCGCCCGGATTGCGGGGCCGGACGGCCGAGGCCGATCTCCTTGGCGAGCGCAGAGCGCTGCGCCGCGTAGCTCGGCGCCACCATCGGATAGTCAGCGGGCAGACCGTAGCGCTGGCGATAGGCCTGCGGCGTCAGCCCGTGCTTGGTCAGGTGGCGCTTCAGCGTCTTGTAGGCGCGGCCGTCGATGAAGCTGACGATCCCGTCCTCGGCAATCGACTTTCGGATCTGGGCCTGGCTCGGCTGCTCCACGGGCTCCTCCGGCGCGGCCGCGGCGGCCGGCGCGCCGACGAGGTTCGCCAGGGCTGCGTGGACGTTGCCGATCAGCGCCGGCAACTCGGAGGCCGGCACAGGATTGTTCGAGACGTAGGCCGCGACGATGTCCCCCGCGAAGGTGATGATGTCGGGTCCTTGCTCCAGCGCTTCTTCTGCCATCTGTGATCCGTCCTGGTTCTCCGTGGCCCTGAAGATTGCCATTCCGCCTCGAAGATCAAGGGTTCAGCCCTGAAGTCTCACGCAAACCTCCTCGAACATGCGCGCATGTTGTGGACAGATCCACGCGGGCGTGCAGCGATTCCGGAGATATCGTCGTGCGCTGAGCTGCGTAGAAAAGAGGCCGACCCTGTGCAAACAACATAGATCAATCTAAGGGGCAGATCCGTCTGCGGCAGAGCTTGCTCGACAGCGATGCCACCCGCGGCGCGCTGGGGCTGAGAATACTATCCTGCGCCGGCTATGCACCGATCAAGAGCCTACTGGTCAGGCTGCCGCAGCGACCGTTCGCACGCTGGCCAAGCGTCCGGCCGCCGCCTATCCGGCAGTGATGGATCTCACCGCGCTCACCCTCATGGCCTCGGCCCTCACCTTCTCGGGCTTCCTCGTGCTGCTCGGCTGGCGCTGAGGCGCGGCCCCCAGCCTCAGCCCGCGACGAGTGCGAGATATGCCGAGACCGTGACGACGGAGAGCACCGTGGAGACCAGCACGGTGTCGGCGGTGAGCGCGGCCTCGCGGCGGTAGAACTCCGCCAGCATGAACGGCCCGGTGCCGGTGGGCAGGGCCGCCATCAGAACTGCGGTGTGCAGCGCGAGCGGCGGCAGGTCGAACACGAAGCGTCCGAGCCCGTAGGCGAGGAGCGGGTGGGCGACGAGCTTCAGCCCGGCGAGCCGCGCGGTCGCGCGCCGGTCCGCGCGCTGGTCCGGGCCGGGGCTTGGCCCGACTCCGCGCCGCTCGGCGAGGAACAGCCCGAGCGCCACCAGCGCGCAGGGCGAGGCGGCCCCGCCGAGGAGTTTGAGGAAAGCCTCGACGGGGGCCGGCACGCCGAACCCGAGGAGTGGGACTAGCGCCCCGCAGAAGGGGGCGACGAGCAGCGGGTTGCGGACGAGTGCCAGCGCCACCGTGAGGGCGACCGGCCCGCGGCGCGCGCTCGCCTCCGCACTCGCCTCGGCACCGCCGCGGGCCTGGAGCCCCGCCTCGATCAGCACGATCGCGCCGGCGAAGACGACGCAGACCGTGAGGATCACCGCGATGGTGGTGGGCCCGAGCGCGGCGGGCCCGAAGGCGGCGAGCGCCAGGGGGAAGCCCATGTAGCCGGTGTTCGGGTAGCTAGCGTTGAGCCCGTCGATCGCCGCGTCGGCCAGCGGCCGGCCCCGGCGCCGGGCGAGCCACGCGGTCAGGCCGAGCAGCGCGCCGCTGCTCAGGCCAAAGGTGGCCAGGAAGCCCGGTTGCCAGATCTCGGGACCGACGCTGCGGGCCATCACGTCGAAGAGCAGCGCCGGCAGGGCGAGCCAGACCACGAAGCGGTTCAGCTCCGCCACGGCGTGGGGCCCGAGCAGGCCGGTCCGCCGCGCCAGCCAGCCGGCAAGGATCAGGGCGAAGATCGGCAGCACGACCCCGAGCGTCGTGAGCATGGCGGGCCTCTGGCGGTGGAGGGGAGGGAGAAACGGGCCGCGTCCTATCGCGGGCGGGAGCCGACACCGTTCGGAGCGGTTGCCCCGGCAGCAGCCCCACGCCGCCGAAGCGCCCGACGAGGAACGATGCGATGACCCAGCCCGACAGCACCAGACCCGAGACCAATCCCGCCGAGGCGCCCGCCGGGGCGCGGGCCTACGGGGACAGGCCCGTGGAGGGGCGGCAGCAGGGCGGCCGGGCACCGGGCGCGAGCGAGCCCGCCGACATGGGCTCGCCCGACGGGGCCGACGCCGCCGGGCGCGACCTGGGCGGAGGCGAGCGCCCCGGGCCGGCGGGTGGCTATCGTGGCGCTTGAGCGGGTCTGCGAGGCGTCCATTCCGGCTGGCACGATTGCGCGGGCGGGTCGGGAACGGGGATCCCAAACAGGAAAAAGCCCGCCCGGCCGGGGCCGAACGGGCTGAAGGCAGGGCCATGAGCCCTTGGGAGGAGCCCACATCCTAGCCAGATCCGAAGCACGCACAATTTCGCGGCACGCCGGTCTGGTATACCGAGAATGCGCGGCCAAGCTCGCGGATGCGGCTTCTCAGACCACGCCCGCGGTCAGTAGGTCGTGGACGTGGATCAGACCGACCGGACGCCCGCCATCGACCACGAAGACCGCGGTGATGCGCTTGCGGTTCATCAGCTCCAGCGCCGAGCCCGCGAGGCTGTCGGGCTCGATGGTGACGGGGCGGGCCGTCATCACCTGCTCGACCGGCGTGGCGAGTAGGGCCGGGCCCATGTGGCGGCGCAGGTCGCCGTCCGTGACAATGCCGACGATGGCGCCGGCCTCGTCGAGCACGCCCGCGCAGCCGAAGCGGTGCTCGGCGATGCGGACCAGCACCTCCGACATCGGCGTGCCGCGCGCCACCACAGGCATGGCCGCGCCCGCGTGCATGAGCTGGCGCACAGTCTTGAGGCGGGCGGCCAGCGTGCCGCCCGGGTGCAGGATCTTGAAGCGCGAGGAGGTGAAGCCGCGCTGGCGCAGCAGCGCCACCGCGAGCGCGTCGCCGAGCGCCAGCTGGATCAGGCTGGAGGAGGTCGGCGCGAGGTCGTGCGGGCAGGATTCGCGCACCCGCGGCAGGGCCAGCACCACGTCGGCGGCCCGGCCGAGCGAGCTGTCGGCGCGCGAGGTGATGGCGATGAGGGGAATCGAGAAGCGGCGCGAGAAGTTGGTGAGGTCGCCGAGTTCCGCGGTCTCGCCCGACCACGACAGCGCCAGGATCGTGTCCTCGGGCGTGATCATGCCGAGGTCGCCGTGGCTCGCCTCGGTCGGGTGCACGAAGAAGGCCGGCGTGCCGGTGGAAGCCAAGGTCGCGGCGATCTTGCGGCCGATATGCCCGCTCTTGCCGACGCCGCAGACGATGACCCGCCCCTCGGTCTCGATCAGCCGCTCGACCGCCGCCGCGAAGGCCGGGCCGAGCTCGCCGCCGAGCGCCGCGCCGAGCGCCCGCATCGCGCCCATCCCGATCTCGATGCTCTGCAGGCCCGCCGCGCAGATCTCCGCCGCCTGTCCTCCGGCCGCGTCCGGCTCGAACTCGACGACGGTCTCCTGCGCGCGCGCCACCATATCCGGATCTCGCTGCCGGGAAGGGATGCGGCGGCGCGGGCAGAGCGCGCGACCGGTGCCGCCGGACCGTTAGCGTGGCCAAATGCGGCTGTTTGATGGTTCGCCGGCTCCACCGGAGCCGCGGCCGGCGCGGGCGTGCGGGTCGGGCGCCGGACCAGAGCGCTCTCCGCCGAATGGGATGCCGGTTCGGCGAGAGAGAGAGAGCGTCGAGACGATGGCCTGGAGCGCCCGGAAGTCCCGGAAGATTCAGAGTTTTCACTCAGGAGAAAATACAACCTCCGATTGCAAAACTGAATAGCACTAGTGAATATGTACCATAGTCTGGAATGATGCGCCCACATAGGCGGGATGATCTTGCAACAGACTGGGCTTTAATCATTCTTTATTGGCACCCTGCGAGGGTGGCACGAACCAGCAGCCGGACCGGCAACGATTATGCGATCCGCCACCCGCTCTCCATCCGATCCAACACCTCCGGCCGTCGATCCGTCCGACGCGGTGCCCGGGCAGCGCGGGCCCGCCTTCTCGAACGACGACGCGATGTACCGCCTGCTCGTGCAGGGGGTGACGGACTACGCGATCTACATGCTCGCGCCCGACGGGACGGTGGTGAACTGGAATGCGGGCGCGGCGCGTGCCAAGGGCTACACGGCCGATGAGATCGTCGGGCGGAACTTCGCCTGCTTCTACGCGCCGGAGGACCGGGCGGCGGGGCTGCCCGAGCGGGGGCTCGCGACCGCCCACGAGACCGGCCGGTTCGAGGCGGAGGGCTGGCGCCTGCGCAAGGACGGGACCCGCTTCTGGGCGCATGTGGTGATCGACGCGATCCGCGACGGCGGCGCGCTCGTGGGCTTCGCCAAGATCACCCGCGACCGCACCGAGCAGCGCGCCGCCGCGATGATGCTGAAGGCGGCCTCCGACAACCTCGACCTCGCCCTGTCCAACATGACGGACGGGCTCTGCCTGCTCGGCGCGGACGGGCGGCTCCTGCTCGCCAACGCGCGGCTCGGCGAGATCCTGGGCCTGGAGGCCGGCGCGCTGGAGGCGGGCGAGCCGCTGGTGCCGATCCTGCGCCGCGTGCTCGGCGGCGGCGCGGCCGACCTGTTCGCCCGGACCCACCTGCGCCCGGCCTCGGGCACGCGCGAGCCGGCGATCTCGGAATGCGTGCGCGACGGCAGCGCCCTGTCGATCCGCACCCGCGCCCTGGAGGCGGGCGGCTGGGTCTCGACCTTCGAGGACGTGAGCGAGCGGCGCCAGATCGAGGGCCGCCTGCGCCACCTCGCCCGGCACGACCCGCTGACCGGCCTGACCAACCGCGCCGCCCTGCGCACCCATCTCGACGAGCGCCTGCGCCGGGCGCCTGCGCCGGAGCGGGCGGCGCGGGCACGCTCGGCGGTGCTCCGCATCGACCTCGACCGGTTCAAGGCGGTCAACGACACGTTCGGGCACGCGCTCGGCGACGGGGTCCTGCGCGAGGCCGCGGCGCGGCTGCGCGCCTGCGTCCGCGGCGGGGATCTGGTCGCCCGCCTCGGGGGCGACGAGTTCGCGGTGGTCGTCGAGGCGCGCACGACAGGCGCCCTCGCGGGCCTCGCCGAGCGGGTCGTGCGGGCGGTCGGCGAGCCCTACGAGATCGACGGCATCCCGCTCGCGCTCGGCGCCAGCGCCGGCCTCGCCGTGGCCGGGGAGGCGGGCTACACCGCCGACGCGCTGCTCGGGGCGGCCGACCTCGCCCTGCGCCAGGCCAAGGAGGCGGGCCGCAACGGCTGGCGCCGCTACGAGCCCGGGATGGGCGACCGGGCCGCCGCCCGGCGGGGGATGGAGCGCGACCTGCGCCAAGCGCTGTGCGAGGGCGGCTTCGCGCTGCACTACCAGCCGATCTTCCGCAATCGCAGCGGCGCCCTTGTCGGGTTCGAGGCGCTGCTGCGCTGGAACCTGCCCGACGGCCGGACGGTCTCGCCCACCGATTTCATCCCGCTCGCCGAGGAGATCGGGCTGATGCCCGAGATCGGCGCCTGGGTGCTGCGCGAGGCCTGCCGCACGGCCGCGGGCTGGCCGGACCATCTCAGCGTGGCGGTGAACGTCTCGCCGACGCAGCTGCGCAGCGCGGCCTTCCTGGGCAGCGTCGAGGCGGCGCTGGCGCGTACCGGCCTGCCCGCGTCGCGGCTGGAACTGGAGATCACCGAGACGGCGATCCTGGAGAACCGGGACACGGCCCGCGACCTGCTCGGACGCCTGCGGGCGCTCGGCACGCTGCTGGCGCTCGACGATTTCGGCACCGGCTACTCGTCCCTGAGCTTCGTGCACAGCTTCCCGCTGAGCCGGATCAAGATCGACCGCAGCTTCGTGCGCGAGTTGAGCGAGAATCCGCAATCGACGGCGATCGTGCGGGCCGTGGTCGGGCTGGCGCGCGGCCTCGGCCTCGCGGTGACGGCCGAGGGCGTAGAGACCGAGGCGCAGCGCCGGTTGCTGGCCGAGGAGGCCGACCTCGACATCCAGGGCTTCCTCACGGGCCGGCCGATGCCGGCCGGGCACCTCGCGGCCTTCCTGGACGCGTCCGGGGGCCGGGCGACCGCAGCCTGAAAGTTCTGGTTTCCAAAGGTCGAGACCTTTGGCGGGTGCAGGGCAGAGCCCTGCATTTGGCTCCTCCGTCCCGGCTTTGCCGGGTCGAAGGAGCCAAGCCCGGGGCGCCGCCCCGGGACCCCGCCCAAGGAGCTCGCCCCTTGGAGATCCCGGGACCGATCAGCCCTCGGCGACCTGATGGTTCGCCATGATCTCGAGCGACCGCACCAGGGCGGAATGGTCGAGGCCGCCGGCGCCGTTGGCCGCGCAGGCGCCGAAGAGCTGCTGGGCGAGCGCGGTTGCCGGCAGGGCGAGGTTCAGGGCCTTGGCGCCCTCCAGCGCGAGGTTGAGGTCCTTGCGGTGCAGGTCGATGCGGAAGCCCGGCTGGAAGGTCCGCTCGATCATCCGGGCGCCGTGCAGCTCGAGGATGCGCGAGGTGGCCAAGCCCCCGGTGATGGCCTGACGGACCTTGGCCGGGTCGGCGCCGGCTTTCGACGCGAAGAGCAGCCCCTCCGCCACCGCCTCGATGGTGAGCGCCACGATGATCTGGTTGGCGACCTTGGCGACCTGGCCGGCGCCGCTCTCGCCCACATGCGTCACGGTCTTGCCCATGAGCTTGAACAGCGGCTCGGCCCTGGCGAAGGCGGCTTCCGAGCCGCCCACCATGATCGACAGGGCGGCGTTCTTCGCCCCCACCTCTCCGCCGGAGACCGGGGCGTCGAGGTAGTCGCAGCCGGCCTGCGCGACCCGGGCCGCGAAGTCCTTGGTGGCGATCGGCGAGATCGAGCTCATGTCGATCACGGTCTTGCCGGGCTTCAGCCCCTCGGCGACGCCGCCCTGCCCGAACAGCACCGTCTCGACGTCCGGCGTGTCGGGCAGCATGAGGATGATCACGTCGGCGCGCTCGGCAACCTCGGCGGCGCTGGCGCAGGCGGTGCCGCCCGCGCCCAGGAGGGCGTCCGGCACGGAGCGGCGGCTCTTCAGGAACAGGCTGTGCCCGCCCGCGATCAGGTGGCCGGCCATGGGCGCGCCCATGATGCCGAGGCCGATGAAGCCGATGTTCATGGTGAGGTCTCCTGAAATAGCGCGGCGCGTTCTCCCTCCCCCTCTGCGGGGGAGGGTGGCCCGCGAAGCGGGTCGGGAGAGGGGACCCCAGTTTCCGGCCCGGCCGCAGCCTTCATGCAGGACAGAGCCTCTGCCTGAAGCGCCGTCCCCTCTCCCGCCTCGCTCCGCTCGGCACCCTCCCCCACGGAGGGGGGAGGGTTGTGGCGCGTCAGCCCTTGAAGCGGGCGGCCAACGCCTCGGTCTGGCGGGCGAGCACGCCCATGTCGGAGCCGACCGCCGTGAAGCGGGTGCCGGCCGCGATGTAGCGGCGGGCCAGATCCTCGTTGGCCGTGAGGATGCCGGCGAGCTTGCCCGTGCGGGTGATGCGCGCCACCGTCTCCTCGATGATCGCCACCACCTCAGGGTGGTTCTGCTGGCCGAGATAGGCGAGGCTGGTCGAGAGGTCGCCGGGCCCGATGAAGACGCCGTCGACGCCCTCCACGCCCGCGATCTCCTCCAGGTTGTCCAGCGCCCGGCGCGACTCGATCTGCACCGCGACGAAGATCTCGCTCTCGCAGCGGGCGTGGTAGTCCGGGATCCGGCCGAAGCGGGCGGCGCGGGGCGCCTGCGAGAAGCCGCGCACGCCGCGCGGCGCGTAGCGGGTCGCCGCCACCGCCCGGCGGGCCTGCTCGGCGTCGTCGATGTTCGGGATCATCAGCGACTGCGCGCCCGTGTCGAGGATGCGCTTGATCGTGATCGGCTCATCGCTCGGCACCCGCACCATGGCGTGGGCCTCGCCCTCCATGATCGCCTGGAGCTGGCCGTAGATGTCGCGCAGGTCGTTGGCCGAGTGCTCCATGTCGAGGAGCAGCCAGTCGAAGCCGGAGCCGGCCACGATCTCGGTCGAGATTGGGCTGGCGAGGCTGCACCACAGGCCGATCTGCTGGCGGTCCGCCTTGAGCGCGGCCTTGAAGCGGTTGGTCAGGACGTCCATCGGGTTCTCCTCTAGCTCGGGTGCGGGAGCCCCAGTTCCCGGGGCGCCCGCGATCCGCCGCATGGGCGGCGGCGCGCGGTCGCGCTTGCGCTCCGCGGGGTTCGGATGCCCGCGGAGCGGAGGTCTCAGCGCACGAGGCAGGGCTTCTTGTTGTCGAAGGTCCAGTTCGGGATCAGGAACTGCATCGCCTGCGCGTCGTCGCGGGCACCCAGCCCGTGGTCGCGGTAGAGGGCGTGCGCCCGCTCCACCTCGGCCCAGTCGAGCTCGATCCCGAGGCCCGGCCGCTCCGGCACCGCGACGAGGCCGCCGCGGATCTGCAAGGGCTCCTTGGTCAGGCGCTCGCCGTCCTGCCAGATCCAGTGCGTGTCGATCGCCGTGACGTTGCCGGGGGCGGCCGCCGCCACGTGGGTGAACATCGCCAGCGACACGTCGAAATGGTTGTTCGAGTGCGAGCCCCAGGTCAGGCCGTGGTCGCGGCAGAGTTGGGCGACGCGCACCGAGCCGGCGAGCGTCCAGAAGTGCGGGTCGGCCAGCGGGATGTCGACGGAGCCGAGCTGGATCGCGTGGTTCATCTGGCGCCAGTCGGTGGCGATCATGTTGGTGGCGGTGGGCAGCCCCGTGGCCCGGCGGAACTCCGCCATGATCTCGCGGCCGGAAAAGCCTTGTTCGGCCCCGCACGGGTCCTCGGCGTAGGCCAGCACGTGGCCCTGGCCCTTGCAGAGCCGGATCGCCTCTTCGAGCGACCACGCGCCGTTCGGGTCGAGGGTGACGCGGGCCTGCGGGAAGCGCTCGTGGATCGCCGTGACGGCGGCGATCTCGTCCTCGCCCGCCAGTACGCCGCCCTTCAGCTTGAAGTCGTTGAAGCCGTACTGCTCGTAGGCGGCTTCCGCGAGCCGCGCGACGGCCTCGGGCGTCAGCGCCTCCTCGTCGCGCAGGCGGAACCAGCCGTCGCGGGCGGTGGGCTCGCGGTAGCCGAGATCCGTCTTGCGGCGGTCGCCGACGTAGAACAGGTAGCCCAGCATCTCGACCGCGTCGCGCTGCTGGCCCTCCCCGAGGAGGGCGGCCACCGGCACGTCGAGGAATTGGCCGAGGAGGTCGAGGAAGGCGGATTCGACCGCCGTGACCGCGTGGATGGTGATGCGCAGGTCGAAGGTCTGGAGACCGCGCCCGCCGGAATCTCGGTCGGCGAAGCGGGTCCGCATGGCGTTGAGCACCCGGTTCCAGGCGCCGAGCGGCTGGCCGACCACGAGATCGCGGGCATCCTCCAGGGTCCGGCGGATGCCCTCGCCGCCGGGGACCTCACCGAGGCCGGTGGCGCCGGTCGAGTCGGTGAGCACCACGAGGTTGCGGGTGAAGAAGGGTCCGTGCGCGCCCGAGAGGTTCAGCAGCATGCTGTCGCGTCCAGCGACGGGCACGACCTTCATCTCGGTGATCGTGGGGGCGCGCGAAAGCCCGCGCGCGGGCGCCTTGGCTGCATCGGCCAGCATGAGCGTTCTCCCGGAATTCGACGGCATCTGACGCGCCGCTCTTGCCGATCCTGTTCTAGAAACCCCGCCGATGCAGGTCCAAGCCAAAGGCTAGATCAATCGATGCTTCGAATGCATCGATCGGCGCCGGCTAGAACTCCGGGCGCACGGGCCGGATTGACCCGCCGAGCCCACGATCAGGATCGCCCGTGACCGACGTCACCTACCCGCCCCTCGATGTGCCGAAGCCCGTCGCGCAGGATCTCTGGATCGTCGACAGCGGGCCGCTGCGCGCGGCCGGCGTGATGCCGCTGCCGGTGCGGATGACGGTGGTGCGCCTCGCGGATGGCGGGCTCTGGCTGCACTCGCCGACGCGCTACGATCCTGGCCTGCACCGGGCGCTCGGCGAACTCGGGCCGATCCGCCACCTCGTGGCCCCGAACATCGCGCACTGGACCCTGCTGCGGGACTGGCAGCACCACTGCCCGGAAGCCGTGACCTGGGCCGCGCCGAACCTGCGCCACCGGGGGCAGGTGCGGCGGCGGATGCGCGCGGGCCTGCGCCTCGACCGCGACCTCGGCGATGCGCCGCCGCCCGACTGGGCCGGCGACCTGCGGCAGGTGGTGGTGCCGGGAGGCCTCGGCTTTCGCGAGGTGGCCTTCTTCCACGAGGCCTCGCGCAGCCTGATCCTCACCGACCTCGTGCTCAACCTGGAGCCCGAACGGCTGCCCCTCTGGATGCGCCCGCTGGCGCGGCTGGTCGGCATCACCGCCCCGGACGGACGGGCGCCGGCCTATCTGCGCGGCGCGGTCCGCCTGGGCGGGGCCGAGGCCGCGCGGGCGGCGGCGGCGCTCGTGGCGCTCGCGCCCGAGCGGGTCCTCTTCGCCCACGGCGCGTGGTTCGCCCGCAACGGTGCCGCGGCGCTGCGCCGCTCCCTGCGCTGGCTGCTTCCGTGAGGATGGTCCTGGGATCCCTAAGGGCCCAAGGCCCTGAGGCGGGGCCCGAGGCGCGCAGCCCCGGATTTGATCTCTGCCCCCGCCTGTGCCGGGGGCAGAGATCAACAGCAGGGCTCTGCCCTGCACCCGCGAGAGGTCTCGACCTCTCGACTCCATAACACTCCCGCTGCGACGACCCGCCTCGGCCGCCAACCGGAACGGCAGGGGCGCGGCCGTCGTTGGCCGAACCGCGCCGCTTGTTGGGCGCCCTTGGCCAGCCCCTTATCCCGATGATCCAGATCCTTGTGGCCGACGGAAACGTGGCCGAGGCGCGCCGTGAGCACGTCCGCGCTACGGGCGAGACCTCGGCCGAGGCCTACGCCGCGCTCCTGGCCGAACTCGCCCCTGACGCGGCCTGCACGATCCTCGAACCGGCCGATACCGGAGCCGCGCTGCCGGCGGGCGCGGATCTCGCGGGCTTCGACGGCGTGGTCTTCACCGGCTCGCAGCTCCACGTCAGCGACGACAGCGAGCCGGTGCGGCGCCAGCGCGCCCTGATGCGGACGGCCCTGGAGGCCGGCCTGCCAGTCTTCGGCTCATGCTGGGGCGTCCAGCTCGCCGCCGCGGCCGCCGGCGGATCCGCCGGACCGAACCCGCGCGGACCCGAATACGGCTTCGCCCGGCGCCTCGTGCCGACGGGGCCGGGGCGGGAGCACCCGCTGCTGGCCGGTCGGCCGCCGACCTGGGACGCGCCCGCGATGCATCTCGACGCGGTGCTGGAGCCGCCGCCCGGCGCGGAGGTGCTGGCCGGGAACGGCCTGCTCGACGTGCAGGCGCTGGCGCTCCGGCTCGGGGCGGGCACCTTCTGGGGCACGCAGTACCATCCGGAACTCGACTTCGGCGCGCTCTCCGCGATGCTGCGCCTGTCCGAGCCCGACATCCTCAAGTCCGGGCTGTGCCGGGACGGCGCGGCGCTCACCGCCTACGCCGACGAGGTGGGATTGCTCGGGTCGGGCGACCGGCCCGACCTCGCCTGGCGCCACGGGCTCGGCCCCGAGGTGCTGGAGGCGCCTCGCCGCCGGCGCGAGATCGGCAACTTCCTGGCCCATCTGGTGCGCCCGCGCGCCGCGCGGCGCTGACGGGCCGAGCATGCCGCAGCGGCACGCCGGAACCGGGCAGGCGCGGGCGCGTCGTTCCTGATAGCATCGCGCCAGCACCACGATCCCGTCAGCCCCGAGGTGGACCATGCGCATTCCGACGCGGACCCCGACCCTCCGGATGCCGACCCTGTGCCTTCTCGCCGCCCTCGCCCTGCCCGGTGCGGCCGAGGCCCAGGTCACGCCCGACCTGAACAGCTGGAACCGCTCGCTCTCCTACCAGAGCGACATGCGCTCGCAGCAGCTCTCGCAGACGAGCGAGCTGAACACCCTGCGGATGCAGGCCCAGCGCAACGTGCAGTTCGCCCCGGCCCCCATCGTCGTGCCGGGCGTGGTTCTGCGGCGCGGCGGCTTCTCGGCCGGCGGTCCGCGCCACTCGGGCGTGCGCGCCGGCCGCACCGGCCGCGACCGCTCCCTCGACACCGGCATCTGCGTCGGCTGCTGAGGCCTGCTCCGGCGGGCGCGCGGACCGGGTTGCGATCGCGGGATCCGGCCCCACGTCAGGGTGGTCCAGAGCACGGACAAGAGCACGGACACAGGGAGCCCTGCATGGCCACCGTCATGCCCGCCCGCGCACCGACCCCGGACCATCCGCCGCGGCGCCTCGTCAACCCGGGCATGCCGCCAGGGATCCCTCCGGGCATCCCGACGCCCCCCAACCCCGGCGAGATGCCGCCGCCGAACCTGCCGCCGCCGGAGGATCCCGATACGGAGCCGACCGGCCCGCGCGTGCCGGGCCCCGACCCGGACGTGGACGAGCCGCCGAACCCGGCCCAGGTGCCGGACCGGCTCCCGGGAATCCCGACCGGCCCCGGCCCCCGCCACGCCGCGCATCACGCGGCGCCCTGACGCGCCCCCGCCTCAATGCTCCGTTCCGGGCCGGTTGGGGCGCGGCGGCCCGCCGTGGTGCTCGGTGAAGCTGGAGCGCCGGGGATCGCCCTTCGACTGCGCGACCCGGCGCCTGAAGTAGGCGGCCACCACGAGCACGATGGCCAGGGTGGCGACCGCCAGGATGATGATGAGATAATCGTTGTCCGGCATGTCGAAATTCTCCGCGGGCTTCCACGGAGCAAAGTCCTTATCTCCGCAAAGTTCCTCCGCGACAGTCGCGCATTCGATATTACCATTCTCTTCGCGCGCAGTGCGTCGCACCGAACAGGTAAGTTCGATGGGTCTGAATAGAAAATAATCTATCCTGTATGATGGCTGCCCTCGATCCTCTGACAAGCTTCCGGGCCCGGCGCGGCCGGACAGGCATTGCGGACGGCGCAGCTTAGGATCAAGATCCCCGAAACGGCGACGCCGACCGGCTCCGTGCCGGCCCGCCGCGGGAGGGCCCACACGCATGGCCGACAAGAGCGAGGAGCCGGGCGCGCTGACGCGGGCTTCGACCTTCCTATTCCTGCACACCGAGCACGCGATCTACGCCATCCTCGGCCTGCTGCTCGCCGTGACGGCGCTGCTCGCGCTGTTCGATGCCGGCCGCCTGACCCTGGAGGCAGTCCATGCCTACGGCCGGGCGCCGCAACTCCTGGAGGTGGTGGACCGGCTGCTGTTCCTGCTGATGCTGGTCGAGATCCTGCACACGGTGCGGGTCTCGATGCGCTCCGGGCGGCTGACCTGCGAGCCGTTCCTGATCGTCGGGCTGATCGCCTCGATCCGGCGGGTGCTGGTGGTCACGCTGCAATCGGCCGAGGTGATGCACGGCCAGGACTGGACGCCCGAGAAGGAGGCCCTGTTCCGGGCCTCGATGATCGAGCTCGGGGTACTGGCGGGCCTGATCCTGGCGCTCGTGCTGTCGATCTTCCTGCTCCACCGTGCCCGCGACGACAACCGGCCAGCCGGGGAGGAGAGCGGGGCGTGACCGGCACCGCCGGGCGGAGCCCGAGGCTGCATCCCTGTCACGAACGGTACAGAGAGCCCCGCGAGGACGCGCTACCAGGGCCTGGTACCCATCTTGGTACCCATGCCGGAGCCCGGGATCCAGGGAGCGCCCACATGCCCGTGGAAGACATGCCCGTGGAAGATGAGATCCGCCCCTACCTCGCCGCGATCGCGGAGCGCCTGCGCTGTCCCGTCGAGAGCCGGGACGGCCGCTCCGTCTCGCTGGTGATGGACGAGCGCCAGGGGAGGCTGACCCCCGAGCAGCAGGAGCGGGCTAGGAAGCTCATGGAGCGCTACAACGCGACGGTCCCGACCGCGACCGTGAGCGCCGAGTTGATGGACAAGATGACCTCGGCGGTCGCCGACCCGGACGCCGCTCCGGACGGAACGCGCCCGGCCGCCACGCGCCCGGCAGCCGGGCGTCCCGAGCGGGACTGACGGTCCGAGACCTCCCGCGGCCCGTTCCGTCGCCCGACCGGAGAATCCGATGCCCCTGAGCCCTCAGGCCCGCGCCCTGCTCGACGCGATGGCGAGGGACCACGGCCTTCGCGCGCACGACTTCGACCGGGACGGCCTGATCCCCATCCGGCTCGATCCCGACCTGGATGTCGGCTTCGCCTGGGATGCCGCGACCGACAGCCTCTACGTGATGGCCGTGATCGCCGCCGACGGCCTTCCCGACCACCGGGATCCGGCCTGGGCGTTCCGGCACAACCGCGGTCTGGCCGCCCGGCGCACCCGGATCGCGATCGAGCCCGCGACCGGCGCCCTCACGCTGGTGCGGGATATTCCGTTCGCCGGCGTCGCGTACTGGCAGTTCGCGGAGATGCTCGACGCGTTCGTCGGCGACGCGCGAACGGTGCGGAAGCAGTGCGGCGCGATCCCCGTCCCGGCGGCGGCGACCGCCGGGACGCTCGAGGAGCTGAGCCAGCACTTCGTGATGATGCGGGTCTGACGGGATGCCGACGGCCGCGGATGCGGCGACCCGAGACCGGGCGCTGGGTGCCTTCCTGGGCCTCGCGATCGGGGACGTCCTCGGCACGACGCTGGAATTCGCGCCGCGCGACCGCCACCCGCGCCTGACGGACATCGTCGGCGGCGGCCCGTTCGGTCTGCCGGCCGGGGAGTGGACGGACGACACCTCGATGGCGCTGGCCCTGGCCAGAGCCTCGCCGCGCGGGGCGGCCTCGCCCCCGACGACCTCATGCGGCGCTTCACGGCCTGGTATCGCGACGGCGCCTACTCGCCCCGCGGCCGCTGCTTCGACATCGGCGAGGCGACCCGGGCCGCGCTGGAGCGCTTCGCCCGGACCGGTGACCCCGTCGCGGGATCGACCGCGCCGGACTCGGCCGGGAACGGCTCGATCATGCGGCTCGCCCCCGTCGCGCTCCTGGCCTACCCCGATGCGGAGGCGGCCGCCCGTCTTGGGCGCGAGCAGAGCCGGACCACGCACGCGGCCGGCGAGTGCCTGGAGAGCTGCGACCTGCTCGCGCGCATCCTCTGCGCCGCGATCGCGGGCGGCGGCAAGGCCGCGCGGCGCCAGGACGGCTGGCAGGGGGGCGATCGGCTGACCGCCATCGCCGGAGGCTCCTACGAAACCCGGACGCGCACCGATATCAGTTCGTCGGGCTACGTCGTCGCGACGCTCGAGGCCGCGCTCTGGTGCACGGCCCGGGCCGAGTCCTTCGAGGAGGCGCTCGTCCTGGCGGTCAACCTCGCGGACGACGCCGACACGGTCGGCGCGGTCACGGGCCAGGTCGCCGGCGCCGTCTTCGGTGCCTCCGCCATCCCAGCGCGCTGGATGGCGAAGCTCGCTTGGCGCGAGCGGCTGGAGCAGGCGGCGGACCGGCTGATCAAGGCACGGCTCACCGCGGATTGAGGCCGGCGCGCCCGTTCGGCGCGCGGCGGGAGCGCGGCCTTCAATAGGGTCGAGGCGGGTTCAGGTAGGTCGAGGTCTCCGGCCGCACGAAGGTGACGAGCCCCTCTGCCTCCAGGGCGGTGCGCCGCCGGAAGGCCAGCACCTCCAGCACGATGAAGACCAGCCATGCGCCGATGATGACGACGAAGAGGCCCATTCGCAGTTCTCCAGGTTCCGTGCGTGGGTGTGCTGTCAGTTCCGCGCCGGGGGCATCATCGGCGCGGGCGCGTCGGCGCTCGCCCGCTTCTCCGGGTTGCGGGCCTGGGAATAGGCGATGTTGGCGAAGTTGCCGATCACGCTCGCCCAAGGCCGCGTCGCCTCGGGCGCCCCCGCCCGCTGCCGCTCCAGATAAGGCTCCTTGCCGACTTGGCAGTAGAGCGTGGTGAGGCCGTTCACCAGCTCGTCGTCCACGTTCTGGCCGCCGGTCTCGGCCGGCCTGTCGCCGTAGGCGGCCTTCAGCTGGGGCAGGAGCTTGGCGAGGGCGGGTACGAACTGCTCCTGGGTCAGCCCCTTCAGAGCGTGGGCGGCGCCGGTCGATTCGAAGGCCTTGAGCACCGTCCCTTGCGCGACCTCGGCGCAGGGTGCGGTGCCGGCGAGCATGGTCTGCGTGGCGGCGCGCGCATCCGAGGCGGCGCTGTCGGAGCCGATCGCCGGGGCGCTGTTGCCCCAGGAATTCCGGATGTAGTCGGTGACGTTGCGGACCTCGACGTCGGTCATCTCCTGGCCGATCGCCGGCATCGGCGCGTAGCCGCTCTGGGCGGCGAGCCCGCCGTAGATCACCCGCAGCACAGTCTCGGGCCCGGCCGACTGCACCGAGGTATTGCCGGCCAGTGCCGGCACCGCGCCCGGGATGCCCTTGCCGTCCGGCTGGTGGCAGGAGGAGCAGTAGGTCAGGTAGGTGTCGGCCCCCGGTGCGCCGGGCTTGTTGAAGGCCTGCAGATCACGCGCCTTGTAGGTCTGCTTGGCGGGAATCGTGCGGAGATACGCGACCATCGCCTTCAGGTCGGCGTCGGTCATCTTCGAGAGCGACTCCTCGATGGTCTGGCGCATTGGGCCGGCTGCGACGCCCGGCCGGTTGCCCGGGGCTGTGCCGGTCTTGAGGTAGGTCACCACCTGCTCGTCGGTCCAGGCGCCGATGCCCTGGTGGCCGTCGGGCGTGATGTTGGGCGCGTACCAGCCGTCGATCACGCCGCCGCCGAAGCGGCCCGCGAGGTTGGTGTTGCCCACGAGCTTGCGCTCGTTGTGGCACATGCCGCAATGGCCGAGCCCCTCCACGAGGTAGCCGCCGCGGTTGACCTCGGCGCTCGCCTGCGGGTCCGGCTCGAACCGGCCCTCGCTGAAGAAGGCGGTGCGCCAGGTGATGAGCGCCGTGCGGACGTTGAACGGGAAGGGGATCTCGTTGTCCTTGCGCGCCTCGTTCACCGGCGGCAGCGACTTCAGGTAGGCGAAGATCGCCCGCGTGTCCTCGTCCGTGACCTTGGTGTACCAGCCGAAGGGGAAGGCCGGGTAGAGGTACTCGCCCCCGTCGCCGATGCCCTGCCGGAAGGCGCGCTCGAAGGTGGCGTAGTCCCACTTGCCGATGCCGGTCTCGGGGTCGGGCGTCAGGTTCGGCGTCAGGATCGCGCCGATCGGCGTGTTGAGCCGGTAATTGCCGGCGAACGGCTTGCCGCCGGGCGCCGTGTGACAGGCGACGCAATCGCCCGCCGTGACGAGGTACTTGCCCCGCGCGATCAGATCGGGATCGGTGAGGTTCGGCTCCTGCGCGGCGGCCGGCGCCACCGGCAGCGTGGCCGAGACGACGCCTGCTAGGACGGCGCCCGCGAGGGCGAGGGCGGCGATGCGGTCCATGGGCCTCTCCTCCTGGGTCGTCGGGACCCTGCCGTCGTGACGATCGCGTCGGGACTCTTCGTGTTCAGCGGGACCGCGCACTCATGCGCCGCGGCCTCCCGTCCCCGCCGCGGGGGCAGGGGGGTGGGCCGGCTGGCGGGGCCGGGACAGGAACGCTTGCAGGAGCGCTTGCGTGCCGGCCCGGCGGCGCGAGACCGAACCCAACGCCAGCGCCGCGGCCGATGTTGCCGCTGGTTCCCTGCGGCGAAGCGTCTTCGGCCGGCGTGTCCTCGACCGACGCAAGGCCAGCTCGGTGAGATGAGCGCCGCCCGCGAGCGCGAGCGCCCCGGCGGTCCAGGGCCAGGGCGCGCCGGCAAGCCCCGTGCGCAGCGCCAGCAGCAGGCCCGCCCCCGCGGCGAGCCCGGCGAGCAGCGGCGCGCGCGGGCCGAACCGCACGAATCCGAGCGCCACGAGCGCGGCCTCCGCCGCCACGAGGAGGAGGATCATGTCGACGATCCGGCCCGAGACGACGAGCGGGCCGAGAAGGGAGCCGAGCGCGTCCATCTCAGAGGCCCCGCAGGCCGGCGCGGCCGGGATTGAGCCGCACGATCCGGAGGTTCAGGAGCCCCGCGACCCCGACCCAGGCCAGGTAGGGCAGGACGAGCGCGGCCGCGAGGCCGCTCACCCGGGCGAGCACGGCCACCAGCAGCAGGACCGAGAGCCAGAGCAGCCCGACCTCGGCGAGCGCCCAGTCCGGCCGGCGCAGACGGAAGAAGATCACGCTCCAGGCGACGTTGAGCGCCGCGTTGAGGCCGAAGGCCCAGAGCAGCAGGAGGCGGTCGGCCGCACCCGGGCTCGCGACCCAGCCGAGCGCCGCGGCGCCGGCGGCGAGCGCCAGGATCGTGGCCCAGATCGGCCCGAAGGCCCAGTCCGGCGGTTTCCAGGCCGGCTGGCGCAGGGCGTGGTACCACGCGTCGGTGCGCGTCGCGAAGCCGTTGGCGAAGCCGACGAGCAGGGCGGCGGCGCCGGCCACCAGCACCGCGCTCACGGCGAGACCCAGCGGAACAGGTGGGCGAGATCCTTCAGGAAGATCCGCACATGCGCGACGGGCTTCCGCCGGACCAGCTCCTTGTTCATGTAGGCGTCCCAGGTGAGCTGCTGGACATCCTTGTCGCGGCAGATCGAGACGAAGCGCTCGCGCAGGGGATCGTTGCGGTACCAGACCGCCTGCATCAGCCGCAGGATCCAGAAGACGCGCCCGTGCAGGCGCATGAAGCGGGCCCGCGCCGCTTTCAGCGCCCGGACGTCGCCGGTGGCCAGGAAGGCCTGCGCCGCCTCCGCCGCCAGCCGGCCGCCGAGCATCGCGTAGTAGATGCCCTCGCCCGAGGCCGGGGCGACGATGCCGGCGGCGTCCCCGGTGAGCAGCACGTCGCGCCCGTTGTCCCAGCGCCGCAGCGGCTTCAGGGGCAGCGGCGCGCCCTCGCGGCGCACGGTGGCGCCCCGGTCGAGGCCGGATTCGGCCAGCAGCGTCCGCACCGCGCCGCGCAGCGAGAAGCCCTTGCGGGCGCTGCCGGTGCCGACGCTGATCGTGTCGCCGTGCGGGAAGATCCAGGCGTAGAAGTCGGGCGAGAGCCGGCCCTGGTAGTAGACGTCGCAGCGCGTCGGCTCGGTATCGGCGGCGCTCGCCTCCGGTCGCCGCACGATCTCGTGGTAGGCGAAGACCTGGCGCATGGCGGCATGGCCCGGCACCTCGGCCCGGCCGACCGCCGAGCTCGCCCCGTCGGCGCCAACGACGAGGCGGGCCCGCACCGCGGCCTCGGCCCCCGCGCGATCGCGAAAATGCACGGTGGCGAGGCCCGTCGCCTCGCGGGTGATGCGGGTGAACAGGCCGTCGCGCCGCTCGGCCCCGGCGGCGCGCGCGCGCTCCCTGAGCCAGGGGTCGAAATGCTCGCGGTCGACCATGCCGACGAAGCCCTCGCCGACCGGCATGTCGACCTGTTTCCCCGAGGGCGCCACCATGCGGGCGGAGCGGATGCGGGCGACGAGGAGGTGATCGGGGATCGCGAAGTCGCGGATCAGCCGGGGCGGGATCGCGCCGCCGCAGGGCTTGATCCGCCCCGCCCGGTCGAGGAGCAGCACCCGCCGTCCCGCCCGCGCGAGATCGGTCGCGGCGGTCGCGCCGGCCGGCCCGCCGCCCACCACCACGACGTCGAAGGTCTCAGGGTCGGCGGGCAGGGCGGAGACGGGCATGGCTATCTCGCTTCGAATCCGGAACCGAGGGCGAGGCGCGCCGCGCCCGCCAGGGCGTTCTCGCGCCGCGGGGGAGATGTCGCGGGGGCGGCGAGCCGCAGGGCGATGACCGCTGAGAGCCCGAACAGGACGGCCTCGGCGCTGAAGACGGCGGCGTAGGCGCGGGCCGGCTCGTCGACCGCGAGGCGCGCGAGATCGACGCAGAGCGTGCCGAGAACGCCGCCCGCCCCGAAGGCGACGCCCTGCGCCGCGCCCCAGACCCCCATGCGGGTGCCGCGCTCGGCCGGGTCGCCCGCGCCCGCGAGCCCCATCATCGTGCCGATGGCCGCGACCGCGTAGACGCCGTTGGCGATGCCCAGCGCGAAGACCGCGCCGCGAAGCGGGAAGCCCGGCCCGGCGGAGGCCGCCGCGGCGATCGCGAGCAGCGCCGCTCCTGAGCCGAGGCAGCCCGCCACGGTCCAGAGCCGCAGCGAGCCGAGGACCGGCCCGCCGATCCCGGCGGTGACCGCGGCCACCGCCAGCATGCCCAGGAGCACGCCCCCGTGCTGCAGCCCGGAGAGCTTGGTGGTGGCGCCCGGCGTCATCGCGAAGGCGAGGCCGGCATAGGGCTCCAGGATCAGCTCTTGGGCACTGTAGGCCAGCATCGAGACGAAGATGAACAGCGTGAAGCGGCGCGCCTCGGGCTCGGCCAGCACCCGGGCGAGCACAGCGCGGAAGGGCGCCTTCTGGGTGGCGGCGGCCGGCGCCGCGCCCCGGCGCTCGACGCCCGCGACCGCCAGGCACGCCACCGCGAAGGCGAGCACCGAGACGGTGCCGGAGACCGCGACGAGGCGCCCGCCCGAGAACGGGTCGAGGAAGTGACCGGCGAGCGGCGCCGTCACCGCGAAGCCCGCGATCATCATCACCCAGACGATCGTGGCCGCGGCTCCGCGCCGCCCGTCCGCGACGCCGCTCGACAGGAGAACCAGGAGCGAGGTGCCGGCCGCCCCCGCCCCCATGCCGACCGCGACGAACGACAGGACGGCGAGCGCGAGGCCCGCCGCGAGATGGCTCGCCGCGAGCGCGGTGGCGCAGGCGGCGCCGAAGCCGCCGAGGCAGAGCGCGGCCATGCCGCCGACGATCCAGGGCGTGCGCCGCCCGTGCCGGTCGGAGCCGTAGCCCCAGCGCGGGCGCAAGCACTGCACGGCGTAGTGCAGGCCGAGCAGCAGGCCCGGCACCAGGGCGGGCAGCGCCAGCTCCACCACCATCACCCGGTTGATGGTCGAGGTGATCAGCACCACGACGGCGCCGAGCGCGGTCTGGACGAGGCCGAGGCGGGCGATCTGGCCCCAGCCGAAGCCGGCGGGCGCGGAGCGGGCGGCCATCACGCGGCTCCCTGCAGGAGCGGGCGCAGGGCGAAGGCCGCGGCCAGCATGCCGAGCACGTAGAGGGTGGTGCCGGTGCCGTTGTACCACGCGGCCCGCCCGCGCGGGTCCTTCAGGAAGCGCACCATCAGGGCCGCTTGGCCCGCCAGCAGCGCCGCCACCAGGGCAGCATGGACCGGCCGGTCCCAGGCGGCGAGCAGGGCGATCACCGCGACCTGCGGCAGCCCCATCACCCAGCAGGCGAAGCGGGCGGCCCGCGCCGGCCCGAGTTGCACGGGAAGCGAGGCGATGCCGGTGCGCCGGTCGCCCTCGACCGACTTGAAGTCGTTGAGCGTCATGATGCCGTGGGCGCCCACCGAGTAGAGCAGGGCGAGCGCCAGCACGCGCCGGTCGGGGAGCGCGGCGGCCATCACGGCGGCGCCGGTGAACCAGGGCAGGCCCTCGTAGCAGATGGCCACGGCGGCGTTGCCCCACCAGCCGTTGCGCTTCAGCCGCACGGGGGGCGCCGAGTAGATCCAGGCCAGGATCAGCCCGAACACGGCCGCCGCCAGGATCCAGGGCCCGAGCGCCGCCGCCACCGCGAGCGAGAGCGCCGTCCAGGCGGCCGCGAGCCAGAGGCCCCAGCGCCCCGGCACCCGCCCCGAGGGGATCGGCCGGGCGGGCTCGTTGATGGCGTCGACCTCGCGGTCGAACCAGTCGTTGGCGGCCTGGCTGGTGGCGCAGACGAGGGGACCGGCGAGCAGCACGCCCGCGGCGATCACCGGCCACTGCCCGGAGGCAGGGATGCCCGACGAGACCACGCCGCAGGCGAAGGCCCACATCGGGGCGAACCACGTGAGTGGCTTGAGAAGCTCGACGACGGCGCTCGGAGCTGGCGTGGCCATGAGGGGAGGCTAGGTTCGGAGCGGCGCGAGTGTCAAGTCAAATTTACACTCGATCGCGTGCTGCGCCGCCGCGAACCGGCGCCGACATGCTGCGCCGCACGAAGAGTTGCCGGCTGAACCGTCCGCCGGATACTGTATTTCGTATTCTGCCGCGCCCGGCCGGAAGACTCGGCGCGGACCCGCTCCAGATGGCCGGGCTCGCGCCTCAGGCCTCGTCCGGCCCGTCGAGGTCGCCGATGCCGTAGCGGCGCATTTTGGCGTAGAGGCCCTGACGGCTGAGGCCGAGCATCTCGGCGGCCGAGGCGCGGTTGTCGCGGGTGATGCGCAGGGCCGCCTCGATGCAGAGCTTCTCGATCAGGTCGGTGGTCTCGCGCACCAGGGTCTTCATCGAGACGCGGCCGACGAGCTCGGTCATCTGCTCGACGGAGCGGGGCAGGGCGGTGCCGACGGGCGGTGCGGCCCGGCGCGGCCCCGCGCGGAAGGAGAATCCGAGACAGCCCTGGCCCGGCACCGCGACGGCGGCAACCTCGACGTCCTCCACCGAGCCGTACTGGCCGCGCAGCACCGTGCTGAAGCGGCGCACCGAGCCGTGGTCGCGCAGCGTGGCGAAGAGCGCCTGCGCCTCGGTCTCGTCGTGGCCGAGCCAGGCTTCCAGGGGCTGGCCCCGGGCCTGCTCCTCGGTGGCGAGCTGCGAGAGTTCCAGGAAGGCCGTGTTGGCGGCCAGCACCCGCCGCCCCGCATCGGTGACCACGAAGCCCTCCGGCATGGCGCGCAGCACCTCGGCCGCGTGGGCGGCCAGGCCCTGGGCGGCCTCGCCCTCGGCCGGCAGGCTGAGGCGCAGCAGCACGCTGGTGGCGCTCTCGCCGCGGAACAGCGAGGCCGAGACCGTGCTGGTTCCCCGCCCGTGGGCGAGCCGGGCCGGGACGTCGGCGGCCTCGCCCGCGACCCGCAGGGTGGCGAACAGGGTCTCGACCGCCCGCGCGCTGCCCGCCTCGAACAGGTCGACCGCGTCGAGGCCGGCGAGGCGCTTCGGCTGGCGGCCGAGCAGGCGGGCGGCGGCCGGGTTCGCCTCGGTGATCCGGCGCGTGCCGGCGTCCGCCACCAGCACGGGCTCGCCCGAGAGCTGGAACAGCAGCCGGTAGCGGGTCTCGGCGGCGCGCTGGCGGTCGTAGTCGCGCTCCAGCGCCTGCTGGGCCTCGGCCAGCCGGTGCTGCAGGGCCGCCACCGACCGCAAGTTGCGCCCGACCACGATGACCGGTCCGCCCGCCTTGGGCCGCAGGGCCGCGTAGCGCACCGGCAGGTCGGGCCCCTCGGGGCTCGGGTGGTTGACTTGGCGCCAGCGGGTCACCGCATCGGCCCGCGCCTCGCGCAGCAGCGCCTCGACCTTCGGGCGGCTCTCGACCGTGACGGTGTCGCTGAAGGGCCGGCCGCGCCAGGCCGCCACCGCGAAGGGCCCCGGATCCTCGCCCCCGGAGGCCGCCTCGCGGATCACCCCGTCCGCGTCGACGACCAGGGACAGGTCACTGCCCGCCGCAACGATCAGCCCCGCCGCCTCGCCGTCGAGGAGGCCGGCCGGAAGCGGCAGGGCCGCGACGGGCGGCACGGGCTGGGGCGCGTGCGGGGCAGGGCGGGCAGGTGCGCTCACGGTCACCACGTGTGATGGGCCAAACAGGTCCTTTCAACAGGCTCGCGCCCGCATTTCAAGCAAGGATTCGGCGACTGCCGGCGCGGCCGCGGCCTCGCACAGGCAGGCATCGGCCCCGGCGGCGACGGCGCGCTCGGGGTACCGCGCCACGTAGGCGCCGCCGACGAGGACGCGCAACTCCCGATTGCAAGATGCCGCGCGCAGGGTCGCGATCGCCGCGGCCAGCGACGGAGCGTTCACGTCGCAGGCCAGCGTCAGGCCGACGACGTCGTGGAAATCCCGAGCGAGGGTGGTCGCGCCCTCCGACGCCTCGGCGGTCTCGACCGTCCAGCCCGCCTCGCGGAAGGCGCTCGCCACGAGGGTGAGCCCGAACACGTGGGTCTCGCCGGGGCAGGGCAGGAGCAGAGCGCTGCGCCCGCGCGGCGGCGGCTCGCCCTCGAGGCGCGCGCAGAGCATCCGGGCGACGGCCTGGAGCCGGCCGAGCCCCACGGTCACCGCCAGGAAATCGCACGCGTCCTCCTCCCAGAGCGCGCCGAGATGGCGGGCCGCCGGGGCGAGCAGGTCGCCGAGCAGGCTCTCCAGCGGCAGCCCGCGGGCGCGCAGCGTCTCCACGGCGGGCCGGAGGTCGTCGCCGGTCGCGTCGCCACCCGTGCGGGGCGCGAGGAGGAGGTTGGCGAAGCGGGCGATCTCGTCGGGGCCCGGACGCCGGACCGCCCGCGGGGGCGGCGGCTCGGCATGGACCAGCATCAGGCGCGGCAGGATCTCGCCCTCGATGAGCCGGGCCAGGGCGCCGGGGCGGTCGAGCGACGCCCGGGACGCGGAGAGCGCCTCCTCGTCCGGCAGCCGGTCCTCCAGCACCGTGCAGCCGAACGGGTCGCCGAGGCCCGAAGGGCGGCGGGAACACCGTGCCTCGCTCATCGGCGACCTCCCTGATCGCGCGTCGACGGACCTCTTGGCCAGGTTCCCGTCGGCTTGCCAGCGGAACGGCCGCGGGGAAGCCGCGGGATCCACCCGGCAGCCGGGCGTTCCGGTGAAGGCGTCGGGACCGGCCTCGCGGCGACGGCGCCCGGCGACCGGGCTTCCGTGATGGCGTGCTCCCCTACCGGGAGTCTGTTCGGGTCGGCCGGACGATGCAGCCGAAGCCTGACGATACGCCGATCCGACAGTCTGGCAATGGTCTGAACTGAAAAAATTCGTCTCTTAAGAGATGAGCATTGTCACTTCTCAGTTACGTAAAGCCAGCTTGACACTCCTCGGAGTGCGGGCCTAGGCTCTCCCTGTCGGGTCCCCAGGGGCTCGGAAGCGGACAGGGGTGGACGCGATGGGTCCAGGCCGGCCGACGACACCGCTCTACACGCGGGAGGAGCGCCTGCGCCGGGACGCCACGCCCTGGACGCTGGTGCAGGGGGTGCTGGCCCCGCTGCAATTCGCGGTCTTCCTCGTGAGCCTCGCCCTGGTGCTGCGCACGCTCGCCACGGGTGAGGGGCTTTGGGCCGCCAACCTCTCGGTCGTGATCAAGACGGGCGTGCTCTACGCCATCATGGTCACCGGCTCGATCTGGGAGAAGGCAGTGTTCGGGCGCTACCTGTTCGCCCCGGCCTTCTTCTGGGAGGACGCGGTGAGCATGCTGGTGCTGGCGCTGCACACCGCCTACCTCGCCGCGCTCGTCGGCGGGTGGCTCGTCCCAGACGCGCTCCTCGGCCTCGCGCTGGCCGCCTACGCCGCCTACGTGGTCAACGCGGCCCAATTCCTCCTGAAGCTGCGCGCGGCGCGACTCCAGATCGCGGGAGGCCGGCCGTGAACGCACCTGTCCGTGCCGAGAGCTGCGGCATCGATCTCGCGCGCGAGCGCGGCCAGCGGGCGGTGTTCTGCGGCCTCACCGGCATCGTCTGGCTGCACCGCAAGATCCAGGACGCCTTCTTCCTCGTGGTCGGCTCGCGCACCTGCGCGCACCTGATCCAGTCGGCGGCCGGCGTGATGATCTTCGCCGAGCCCCGCTTCGCCACCGCGATCCTCGACGAGCGGGATCTCGCCGGCCTCGCCGACGCCGAGGACGAGCTCGACCGGGTGGTCGAGCGGCTGGTCGCCCGGCGGCCCGACATCAAGCTCCTGTTCCTCGTGGGCTCCTGCCCGTCCGAGGTGATCAAGCTCGACCTGACCCGGGCTGCCTTGCGGCTCTCGCGCCGCCTCGCCCCCGTGCGGGTGCTCTCCTACTCGGGCTCGGGCATCGAGACCACCTTCACGGAGGGCGAGGATGCCTGCCTCGCGGCCCTCGTTCCCGACTTGCCGGAGGCACCGGCAGGGGAGACCGGGCTCCTGGTTGCGGGCGCGCTCGGCGACGTGGTCGAGGACCAGTTCGCGCGCCTCTTCGCCGATCTCGGCATCCCGGTCCGCTTCCTGCCGGGGCGCAGCGCCGGGACGATGCCCGGGATCGCGCCCGGCCAGCCCTTCCTGCTGGCCCAGCCCTTCCTCGCCGGCACCGCCCGGGCGCTGGAGGGGCGCGGCCTGCACCATCTGCCGGCCCCGTTCCCGCTCGGCGCGGAGGGCACCACCGGCTGGCTCCGGGCGGCGGCCGACGCCTTCGGGGTCGATCCCGCCCGGTTCGAGGCCGCGACCGCCCCGGGCCGGCGCCGGGCCGCGACGGCGCTCGCTTCCCACCGGGAGCGGCTGACGGGCCGCCGGGTGTTCTTCTTCCCCGATTCGCAGCTCGAAGTGCCGCTGGCCCGCTTCCTCTGGGCGGAACTCGGCGCCGAGATCGTCGAGGTCGGCACGCCATACCTGCACCGGGGGCACCTCGCCCACGAGATCGCGGGCCTGCCGCCCGGCACCCGCGTGGTCGAGGGCCAGAGCCTCGACGACCAGATGGACCGGGCCCGCGCGGCGCGGCCCGATCTCACGGTCTGCGGACTCGGCCTCGCCAACCCGCTGGAGGCGGAGGGGCTCGCCACCAAGTGGTCGATCGAGCTGCTGTTCACCCCCGTCCAGGGCTACGAGCAGGCGGGCGACCTCGCCGAACTGTTTGCCCGCCCCCTGCGGCGGCGCGGGCGGCTGGAGGTCTAGATGCAGCTCACGCTCTGGACCTACGAGGGGCCCCCTCATATCGGCGCCCTGCGCGTCGCCACCGCGATGCGCGGCCTGCACTACGTGCTGCACGCGCCCCAGGGCGACACCTACGCCGACCTCCTGTTCACCATGATCGAGCGGCGGGACCGGCGCCCGCCCGTCACCTACACCACCTTCCGGGCCGAGGATCTCGGGCGCGACACCGCCGCCCTGTTCAAGCAGGCGGTGTCGGACGCCTACGAGCGGTTCCGGCCGGAGGCGATCATCGTCGGCGCCTCTTGCACGGCGGAGCTGATCCAGGACGATCCGGGCGGGCTCGCCCGGGCGCTCGGCCTGCCGGTGCCGGTGATCGGGCTGGAGCTACCCGCTTACCAGAAGAAGGAGAACTGGGGCGCCTCCGAGACCTTCTACCGTCTCGTGCGGGCACTCTCGGGCGCGCGGCGAGACACCCCGGCCGAGCCGCGGCTCTGCAACATCCTCGGCCCGACCGCGCTCGGCTTCCGCCACCGCGACGACCTCGTGGAGGTGCGGCGCATCCTGGACCAGCTCGGCATCCGCGTGAACGTGGTGGCGCCGCTGGGCGCGAGCCCCGGCGATCTCGGCCGGCTGCCCGAGGCCGCCTTCAACGTGGTGCTCTATCCCGAGATCGGGCGGGCGGCGGCGCAGTATCTGGAGAAGGCGCACGGTCAGCCCTTCTGCGAGATCCCGCCGATCGGCGTCGGCGCCACCCGGGACTTCATCGCGGCGGTGGCGGCGCTCGCCGGCGTCGATCCGGCCCCGGCGCGCGACGCGGCCGATTCGCGCCTGCCCTGGTACGCCCGCTCGGTCGATTCGACCTACCTCACCGACAAGCGCGTCTTCGTCTTCGGCGACGCCGCCCACGCGGTGGCGCTCGCCCGGGTCGCGGCCCGGGAGATCGGATTCCGGGTCGTCGGGCTCGGCACCTACGAGCGCGGGTTCTCCCGCGAGGTCCGGGCGGAGGCCGCGGCCCACGGGATCGAGGCGCTGATCGCCGACGACTATCTCGACGTCGAGGCGGCGATCCAGGCCGCCGCGCCCGACCTCGTGCTCGGCACCCAGATGGAGCGCCACGTCGCCAAGCGGCTCGGCATCCCCTGCGCGGTGATCTCGGCGCCCGCCCACGTGCAGGACTACCCGGCCCGGCACTCGCCGCTGATGGGGTTCGAGGGCGCCAACGTCCTGTTCGACACCCTGGTCCATCCGCTGATGATGGGGCTGGAGGAGCACCTGCTCGGCCTGTTCCGCGAGGACCGCGAGTTCCACGCCGACGCCGCACCGTCGCATCTGAGGGCACGCTCCCTCCGCGCAGATCTTCCTCCCCCCTCTGCGGGGGAGGGTGGCCCTCGCGTCAGCGAGGGTCGGTCGGGACGTAGTCCCGCAGAGAGGGGACCCCAGCGAAAGGAAGGGGCTGCGCCCGTCATGGAGGTCGCGCTCACTCCGGAAGCCGGGTTCCCCTCTCCCGACCCGCTTCGCGGGCCACCCTCCCCCGCGGAGGGGGGAGGGAAGGCTGTGGTGGCCGCCGCTTCGAGCATCTGGGCCCCCGAAGCCGAGCGCGAACTCAAGAAAATCCCCTTCTTCGTCCGCGGCCGGGCGCGGACCAACACGGAAACCTTCGCCCGGGAGCGGGCGATCCCGCTCATCACCGTCGAGACCCTGTACGATGCCAAGGCGCATTTCAGCCGATAGCGCGGCGGATGCCGGCCGGCGGCCGGGCATCCGCGTCGTGATCGTCACGCTCGACAACCACCTGGCGAGCGCGGTCGAGCGGGCGCGCCTGCGCCTCAGGTCCGAGATGCCGGGGCTGGAGCTGGCCTTCCACGCCGCGGCCGAGTGGGAGACCGACCCGACCGGGGTGGCCCGCGCCGAGGCCGACATCGCGGCGGCCGACATCGTGCTCTGCGCGATGCTGTTCCTGGACGAGCACGTCCGGGCGATCCTGCCCGCGCTGAATGCCCGCCGCGAGGCCTGTGACGCGATGGTGGGCTGCCTCTCGGCCGCCGAGATCGTGCGCACGACGAAGCTCAACCGCTTCGACATGAGCGGCACCAAGCGCAGCGCGCTCGACTTCCTGAAGCGCCTGCGCGGCAAGCCCGGCGCCGAGGGGAACGCCGCCCGCCAGATGGCCCTGGTGCGCAAGCTCCCGAAGATCCTGCGCTTCATCCCGGGCTCAGCCCAGGACGTGCGAGCCTACTTCCTCACCCTGCAATACTGGCTCGCGGGCTCCGAGGCGAACGTCGCCGCGCTGGTGCGCTTCCTCGTGCAGCGCTATGCGGCCGGCCCCCGCGCCGGCTGGCGGGACCTCCCCCCGGCGCCTGCGCCCCGCGACTACCCCGAGACCGGGCTCTACCACCCGGCGCTGGCGCAGCGGATCACCGAGGATCCGGCCGCGCTGCCGCGGCGGGCGGGCGCGCGCGGCCGGGTCGGCCTGCTGCTGATGCGCTCCTACGTGCTGGCCGGCAACACGGCCCATTACGACGGGGTGATCGCGGCGCTGGAAGCGCGCGGCCTCGACGTGGTGCCGGCCTTCGCGGCGGGGCTCGACAACCGCCCGGCGGTGGAGGCCTACTTCACCCGGAACGGGCGGGCCACGATCGACGCTCTGGTCTCGCTCACCGGCTTCTCGCTCGTCGGCGGCCCGGCCTACAACGATGCGGCGGCGGCGGAAGCGACACTCGCCCGCCTCGACGTGCCCTACCTCGCCGCCCAGGCGCTGGAGTTCCAGACGATCGAGCAGTGGGAGGCCGGCGCGCGCGGCCTCTCGCCGGTCGAGGCCACCATGATGGTGGCGATCCCCGAACTCGACGGCGCCACCGCACCGATGGTGTTCGGCGGGCGCTCCTCGGCGTCGGGGGCCGACAACGCCCGCGACATGCGGGCCCATCCGGAGCGTGCCGCCCGGCTGGCCGAGCGCGTCGCCCGGCTCGTCGCCCTGCGGCGCACCCCGAAGGCGGCGCGCAAGCTCGGCGTCGTGCTGTTCAACTTCCCGCCGAATTCGGGGGCCACCGGCTCGGCGGCCTTCCTCTCGGTCTACGCCTCGCTCCTCAACACCCTGAAAGCCCTCAAGGCGGACGGCTACGACGTGGCGGTGCCCGAGAGCGCCGACGCCCTGAGACAAAAAATCCTCGGCGGGAACGCGGAGCGCTACGGCACGCCGGCCAACGTCCACGCCCGCATCGCGGCCGACGACCACGTCGCCCGCGAGCCGCACCTGCCCGAGATCGAGGCGCAGTGGGGCCCGGCGCCCGGCCGCCACCAGAGCGACGGCCGCGCGATCCTGGTGCTCGGGGCGCAGTTCGGAAACGTCTTCGTCGGGGTGCAGCCAGCCTTCGGCTACGAGGGCGATCCGATGCGGCTCCTGTTCGAGCAGGGTTTCGCGCCGACCCACGCCTTCTCGGCCTTCTACCGCTGGCTGCGCGAGGATTTCGGCGCCGACGCGCTGCTGCATTTCGGCACGCACGGGGCGCTCGAATTCATGCCCGGCAAGCAGACCGGGCTGTCGGCCGCCTGCTGGCCCGAGCGCCTGATCGGCGCCACGCCCAACGTCTACCTCTACGCCGCCAACAACCCGTCCGAGGGCACGCTCGCCAAGCGCCGCTCGGCCGCGACGCTGGTGAGCTACCTGACGCCGAGCCTCGCGGCGGCCGGGCTCTACCGCGGCCTCGTGGACCTGCGCGCCGGGCTGGAGCGCTGGCGCGCCCTGCCGCCGGAAGCCGCGCACGAGCGGGCGGCTCTGGCCGCGGTGATACAGTCCCAGGGCGCCGCCCTCGACCTCGTCCCGGCCGAGCCCGCCTGGACCGGCGACCCGGCCCCCGTCGAGGCCCTGCGCGTCGCGCTCGACGAGCTGGAGCAGACCCTGATCCCGCACGGCCTGCACGTGCTGGGCGAGGGGCTGTCCGAGCCCGAGCGCGTGGATTTGCTGGCGGCCCTGGCCGAGGCCTCGCACGGGCTCAAGCCCGACCGCGCCGCGCTCGCGGCGCTCGCGGCCGGGGAGGGGGCGGAGGCCGCGCTTACCCGCGCCGGCCTGCCCCCGAGCGAGGCCCTGCGCGCCGCCTTCGCGGATCTGGCGGCGCTCGACCGGCAGCTCGCCACCTCCGAGGAGATGACCGGGCTGCTGCGGGCGCTGGACGGGCGCTTCGTCGCCCCGGTCCCGGGCGGCGACCTGCTGCGCAACCCGGCGATCCTGCCCACCGGCCGCAACCTCCACGGCTTCGACCCCTACCGCCTGCCCTCCGCCTTCGCGGTGGCCGACGGGGCCGCCCAGGTCGCCCGCGTGCTGGCCCGCCACCGGGCGGACGGGCAGCCCTATCCGGAGAGCGTCGCGCTGGTGCTCTGGGGCACCGACAACCTGAAGAGCGAGGGCGGCCCGATCGCGCAGGCGCTGGCGCTCGTCGGCGCGGCGCCCCGCTTCGACGGCTACGGGCGGCTGGCCGGCGCGACGCTGATCCCGCTGGAACAGCTCGGCCGCCCGCGCATCGACGCGGTGGTCACGCTCTCCGGCATCTTTCGCGACCTGCTGCCGCTCCAGACGAAGCTGATCGCCGAGGCAAGTTACCTTGCCGCCACCGCCGACGAGCCCGTCGAAAAAAACTTCGTGCGCAAGCACGCGCTGGCGATCCAGGCCGAGCAGGGCTGCGACCTCGAGACGGCGGCGCTCCGCGTCTTCTCGAACGCGGAGGGGGCCTACGGCGCCAACGTCAACCAGTTGGTCGAATCGGGCCGCTGGGACGACGAGGCGGAGCTGACCGAGGCGTTCTCGCGCCGCAAGTCCTTCGCGTACGGCCGCACCGGCAAGCCCGCCCCGCAGCGCGCCCTGATGCAGGCGGTGCTGGCCCGGGTCGATCTCGCCTACCAGAACCTCGACTCGGTCGAGCTCGGGGTCACCTCCGTCGACCACTATTTCGACGGGCTCGGCGGCGTCGGGCGGGCGGTGGCGCGCGCCAAGGGCGCGGCGGTGCCGATCTACATCAGCGACCAGACCCGCGGGGAGGGCCGCGTGCGCTCGCTGCCCGAGCAGGTGGCGTTGGAGACGCGCACCCGCATGCTCAACCCGAAATGGTACGAGGGCCTCTTGGGCCACGGCTACGAGGGCGTGCGCCAGATCGAGGCGACGCTCACCAACACGGTCGGCTGGTCGGCCACCGCGGGCGCGGTCCAGCCCTGGATCTACCAGCGCATCACCGAGACCTTCGTGCTCGACGACGCGATGCGCGCCCGCCTCTCCGAACTCAACCCCACCGCCTCCGCGAAGGTCGCGAGCCGCCTGATCGAGGCGCACCGTCGCGGCTTCTGGACGCCGGACCCGGCCACCCGCGACGCGCTGGCGCGCGCCGAGGAGGAGCTGGAGGACCGGCTGGAGGGGGTCTTCGCGAACGCCACGCCGGGAGTCGCCGCATGAACATCGCGATCCGCAACCCCGTGCCGCGACGGGAGGAGGGCAGCCTCCAGGTCTCGCTCGACCCGAACCTCAAGATCGAGGGCGCCAAGGTCTTCGCCGTCTACGGCAAAGGCGGCATCGGCAAGTCCACCACCTCCTCGAACCTCTCGGTGGCGTTCTCCAAGCTCGGCAAGCGGGTCCTGCAGATCGGCTGCGACCCGAAGCACGACTCGACCTTCACGCTGACCAAGCGCCTCGCCCCCACCGTGATCGACGCGCTGGAGGCGGTGAACTTCCACTCCGAGGAGCTGCGCCCCGAGGACTTCGTGGTGCCGGGCTACAACGGCGTGATGTGCGTCGAGGCGGGCGGGCCGCCCGCCGGCACCGGCTGCGGCGGCTACGTGGTCGGCCAGACGGTGAAGCTCCTCAAGGAGCATCACCTGCTCGAAGACACGGACGTGGTGGTCTTCGACGTGCTGGGCGACGTGGTCTGCGGCGGCTTCGCCTCGCCGCTCCAGCACGCCGACCGGGGGCTGATCGTCACGGCCAACGACTTCGACTCGATCTTCGCGATGAACCGGATCGTCGCGGCGATCCAGGCCAAGGCGAAGAATTACGGCGTGCGGATCGGCGGCGTCATCGCCAACCGCTCGGCGGCCACCAACGAGATCGACCGCTTCAACGCGGCCACCGGCCTGCGGCGCCTCGCGCACTTCCCCGATCTCGACGTGGTGCGGCGCTCGCGCCTGAAGAAGGCGACGCTCTTCGAGATGGATGAGACGCCGGAACTGCGCGCAGTGACCGACGAGTACATGCGGCTCGCCGAGGCGCTCTGGTCCGGGGTGGAGCCCTGCGAGGCCGCGCCGATGAAGGACCGCGACCTCTTCGAGTTCCTGGGGTTCGACTGATGAGCGGCGGCACCACCTACGACGCCCGCCGGGGCGAGCTGACCACCTATTTCGACCGCACCGCGGCCGAGGCCTGGGCCCGGCTGACCTCGGACGCGCCGGTGAGCCGGATCCGCGCCACGGTGCGGGCGGGCCGGGACGCCATGCGGGACAACCTGCTGGCCTGGCTGCCGGAGGATCTGACCGGCGCCCGGCTTCTCGATGCCGGCTGCGGCACCGGCGCGCTCGCCGTCGAGGCCGCGCGCCGCGGCGCCGCGGTGGTGGCGGTCGACGTCTCCCCGACCCTGGTCGACCTCGCCCGCGAGCGCCTGCCGGAGATCCCCGGGCCCGGACGCATCGATTTCCGGGTCGGCGACATGCTCGATCCCGCGCTCGGGCGCTTCGACCACGTCGTGGCGATGGATTCGCTGATCCACTACCGCGCCGCCGACATCGTGCGGGCGCTCGCAGCGCTCGCGCCCCGCACCTCGGGCTCGCTCCTCCTCACGGTGGCGCCGCGCACCGCGCTCCTCACGCTGATGCACGCGGCCGGAAAGCTCTTCCCGAAGGCCGACCGGGCGCCCGCCATCGTGCCGATCACGGAAGGGGGGCTGCGGCGGCGCATCGCCGGGGAGCCGGCGCTGTCGGACTTCGCGGTGGCACGCACGCGGCGGATCGACAGCGGCTTCTACCTCTCCAACGCGATCGCGCTTGAGCGCCACCCCACTCCCCGCACGCGGGGAGAGGGGCGATCCCCCCTTGTCGGGGGCGAGCCGAGCGATCGATCCCGTAGGGATCGACGTGGGGGTGAGGGGGCTTCGACGGAGGAGGCTCCTCCGGCATCGCCCCCTCACCCTCGGCTGCCACCTCGCCGCGCCGACGACGAGGTCGCCGCGGCCCTCTCCCCGCAAGCGGGGAGAGGGGATCAGAAGGGGCGACCGTCGTGACCGCCCCAACCCAAAATATCACCCGCGCCCTGATGCGCCTGACCCCCGCGATCCTGCCCTTCGCGGACGCGGCGACGCCCGAACTGCCCCTCGGCCGTCTTCTGCGGCTCGCGCTGTTCCAGGTCACGGTCGGCATGGCCGCGGTGCTGCTCATCGGCACGCTCAACCGGGTGATGATCGTCGAGCTGAAGGTCCAGGCCTCGGTCGTCGCCGCGATGCTGGCGCTGCCGCTCGTCTTCGCCCCCTTGCGGGCGCTGGTTGGCTTCCGCTCGGACACGCACCGCTCGGTGCTGGGCTGGCGGCGGGTGCCCTACATCTGGTTCGGCACGCTGCTGCAGTTCGGCGGGCTGGCCATCATGCCCTTCGCCCTGCTGATCCTGTCGGGCGACACCACCGGCCCGCTCTGGGTCGGGGACGCGGCGGCCGCGCTCGCCTTCCTGCTCGTCGGCGCCGGCCTCCACACCGTCCAGACCGCGGGCCTCGCGCTCGCCACCGACCTCGCCCCGGCCCGGGCCCGCCCGCGGGTGGTGGCGCTCCTCTGCGCCGCGCTGGTGGCCGGCATGATGGCGAGCGCCGTGCTGTTCGGGCTGCTGCTGGCGAACTTCTCCCCCGTGCGGCTGATCCAGGTGATCCAGGGCGCGGCGCTGCTCACGATGCTGCTCAACGGCATCGCCCTCTGGAAGCAGGAGCCGCGCGCCCCCGCCCGCACCCGTGCCGCGTCATCGCGCCCGGCCTTCTCGGAATCCTGGCGCGGCTACGCAGGGACCGGCCGGGCGCGGCGGCGGCTCGTGGCGATCGGGCTCGGCACGGCCGGGTTCTCGATGCAGGACGTGCTGCTCGAACCCTATGGCGGCGAGATCCTGCGCCTCTCGGTCGCCGCCACCACGGCGCTCACCGCGATCCTGGCGGCAGGCGGCGGCATCGGCCTCTGGCTCGCCGCGCGCTGGCTCGCCCGTGGGGGCGACCCGTTCCGCGTCGCGGCGGCCGGCTGCGGCATCGGCATCCTGGCCTTCTCGGCCGTCACCTTCGCGAGCCCGCTCGATTCCGCCCGTCTCTTCGGAACCGGCGTCGCGCTGATCGGGCTCGGCGGCGGGCTCTTCGCCCACGGCACGCTGACCGCCGCGATGAATGCGGCCGGCCCCGAGGAGACCGGCCTCGCGCTCGGCGCCTGGGGCGCCGCCCAGGCGAGCGCGGCGGGCCTCGCCATCGCGGCGGGCGGCCTCGTGCGGGATGCGGGCGGCGCGCTCGCCCGCACCGGGGCGTTCGGCGAGGGGCTGGACGGGCCCGCCAGCGGCTACCTCATCGTCTACCACGTCGAGATCGCGCTGCTCTTCGGCGCCCTCGTCGCCCTCGGGCCCCTGGTCCGCACGCACGCTCCCGGCCCCGTCGCGGGCCGGGACCGCACCCGCCTGAACGAACGACCCGCCTGAAGAGGGGAGGACGCCACAATGCCGACCGCTCTGCCGAACGCCGTCCCGATCGGGGGACTGACCAGCTACCTCGACGTCGCCCAGGTGGTGCTCTACGCCTTCTGGCTCTTCTTCGCGGGGTTGGTCTTCTACCTGCGCCGCGAGGACCGGCGCGAGGGCTATCCCCTGGAGAACGAGGCGGTCGGCCGCCTCAAGGCGCCGGACCCGATCCTGATCCCGAGTCCGAAGGCGTTCCGCCTCACCAGCGGCCACACGATGTGGGCGCCCCAGACCAACGTCGCGGTCGACACCGAGGTGCCGAGCCGCAAGGTCGAGCCCTGGCCGGGCGCGCCCTACGAGCGCACCGACACCTCGCTCCGGGCCGGTGTCGGACCCGGCTCCTACGCGCCGCGCCACGACGAGCACGACCGCACCTGGGACGGGGAGTACCGGATCGTGCCCCTGCGGGTCGCCGACCATTTCGTGGTTCACGAGGACGGGCCGAACCCGATCGGCCGCACGGTGGTGGGTGCCGACCGCAAGCTCGCGGGCGTCGTGGTCGATCTCTGGGTCGATCGGGGCGAGTCCTTCGTGCGCTACTACGAGGTGGAGCTGCCGGGCGGCGGGCGGCGGCTGATGCCGGTCACCTTCTGCCGCGGACCGCTCTTCGGCCGGAACGTCACCACCGAGGCCCTTCTCGGCGAGCAGTTCGCCGACATCCCGACCACGAAGGATCCGGATTCGGTGACCCTCTGGGAGGAGGAGCGGATCATGGCCTATTTCGGCGCCGGCACGCTCTACGCCACGCCCGCACGCGCGGAGCCCCTGCTGTGAGCGCGCACAGCGACTTCCTGCCCGAGGGCACGCCCCGGGGCCTGCCGGGGCCGCTGCCCCCGGGCGAGCGCATCCTCTGGCAGGGCGCGCCGACGACCCGCGGCCTCTGGCTGCGCGTCTTCCACGCTCCCCTCGTCGGGCTCTGGTTCGGCCTCTGCGGGATCGGCGTCGTGGCGGTGGCCCAGAACCCGGCCGGCACGGCCGCCGCGCTCGTCGGCGTGCTGGGCCTGGCGCTCGCCCTCCTCGGCGCCCTCGCTTACGTGGCCCACCGCACCACGCTCTACACGGTGACGAACCGGCGCCTCGTGCTCCAGATCGGCATCGCGCTGCCCGTCACCTACAACCTGCCCTTCGGTGAGGTGGAGAGCGCAGACCTGCGCCTCTTCGGCGACGGCAGCGGAGACGTGCCCCTGCGGCTGAAGCCCGCCGCCCGCATCGCCTACCTGCAGCTCTGGCCGCACGCCCGGCCCTGGCGGGTCACCCAGCCCGAGCCGATGCTGCGCAGCGTGCCGGGGGCGACCGCCACCGCCGCGATCCTGGCCCGCGCGCTCGCCGAGGCGCGGGACGCCGCAACCCTCGCGGGCCAGGAGGCCGGCATCGCGCCCGGCACTGCCCCGGCCCACGTGCCGGTGATCGTGGCGCGCCCCGGCCGGGCCGCGCCCGGCCGCCTCGTCGCCGCGGAGTAGGGCGTATGCGCGCGCCGCCCGCCCATTCCGAGATCCTGGGCTCCGGCCCGGGGCCCGTGCTCCTCGGAGCCGGCGGCCTCCTGGCCTTCGTGCTGGTGGCCGTGCTGGCCGGCCGCGGCCCGCCCGTGGCCGCGCCGCCCGAGATCGAGGCCCGGCCGGCCGCCGCGCTCGCCTTCCGGGCTGAGGACCGGGACGACGGCTCGGTCGCGCTGCGCGAGGCCGGCAGCCTGCGCGTCGTGGCGACCATCCGCCCTGGCGAGGACGGCTTTGTCCGCGGCACGCTGCGCGGCCTCGCCCAGGCCCGCCAGCGCGAGGGGCTGGGCCCCGAGGCGCCCTTCCGCCTCGTGCGCTACGCCGACGGGCGCCTCGCCCTCGAGGACGCGTCCACCGGCCGGACCGTGGCGCTCCAGGCCTTCGGCCCGACCAACGCCGCCGCCTTCGGGCGGATCCTAGAGGAGGCGCAACGATGAGCTGGCTCACCCGAACCGAGGTCGAGGTGCCCTGCACCGTCGAGATCGAGCAGACGCCCGAGAGCCTGCACGCCCACGTCACCCTGGAGGCCGGCTTCGAGATCGAGCCCGGCGACGCGGTGACGGTGCACGATTCCCCCGATTCCGTTCCCTACGGCGAGCGACTGGTCGTGCGCCGCCAGGCCACCGTCTCGCGCGCCTCGCGGCTGGAGCGCGCCTGGACCAAGCTGATCGCCCATCTCGAGCTGACCGAGCTCTACGAGGTGAGCTTTTCCGAGAGGAGGAGCCTGTGAACGCGCACGTCCATCCCGCTCAGGTCCAACCGGTCCCCGGCCAGCCTGTCCCCGGCCAGCCCGTGCCGAAGCTGCCGATGAACGAGTCCACCCGCGCCGCGCAGGAGACGACGTTCCTGTCCCCGCGCTTCTACACCACCGATTTCGAGGAGCTCGACCGCACCGACGTCGAGCCGGTGCGCGCCCAGTGGGACGTGCTGATCGCCGAACTCCGCTCCGACCCGAACAAGCGCCACTTCATCCGCAACGCGGAGTTCGACTGCGACCTCTCGCACATGGATCCGGAACTCCGGAAGGAGTTCCTCGACTTCCTGGTCTCGTCGATCACCGCGGAATTCTCGGGCTGCGTGCTCTACGCCGAGATGAGGAAGCGCGCCAAGAACAAGGACATCCGCGAGCTGTTCGGCTTCATGAGCCGGGACGAGGCGCGGCACGCCGGCTTCATCAACGACACGCTGAAGGACTTCGGCATCGGCGTCGACCTCGGCTTCCTGACGAAGACGAAGAAATACACCTTCTTCCGCCCGAAGTTCATCTTCTACGCGACGTATCTCTCGGAGAAGATCGGCTACGCGCGCTACATCACCATCTTCCGCCACTTGGAGCGGCACCCGGACCGGCGCATCCACCCGATCTTCAAGTGGTTCGAGCTCTGGTGCAACGACGAGTTCCGCCACGGCGAGGCCTTCGCGCTCCTGATGCGGGCCAATCCCAAGCTGACCAGCGGGCGCAACCGCCTCTGGATCCGCTTCTTCCTGCTCGCGGTCTTCGCCACGATGTACGTGCGCGACCATCACCGCCCGGCCTTCCACGCCGCGCTCGGCATCGACCCGACCGACTACGATTTCCGGGTCTTCCGCATCACCCAGGAGATCGCGCGCCAGACCTTCCCGGTGCTCCTCGACCTCGACGACCCGCGCTTCCGGGCGGGGCTCGACCGGCTGCTCGCCTGCGCGCGGGGCATCGACGGGGCCCGAGCCCGCGGCGGGATTGCGGGCCGGCTGGCGCAGGGCTGGCACGCGGCGCGCGGCGCGCTCACCTTCGCGCGGCTCTACCTGCTGCCGGTGCGCGAGAACGCGATGCCCGCCGACATCCGCCTGAACCCGGTCTGGTAGGGGTCCCGATGCCGGCGCTCGCCCTCCCGGTCGTCCTCGCGCTCGTGGCCTGGTGGTTCTCCACCGGGCTGATCCTGGCGCTGCAGCACCTGCCCCGGCGCACCCACGCCTGGAGCCTGGGCGGCGCCACGCTGGTGCTGGCGGGCGCGCTCTGGACGATCGGGCGGAGCGCGGGCGATCCGTCCGAGGCGGCCGCCTATGCGGGCTTCCTGGCCGCGCTCGCGGTCTGGGGCTGGCAGGAGATGGCCTACTACATGGGCTTCGTCTCCGGCCCGCGGCCCGTGGCCTGCCCACCCTCCGCGCGGGGGCTCGACCGGTTCCTGGCGGCGCTCGCCACCAGCCTCTGGCACGAATTCGCGATCCTGGCCGGGGGCCTGGTCATCCTCTGCCTGGTCTGGGGCGAGCCGAACCGGGTCGGCTTATGGACCTACGCCGTCCTGGTGCTGATGAACGCCTCGGCCCGGCTCAACCTGTTCCTGGGGGTGCGCAACCTCCAGCTCGAATTCCTGCCCGCGCATCTCGGCTACCTCGCCTGCTACCTGCGCCAGCGCGCGATGAACGGGCTGTTCCCGCTCTCCGTGAGCCTCGGGACCGCGGCCGCCGTGCTGCTCGGAGCGGCGGCGCTCGGGGCCGAGGCCGGACAGGCCCGCACCGGGCTGGCGCTGGTGGCCACGCTCACCGCGCTGGCGGTGCTGGAGCACTGGTTCCTGATGCTGCCCCTGCCGGCCGCCGCGCTCTGGCGCTGGAGCCTGCCGGAGGCGGGGAAATCCGCCGCGACCGAGGCCGGACCGGCCGGGGAGGGGGCGTGATGGCAAGGCAACGACCGGCAAGCCAACAACCGGCGAGACAACAACCAGCAGGGGAGACGCGGCCCATGGACTACGAAGCTTTCTTCGGCGCCGAGATCGCGGGCCTGCGCGGCGAGGGCCGCTACCGGGTCTTCACCGAGCTGGAGCGGCGCGCCGGCGCCTTCCCGCGGGCGACGCACCACCACCCGGAGGGCACGCGCCCCGTCACGGTCTGGTGCTCGAACGATTATCTGGGCATGGGCCAGCACTCGGACGTGCTGGCGGCGATGCACGAGGCGATCGACCGCTGCGGGGCGGGCGCCGGGGGCACCCGCAACATCTCGGGCACCAACCACGCGCACGTTGTGCTGGAGGCCGAGCTCGCCGACCTGCACGGCAAGGAGGCGGCGCTCCTCTTCACCTCGGGCTACGTCTCGAACTGGGCGGCGCTGGGCACGCTGGCCGCCCGGCTGCCCCACTGCGCCGTGTTCTCGGATTCGGAGAACCACGCCTCGATGATCGAGGGCATCCGAGCCAGCCGCGCCGAGCGCCACATCTTCCGCCACAACGACCCGGCCGACCTCGACGCGAAGCTCCGCCTCGTCGACCCGGCCCGGCCGAAGATCGTGGCCTTCGAGTCGGTCTACTCGATGGACGGCGACATCGCGCCGATCGCCGAGATCTGCGACGTGGCTGGAGGACACGGGGCGCTCACCTACCTCGACGAGGTGCACGCGGTCGGCCTCTACGGCGCGCGGGGCGGGGGCATCTCGGAGCGCGACGGCCTCGCGGACCGGCTCGACGTGATCGAGGGGACGCTCGGCAAGGCCTTCGGCGTGCACGGTGGCTACATCACGGGCTCGGCGAAGCTCTGCGACTTCGTGCGGAGCTTTAGTTCGGGCTTCATCTTCACCACCTCGCTGCCGCCCGCGGTCGCGGCGGGGGCGGCGGCGAGCATCCGCCACCTCAAGGCGAGCGGCGCCGAGCGCGCCCGCCACCAGGACCGGGTCGCTCGCACCCGCGCGGCGCTGACGCGGGCCGGGATCCCGGTCCTGCCGAATGACAGCCACATCGTGCCGGTGATGGTCGGCGACCCCGTGCTCTGCAAGGCGATCTCCGACACGCTGCTGGACGAGTTCCGGATCTACGTGCAGCCGATCAACTATCCGACGGTCGCGCGCGGCACCGAGCGCCTGCGCATCACCCCCTCGCCGCTGCACACGGACGCCGACATCGCGCATCTGGTGGCGGCGCTGTCGCTGATCTGGGCGCGGATGGGCGTGGAGCGGCGGGCGGCGGAGTGAGGGCGCGACGCGCTCCCTCCCCCCTGCGGGGGGAGGGAGAGTTGCGGCAGTGAACCAGGAGCGACGCCGATGGACAGCGTGACCGCACGGCACCGGGACGGCGAGCCGGACATCGCCTTCGAATCCGCGTCCGTCTCGGGCGGCACCACCCCCGTGCCCGCACCCGTCTTCCCCTTCTCGGCCATCGTCGGCCAGGACGCGATGCGCGAGGCGCTGCTGATCGCGGCGGTCGATCCGCTGATCGGCGGCGTGCTGGTGCTGGGCGACCGCGGCACCGGCAAGTCCACCGCGATCCGGGCGCTCGCCGCCCTGCTGCCGCCGATGCGGGCGGTCGCCGGCTGCCCCTATGCCTGCGATCCCGAAGCGCCGGCCGCCGCCTGCCCGCACTGCGCGCGCGGGGCCCCGCGCCGGGCGGAGACGCGGGCCGTGCCGGTGGTCGACCTGCCGCTCGGCGCCACCGAGGACCGCGTCGTCGGCGCGCTCGATCTGGAGCGGGCGCTCACCCGCGGCGAGCGGGCCTTCGAGCCGGGGCTGCTCGCCCGGGCCAACCGCGGCTTCCTCTACATCGACGAGGTCAACCTCCTGGAGGACCACCTCGTGGACCTCCTGCTCGACGTGGCGGCTTCAGGGATCAACACGGTCGAGCGCGAGGGGCTGTCCCTGCGCCACCCGGCCCGCTTCGTCCTCGTCGGCTCCGGCAACCCGGAGGAGGGGGAGCTGCGCCCGCAGCTCCTCGACCGGTTCGGGCTGGCCTGCGAGGTCGCGACGCCCGCCGACATCCCGACCCGGGTCGCGGTGGTGCGCGCCCGGGACGCCTTCGAGCGGGATCCGGCGGGCTTCCACGCCGCCCACGCCGCCGCCGAGCGGGCGACCCGTGAGACGATCCTGGCGGCCCGCGCCCGGCTCGGCGCGGTCGCGGTGCCGGACGCCGCCCTGGAGCAGGCCGCCCGGCTCTGCCTCGCGCTCGGCACCGACGGGTTGCGCGGCGAGCTGACCCTGATGCGCGCCGCCCGCGCGCTCGCCGCCCTCGACGGTGCCGGGACGGTCGACGACGGGCATCTGGCGCGCGTCGCCCCCGCCGCCCTGCGCCATCGCCTGCGCCGCAACCCGCTGGACGAGGCCGGCTCGACCGCCCGTGTCGCGCGGGCGGTGGCGGAGGTGTTTTCGGCGTGAGCGGGCAGGCGTCACCGTCCGAGGCGGGCGCCCTACCGGAACAGGCGGCATCCGGGCACGCGCCGGAACCTTCACGCGCTCCCTCTCCGGCACGGGAGAGGGGACCTGCGCCTTGCGCGGCACCGATGAGCCATGCTCAAGGGGAAGCGTATCAGGAAGCGCCCTGGGCCACCGCCCTGCGGGTCGCAGCCCTCCTGGCAGCGGCCCCCCACGAGCTCGGCGGCGTCGTGGTGCGGGCGGGCGCCGGGCCGGTGCGGGAGCGCTGGCTCGAGGCCCTGCGGGTCGCGCTGGACGCCCGACCCCTGCGCCGCCTGCCGCCTGGGACCGGCGACGACCGGCTGATCGGCGGGCTCGACCTGCCCGCGACCCTGGCGCTCGGGCGCCCCGTGCTCGGGCGCGGCCTGCTGGCGGAGGCCGATGGCGGCGTGCTGGTGGTGGCGATGGCCGAGCGCATGAGCCCCGCCACGGCCGCACGCCTCGCGGCCGCGCTCGACACCGGTGCGGTCGCGGTCGAGCGCGACGGGATCGGCGCCCGCCTCCCAGCCCGGATCGGGCTGGTTCTGCTCGACGAGGGGGAGGGGGACGAGACGGTGCCGGAGGGGCTGGCCGACCGCCTCGCTTTCCGGATCGATCTCGACGGGATCGGGCTGGGGGAGACGCAAGCGCCGGACGCGCACGCCTCCGCGGACGACTGCGTGCCCGCCTCTCGGGCCGACGGCCCCCGCGCATTCCCTCCCCCCTCTGCGGAGGAGGGTGGCCCTCGCGTCAGCGAGGGTCGGGAGAGGGGACCCCAGCTTCCGGCACGGGGGCGACCTTCACGAAGGGCAGTGCCCCAATCAGAAGCGTGGTTCCCCTCTCCCGACCCGCTTCGCGGGCCACCCTCCCCCGCGGAGGGGGGAGGGGGAGTGGTGGGGGCCGGCGTAAGCAACGAAGGACCTCAGCGCGACCTGACCCAGGAGACGCCCGGCGATCCGGCAACCGATCCCGTCGCCACCCTCTGCACCACCGCCGCCGCACTCGGCATCGCCTCGCCGCGGGGCTCGCTCCTCGCCCTGCGGGTCGCGCGCCGGATCGCCGGAACGGGCGCGCCGGACGCGGGGGCGCTGGCCGAGGCCGCGCGCCTCGTCCTCGCGCCGCGGGCGACCTGCCTGCCGGTCCCGGAGGCGCCACCGGACCCGGCCGAGGTCCCGCAGGACGAGGCTCAAGACGAGGACCGGGACGGATCCGCGCCCGAGCCCCCGCCGGACGACGAACCAGACGACGCCTCCGCCGCGCCCGAGGACGTCGTACTGGCCGCCGCACGCGCCGCGATTCCCGCGGACCTCCTCGCGAAACTCGCGGGCGCCGCGCCCCGGGCGGCCCCCGCCGCACGGGCCGGCCGCTTCGGCGCGGGGGCGCCCGATCCCCGCCGGGGCCGCCCGGCGGGCGCGCGGCCCGGCGACCCGCGCCGGGGCCGGCTCGACCTCTTGGCGACCTTGCGCGCCGCCGCCCCCTGGCAGCGCCTGCGGCCGGGCCCGCAGCCGATCCGCGTCCGGGCCTCGGACCTGCGCGTGCGCCGCCTCGTGCGGGCGCCGGAGACCACCACGATCGTCTGCGTCGACGCCTCCGGCTCGGCCGCGCGCGAGCGGCTCGCCGAGACCAAGGGCGCCGTCGAGCTGATGCTGGCCGAGGCCTATGCCCGCCGCGACCGGGTGGCGCTGGTGGCGTTCCGGGGGGCCGGCGCCGAGATCGTCCTGCCGCCGACCCGGGCGCTGGCCCGGGCGCGCCGCGATCTCGCCGGGCTGCCCGGCGGCGGCGGCACGCCGCTCGCCGCCGGCCTCGACGTCGCCGCAGGCCTCGCCCGCGGGGTGGCCCGGGGCGGGGGGCGGCCGGTGGTGGTGGTGCTCACCGACGGGCGGGCCAACGTCGCCCGCTCCAGGATGGCCGGTCGCGCGGCCGCGCGGGCCGACGCGGAGGACGCGGCCCGGATGCTCGGTGCCCTCGGCCTGCCGGTGCTCGTGCTCGATACCGGCGCGGCCGGGGAGGGCGCGCGGGCGCTGGCCGCGGCCGCGGGCGCCCGCTACGCCACCCTGCCCCGCGCCGACGCGGCGGCGCTCGCCGCAGCCGCGCGGAACGCCGGCGCGTGAGCGCGCGCCGCGACCCGGACCGCCCGGACTGGTCGCGGGAGGGCGCCGACTGGCCGAACCGCACGGCCAGCCGCTTTGTCGCGGCGGGCGGCCTCACCTGGCATCTGCAGGAATTCGGCGCCGCGGACGCCCCCGTCCTGCTGCTCCTGCACGGCACCGGGGCGGCGAGCCACTCGTTCCGGGACGTCGCGCCGCGCCTCGCCGACACCCACCGGGTGCTGGTGCCCGACCTGCCCGGCCACGGATTCAGCGACCCGCTGCCGCCGGGGCGCCTCTCCCTGCCGGGCATGGCGGCGGCCGTGGCGGATCTCCTGCGGGCGCTCGGCGCCGAGCCTGCCCGCGTCGCCGGGCACTCGGCCGGGGCGGCGATCCTCGCGCGGATGTGCCTCGACGGCGCGCTTCACCCGGACCGAATCGTCGCCCTCAACGGCGCGCTGGCGCCCTTCCCGGGGGCGGGCAGCCTGCTGTTTCCCGCCATGGCGCGGGCGCTGTTCCTCAATCCGTTCACCCCGCGGCTCTTCGCCTGGAGCGCGGACCGGGCCGCGGTCGAGCGGCTGATCGCCGGCACCGGCTCGCGGCTCGACGCGGCCGGGGTGGCGTATTACCGGCGCCTGTTCGCCAAGCCCGGCCATGTGCGCGGCGCGCTCGGCATGATGGCGAACTGGGACCTCGCCGCCCTCGACCGCGACCTCGGCCGGCTCGCCGTGCCGCTCCTGCTCGTCGTCGGCGGCAACGACCGGGCGATCCGCCCGGAGGACGCCTTTCAGCTGCGCGACCGGCTGCCCGGCACCCGGGTCGAGTTGATCCGCGGCCTCGGCCATCTCGCCCACGAGGAGGATCCGGCTCGCGCCGCGGCGCTGATCCTTGATGACGGCCCGCCGCAGGGCAGCGCGTCCGCTTGAGCCGCGCTGGTGGTTCCGGGCATCGGGCCCAGGCCTTCGAGCAGCGATGGGATGAAATCCGCGCTTGCACCGCACCGTTCCCGCCCATACTGTCATCCTATGTTGACACTCGTCGACAAGCCGGCTTCACAGAACCGCACCGATCCGCGGCCGCACGCGCTGGTGATCGGCTCCGGCTTCGGCGGGCTCGCGGCGGCGGTGCGGCTGGGCGCGCGGGGCTACCGGGTCACGGTGCTGGAGCGGCTGGACCAGCCCGGTGGGCGCGCCCGGGTGCACCGGCAGGACGGCTTCACGTTCGATGCCGGCCCCACCATCGTCACCGCGCCCTTCCTGCTGGAGGAGTTGTGGCGGCTCGCCGGCCGGCGCCTCGCCGACGACGTGGCGCTGGTGCCGATGGAGCCGTTCTACCGGATCCGCTTCGACGACGGCACGGACTTCGCCTACACGGGCAACCCCGCCCGGATGCGGGCGGAGGTGGAGCGGCTCTCGCCCGCGGACGTCGCCGGCTACGAGCGCTTCATGGCCTTCAGCCGGCAGGTCTGCCGGATCGGCTTCGAGGAGCTCGGCCACGTGCCCTTCGGCCGGATCCGCGACATGCTGCGGATTGCGCCCGACCTCCTGCGCCTCCAAGGCCACCGCAGCCTGCACGCGGTCGTGGCTCGCCACATCCGCGACCCGCGCCTGCGCCAGGTCTTCAGCTTTCACCCGCTGCTCATCGGCGGCAACCCCTTCCGGGCGAGCGCGCTCTACGGGCTGATCGCCCATCTGGAGCGGGCCTGGGGCGTTCATTTCTGCATGGGCGGCACCGGCCGGCTGGTGGACGGCCTCGCCGGGCTGATCCGGGGCCAGGGCGGGGCCGTGTGCTGCGGGGCCGAGGTCGCCCGGATCACCCTGGCGGGGACCCGCGCCACCGGCGTGGCGCTCGCCGACGGCACCGAGATCCCCGCCGACCTCGTCGTCTCGAACGCCGATTCCGCCTACACCTACGGCACGCTGCTGGCCGGGCAGGCCCGGCGCTGGAATCAAAAGAAGCTCGGCCGCGCGCGCTCCTCGATGGGGCTGTTCGTCTGGTATTTCGGCACGCGCCGGAAATACCCGGGCGTCGACCACCACACGATCCTGCTCGGGCCCCGCTACCGGGAGCTGCTGGCCGACATCTTCGACCGCAAGGTTCTGGCCGAGGACATGAGCCTCTACCTGCACCGCCCGACCGCGACCGACCCGCTGCTGGCACCGCCCGGCCACGACGCCTTCTACGTGCTCTCGCCCGTGCCGAACCTCGCGGGCGGGCAGGACTGGGCCCACATCGCCGAGCCCTACCGCCAGCGGATCGCCGCGCGGCTGGAGGCGACCGTGCTGCCGGGACTCTCCGAGTCCATCGTCACCTCGCGGGTCACGACGCCCCAGGACTTCGCCGACGACTTCCTCAGCGTGCGCGGCTCCGGCTTCGGGCTGGAGCCCGTGCTGACGCAATCCGCGTGGTTCCGCCCGCACAACCGCTCCGAGGGGATCGAGAACCTCTACCTCGTGGGCGCCGGCACCCATCCGGGCGCCGGCCTGCCCGGCGTCCTCTCCTCCGCCCGTGTCCTCGATGCGCTGGTGCCCGATGCAAGCAGCCTCCCACGCCAGGTCTGAGGTCAAGACCGAGGTCGAGTCCGAGGCGAGCCCCGCCGACCGCGCCGCCTGCCGGGCGGCGATCCGGGGGGGCTCGAAGAGCTTCTTCGCGGCCTCGCTGCTGCTGCCCGCCCGGGTGCGGCACCCGGCTTACGGGCTCTACGCCTTCTGCCGTCTGGCCGACGACGCGGTGGACGGCGCGCGCGATGCGCAGAGCCGCGGCGCCGCGGTGGAGCACCTCGCCGGGCGGCTGACCCGCGCCGCCTCGGGCCGGCCCGCCGACCACCCGGCCGACCGGGCACTCGCCGCGGTGATGGAGGCGCACGCGATTCCCCCGGCGCTGCCCCGCGCGCTCCTCGAAGGCCTTGCCTGGGACGCGGAAGGCCGCCGCTACGCCGACCTGGCCGCGCTCACCGCCTACGCGGCGCGCGTCGCCGGCACGGTCGGCGCGATGATGACCCTGATCATGGGCTCGCGCGACCCGAACGTGCTCGCCCGCGCCTGCGATCTCGGGGTGGCGATGCAGTTCACCAACATCGCCCGCGACGTCGGCGAGGACGCGCGCGCCGGCCGCCTCTACCTGCCGCTCGCCTGGATGCGCGAGGCCGGGCTCGACCCGGAGGCGTGGCTCGCCGCGCCGGTCCACGGGCCGGCGCTCGCCGGCGTGGTAGCGCGGCTGCTGTCCGAGGCGGACCGGCTCTACGCGCGGGCGCAGGCCGGCATCGCGGGGCTGCCGGCCGATTGCCGCCCGGCGATCCGCGCGGCGGCCCTGATCTACGCCGAGATCGGCCGTGCGGTGGCGGCGAACGGGCACGACGCCGTGGGCGCACGCGCCCGGGTCGGCACGCCGCGCAAGCTCGCGCTGCTCGCCCGCGCGGCGGCGCCGGAGCGCGCCGCGCCCGTCTTCGGGCGGGCACCCCCACTGCCGGAGACTGCCTTCCTGGTCGCGGCCGTCGCGGGCGCGCCCGGCCCGGCGCGAAGACTGCCGGCCTGGTGGGACCTGCGCGGCCGGGCGCTGCACGCGCTCGACCTCATCGAGACCTGGGAGATCCGCGACGCGCGAGCCCGCGCCGCGCTGCCGTGAGCGGCAAGGCCGTCCACGCGAAAGGGCCGCCCGCGGGCGGCCCTTCCTCTGCTTTCTGCTCGACCTCGGTGGCTCAGAGGCCGGCGAGCACGCCGGCCGAGCCCCAGAGCGTCAGGCCGAGACCGGCCACGAACGCGCCGATCATGCCGTAGGAGAACGCTTTCATGGTCTTCTGCATCCGGCCCACCCCTTAGCAGCGGTTCCCACCGGCGGTCTGGCCGTATTGCTGCACGGGAAAGTTCTGCTGGTTGGCATTGCCCTCGGCGGCCGAGCTCATCGGGCAGATGCGCGGGTCGCGCAGCACGCCGGTCCGGCCGATCGATCCGGTCACATCGACCTCGTAGGGGTTGAGTGCGCCGTAATGGTCGCGCGGCGCACCATAGGAGAGGGCCATCGCAGACGAGGCCGGGGCAGCGACGCCGAGCATGAGAACGGCGAGAGCGGCGGCGACACGGGTCTTCATGGTGGTCTTCATCTCCTGAATGCTTCGTGGCCGGCCTGTTCCGAGCCACTTCGTCTTCCGTGATCTGAAGATAGAGATCGTCTCGTCGGCGCGACGTGCCAGGACGCACGTCACATCACGGAACGAAATTCCGGTCGGCGCCGAGTGCCGTCCGGGCGCCTGGACAGGATCGGGCGCACCGAACGGCCCGGCGCCGGTCTGCCCGCGTCGCGCGCCGACACCCGGTTGCCCTGCCGAGCGGCCGCAGGATCCGAATTAGAACTTTTCTTCCTTTCATTGTACGCTGCTGCCGTGCCGAGCCGGGAGACCGGAACAATAACGCGGTTCCCGAGGCCGGCCGGGGAGGTAGCCATGAACGAGATCGTCAAGCCCGAGGCGTTTTCCGAGGTCTTCTACGGCGCCTGCCCGCACGACTGCCCCGATACCTGCTCAATGCTGTTCGAGGTGCGGGACGGCGAGCTGCTCGGCGTGCGCGGCAACCCCGACCACCCGATGACCCGCGGCGGCCTCTGCGTGAAGCTGAAGGACTACGAGAAGCGCCACTACCACCCGGACCGGCTGCTCTACCCGATGCGCCGCGTCGGCCCGAAGGGCTCGAAGCAGTTCGCGCGCATCAGCTGGGACGAGGCGCTCGACGAGATCGTCACCCGCTGGCGGGCGATCATCGACGCGCACGGACCCCAAGCCATCGTTCCCTACAGCTACCTCGGCAACCAGGGGCTGGTGCACGGGCTGAACGGGGGCGACGCCTTCTTCAACCGGCTCGGCGCCACCGTGACCGAGCGGACCTTCTGCGGCGAGGGCTCCTGCACCGCCTGGCTCCTCACGGTCGGCCCCACCGCGGGCCTCGATCCGGAGAGCTACATCCACTCCAAGTACATCGTCATCTGGGCCTGCAACTCGGTCAGCACGAACCTGCACCACTGGGCCATCGTGAAGGACGCGCAGAAGCTGGGCGCCAAGGTCGTGGTCATCGACGCCTACGCCTCCCGCACCGCCAAGGCCGCCGACTGGCACATCCGCCCGAAGCCCGGCACCGACGGCGCGCTCGCCATGGCGCTGATCAACTCCATCATCGCGCAGGGCCTCGTCGACCAGGACTACGTCGACAACCACACGGTCGGCTTCGCGGAGCTGAAGGAGCGGGCGAGCACCCGCACGCCCGAATGGGCGGAAGGGATCACCGGCGTGCCGGCTGCGGACATCCGGAAGCTCGCCCGCGAGATGGCGACCGAGCAGCCCGTCGGCATCCGCATGGGCGTGGCGCTGGAGCGGCACTTCGGCGGCGGCCAGACCATCCGGGCGGTCACCTGCATCCCGGCGCTCACCGGTGCGTGGCGCCATGTCGGCGGCGGCGTCACCCAGTTCCCGGTCTGGGAGCACCCCTACCGCTTCGACGTGATGTGCCGGCCCGACCTGATCCCGGAGGGCACGCGGGTGATCTCGAACCTGCAGATCGGCCGCGCGCTCACCGGCGAGATGCCGCTCGATCCGCCGATCCTGTCGATGATGTGCTGGAACTCGAACCCGGTCACGCAGGCGCCGGAGACCGACAAGATCGTCCAGGGCCTGATGCGCGAGGACCTGTTCCTAGTCTCGGCCGAGCACTTCATCTCCGACACCGCCGCCTACGCCGACATCCTGCTGCCGGCCGCGATGGGGGCGGAGATGGAGGACATGATCCTGTCCTGGGGCCACCTCTACCTGACCTACAACACCCGGTGCGCCGAGGCGCCGGGCGAGGCGATCCCCAACAACGAGATCTTCCGGCGGCTCGCCGCCCGGCTCGGCTTCGAGGAGGAGAATTTCAAGTGGTCGGACGCGGAGTGCCTGGAGCACTACGTGGACTGGTCCTCGCCGGCCTGTGAGGGCTACGACCTCGCCTACATGCGCGAGCACGGCTTCGCCCGCCTGAAGGTCGGCACGCCCGACGACCGGGCGCCGCATAAGGATGGCAACTTCCCCACGCCGACCGGCAAGTGCATGCTGAAGGTGGAGGGCGCCACGAACTTCGTCGCACCGCCCTTCCGGCAGATGTACGAGGGCTTCCAGCCCGGCGAGGCCCTCGACCCGCTGCCGGACTATGTCGGCGCGCGGGAATCGCACGCGGCGGATCCGGAGCTGGCGAGGCGCTTCCCGCTCAACATCGTCTCGCCGAAGAGCCACTACTTCCTGAACTCCTGCTACGCGAACATGGAGGACAAGCAGCGCGGCCAGGGCGAGCAGTTCGTGATGATCAGCCCGGCGGATGCCGGGGCGCGGGGCATCCTGGACGGCGACCGGGTGCAGGTCGCCAACGGGCGCGGCGCCTTCAAGGGCGTGGCGCGCGTCACCGAGGACGTCACGCCGGGCGTCGTGGTGGCGACGCTCGGCTACTGGCGCCAGCTCAACGAGGGCACGGTCAACAGCATCTCGTCGGCCGCCTTCACCGACATGGGCCACGCGCCGTCCTTTTCGGACAACCTCGTGGAGGTCGCGCGGGCGAACTGAGGGGGGAGCGAGCAGTCCCGCGGATGCGGGGCCGCTCCGGCCTCATCCGGTTTTCGAATGAGCACCCCGATCCCAACGGATCCCCTCTCCCCGCGCGCGGGGAGAGGGGCGAGCCCCCTCGGCGGGGGCGAGCCGAGCGATCGATCCCGGAGGGATCGACGCGGGGGTGAGGGGGCGGTGCCGGGTGAGGCTTCTTCGTGGAAGCCCCCTCACAGTCGCCTGGGGGCTCGCTCCGGCGACGACAAGGTCGCCGAAGCCCTCTCCCCGCACGGCGGAGAGAGGGGGTTCCGCACGGAAGGGGCGCCTCACCCCAACACCCGCGGCATCCGGAACGGCAGCATGAAGCGCACGAGCGGGTTGGTCAGCCGGGTCAACGACAGGCTCTCGTGGACCGGGCGGACGGCCTCGCCTCCGAGCCGGGCGGAGAGCAGCGAGCGGGAATAGAACGGCGTGTCCTCGAAGGTCCGCAGCACTCGCGCCTGCCCGTCGTCGCTGCGGGTCGGGCGGGGCATCCGCCAGAATCGCGTCGGGGCCAGCGCGGCGGCGCGCGGCGGCGCGATCTCCCGGCGGGCGCCGTCGCGGGCGAAGCGCAGGGCGAGATCCTGCGCGCTCCCGTCGCGGCGGCGCACGTCGTAGAGGATCGCCGCGCCGTTCGAGAGGTCGGCCCGGCACCACGACCAGTCGGTGAAGGCGTCCTCCAGGGGCTCGTCGCCCGCGTTGGTGTCGAAGTAGCCGGTGCCGCGCCAGCTGAGGCCCGGCTCGGAGAGGTCCACCTCGACGCGGGACGACGGCGCGATCGGCCACCAGCGGTGGCGCCCGGCCGCATCGAGCGTGAAGGGCCCGGCGGTGATGCCCTCGGGGAAGAGCCGCACCGTGCCGCGGATCGGGCGCGGGAGCGGCGCCCCCCGCTCGTCGATGCGCACGGTGAGCGCGGTCCCGTCCCAGGCGAGCGCGCTCGGCCCGATCGCGAGGTGCGCTGCCCCCCGGTCGAGGGCGGGTGCCCGCCGCTCTGTCAGGGCGAAGCGGCCGGGCGTCCCGTACAGCACCACGTTGAGGGCGCAGTGGTCGAGCGGGTTCCGGGTCGGATCGAGGGCGTAGTAGGTCGAGAAGACCGAGCCGACGAAGGCGATGAGGGTGAGGCCGTGCCGCCCGTCCGCGCTCAGGGCGTCGACGTACCACCAGACATAGCCGCCCCGCGCGACCGCGCCGTCGAAGCGGAGCGGTGATCTGAGAGAATCGCCCGCGCCGCGAGCCCCCCCGAGAGCGCCGCCATCGGCACCCCCGGGCCCGGATGCACGCTGCCCCCCGCCAGGTAGAGCCCCGGCAGGGCGGAGCGCGCCCCCGGCCGCCGGAAGGTCGCGGTCGAGCCCCGGGACGCCCGTCCGTAGAGCGCTCCCTTCGTCCCCGGGAACAGGGCCGCGAACCCCGCCGGCCCGGTCGTGACCGGCGGGCTCGTGTCCGTCAGGCTCAGCCCGAAGGCGGCGAGCCGCATCCGCAGATTCGTCGCGCATCGTTCGATCTCCGGCGGCGTAGGGCCCTCCGGCCCGTCGGCCGGGGCATTGACGAGGAGGAGCAGGCGCTCGGGGCCCTGAGGCGCGGCGCAGGCGTCGTCGCGATCCTGCGCGCAGACGTAGACCGTGGGCGCCTCGGGCAGCCGGCGCTCCCGGAGGATCTCATCGAACTCGGCCCGGTAATCGGGCGCGAAGAACACCGTGTGGTGGGCGAGCGGGAAGCCCGAGACGGTGGCGCGCGCGCAGAGCGTCACCGCCGAGAGCGAGCGCTCCTGGGGCTCCAGGCGCTCGCCCGCGGGCGCGGCTTCCGGCCCGAGCAGGCCTGCGCCGAGCGCCGCCGCGTCGGCGTTGCAGACCACCGCGTCGGCGGGGACGCGCTCGCCGTCGGCGAGATCCACCCCCACGACGCGCCCGCCCGAGACCGCGAGGCGGGCGACCTCCGCGCCGTAGCGCAGGCGCGCGCCCCGCTCGGCGGCGAGATCGGCGACCGCGCGGGCGAGGGCGCTGAGCCCCCCCTCCACGGTCCAGACGCCCGCCTGCTCGACATGGGCCACCAGCATCAGGGTGGCGGGCGCCTCGAAGGGCGAGGAGCCGCAATAGGTCGCGTAGCGGGCAAACAGCTGGCGCAGGCGCGGATCGCGAAAATCGTCGGCCAGCGCCGACCACAGGGTAGCGAAGGGCTGGATCCGCCAGAGCCGCGGCAGGCCCCACGGCCCGACCCGCAGGGCGAGGTCCACGGCGCTCGGCCGGTCGTCGCGGATGAAGGGGCCCTCCAGCGTCTCGTAGACCTCCCGCGAGCGGGCGCAGAAACGGCGGTAGCCCTCCGCCTCGCGGGGTCCCGCAAACGCCCGGATCGCCTCGGCCGAGGCGTCGATGTCGGCGAAGAGGTCGAGCCGCGAGCCGTCCTCCCAGGCGTGGCGGGCGAGCAGCCGCGCCGGGGTGAGGCGCAGCCGCGCGTCGAGCGCGGCGCCGCAATCGCGGAAGAGTTCGTCCAGCACCCAGCGCATGGTCAGGACGGTGGGGCCGGCCTCCACACCGAGCCCGCCGACATCGAGGCTGCGCATCTTGCCGCCCGGAGCGGCGCCGCGCTCCAGCACGGTCACGTCGAGGCCGGCCTGGGCGAGGCGGAGCGCGGCGGCGAGCCCGCCGATCCCGGCGCCGATCACCGCGACGCGCATCGGTGCCCGCCTGGCAGCGTCCCTTCACCCGCAGAAGGGGGAGGAAGAGCGCGCGGGCAATCCGCCCGCGAGATGTGAACGCCGCCGGGAAGCGGACGGGCTGTCTGCATCGGCCGGCTCCGCTCGGTTCGACGACCACGCGCCGCAGAAGAACAGGCTTGATCCGAGGCCAAAGCAATGTCAACTCATATTGACACTTGCTTCGTCACTTCAATTAGACAGGAGCGGCGCCATGGATCCCGGTCGACGGATCGAGACGGCCCTTGAATTGGCGGTGTCCTCGGCGGAGGCGCCCGGCGCGCCGCCGCTGCTGGCGGAGGCGATCCGCTACGCGGTCTTTCCCGGCGGACACCGGATCCGGCCACGCCTCTGCCTCGCGGTGGCCCGGGCCTGCGGCGACGACGATCCCGAAGCCGCGGACGCGGCCGCCGCGGCGATCGAGCTCCTGCACTGCGCCTCCCTGGTCCACGACGACCTGCCCTGCTTCGACGACGCAGCCCTCCGCCGCGGCAAGCCCGCCGTCCACGTGGCCTACGGCCCGGCACTCGCGGTGCTCACCGGCGACGCGCTGATCGTAGGCGCCTTCGAGGCGCTCGCCCGCGGCGCGGCGCGGCGCCCGGCCCGGCTCGCGGGCCTCGTCGGGCTGATCGCCCGGGCGGCGGGCGCGCCCCACGGCATCGTGGCGGGGCAGGCCTGGGAATCGGAGGCGCACGTCGCGCTCTCCGATTACCAGCAGGCCAAGACCGGGGCGCTCTTCGCCGCCGCCACGGTGGCGGGGGCGGCCGCCGCAGGCGCCCGGCCGCTGCCCTGGCGGCTCCTGGGCGAGTGCCTGGGCGAGGCCTACCAGGTCGCCGACGACCTGCGCGACGTCGCCTGCCGCCAGGAGGAGATCGGCAAGCCGGCCGGGCGCGACGTGACGCTCGGCCGCCCGAACGCAGCCGCGCTGCTGGGCCTCACCGGCGCGCTCGCGCGGCTGGAGCGGCTCTCGGCGGAGGCGGTCGCGGTGATCCCGGACTGCCCCGGCGCGGAGGCGCTGCGGGTCGAGATCGAGGCGCAGACGCGGCTGTTCCTGCCCGAACGCTTGCGCGCCGATCCCCGCGCCGCCGCGGTGGCCTGATGGAGGCCGGGGTCGCTCCGGCCCCACCGCTGCCCCCGGGCCGGGGCGCGCGCTGGCTGGTCCCCTGGCGCGCGCGCTGGCTCACGCGCTGGCTCACGCGCTGGCTCTCTTGGCGCAACGCCCGCATCGCCAGCCCGGCCTTCCAGCGCTGGGCGGCGGGCTTCCCCCTGACGCGCCGGGTCGCGCGGTCCGAGACCCGGGCCCTGTTCGATCTCTGCGCCGGCTTCGTCTACGCGCAGGTGCTGTTCGCCTGCGTGCAGCTCGACCTGTTCCGGATCCTGGCGGCGGGCCCGCAGGGCGGCGACGCGCTGGCGCGCCGCCTCGCGCTGCCGCCCGAGCGGATGCTGGTGCTGCTGCGGGCCGCCGTCTCCCTGAAGCTGCTGCGGGCGCTGCCGGACGGGCGCTTCGCGCTGGCCGATCTCGGCGCGGCGCTGCTGGGCAACCCGGGCGTCGCCCGGATGATCGAGCACCACGCCCTGCTCTACGCCGACCTCGCCGACCCGGTGGCGCTGCTGCGGGGACGGGGCGGGACGACGCAGCTCGCCGGCTACTGGCCCTACGCCGCCGAATCGGCCGGAGCCGCGGACGGATCCGCCGGGACCGCGGCCGAATCGGCCGAGTCGGCCGCCTCGCACGGGACGGCGCTCCGGCCCGAGGCCGTCGCGCCCTATGGCGGGCTGATGGCGGCCTCGCAGGCGCTGATCGCCGAGGACGTGCTCGAGGCCTATCCGTTCCGGCGGCACCGGGCGCTCCTCGATGTCGGGGGCGGGGAGGGGGCCTTCCTGACCGCGGTGGCCTCCCGCGCGCCCGGCCTGCGGCTCGGCCTGTTCGACCTCCCAGCCGTGGCAGCGCGCGCGGCCCTGCGGCTGGAGGAGGCCGGGCTCGGCCACCGCGCCGCCTGCCACGGGGGCAGCTTCCACCGCGATCCCCTGCCCCGGGGAGCCGATCTCGCGACGCTCGTGCGCGTGCTGCACGACCACGACGACGGGCCGGCGCTCGCGCTGCTCCGGGCGATCCACGATGCCCTGCCCCCGGGCGGCACCCTGCTGGTGGCCGAGCCGATGGCCGGCACGCCCGGGGCCGAGCCCGTCGGCGACGCCTATTTCGGCCTCTACCTCCTGGCGATGGGCAGCGGCCGGCCCCGCCGGGCCGACGAGATCCGGGCGCTGCTGACGGCGGCGGGGTTCGACCGCATCGCCGAGCGCCGCACCCGCCGCCCGCTCCTGGTCCGGCTCATCCGGGCAAGGCGCCCGTGATCCCCGGGCGGAGGGGCAGCGTGGCGGCGCGGATCCCTTTTTGTCCGGTCCGGGACCGAGCGGACGTTAATTCAGGTTGACGCTGTTGAGTGTCAATATAAGATGACACATCCGATCTCGGTCGGCCACGGACGCGAAAGATCCAGACCATGGACACCCTCGCCGTCGTTCTCGAACAGCCCGAGCGCCTCGCGCTCAGCCGCCTGGCGCTGACGCCCGCGGGGCCGCTCGACGCGGTGGTGGAGATCGCCTGGAGCGGGATCAGCACCGGCACCGAGCGGCTGCTCTGGTCGGGCCGGATGCCGCCCTTCCCGGGTCTCGGCTACCCCCTGGTGCCCGGCTACGAATCGGTCGGCACGGTCGTCTCGGGCCCGCCGGATTCCGGCCTCCGGCCGGGCGACAGCGTGTTCGTGCCGGGCGCCCGCTGCTTCGGGCCGGTGCGCGGCCTGTTCGGGGGCGCGGCCTCGCACTTGGTGGTGCCGGCCGCCCGCCTCGTTCCGGTCGATCCCGGCCTCGGGCCCCGGGCCTGCCTGCTGGCGCTCGCCGCCACCGCGCAGCACGCTCTGGGGCCCATCACGCCGGGGGAACGGCCCCTCATCGTCGGGCACGGCGTGCTCGGGCGCCTGCTCGCGCGGCTGACCCGGCTCGCGGGCGCGGAACCCACCGTGTGGGAGACCGATCCCGCCCGCATGGCCGGCGCGCACGGCTACCCGGTCCTCGTGCCCGAGGACGACCCGCGGACCGACTACGCCCGGATCACCGACGTCAGCGGCGATGCCGCCGGGCTCGACCGACTGATCGCGCGTCTCGCTCCCGGGGGCGAGATCGTGCTGGCGGGCTTCTACGAGGCGCCGCTCGCCTTCGCCTTCCCGCCGGCCTTCGCCCGCGAGGCCCGCATCCGCGTCGCCGCCGAGTGGCGGCCCGACGACCTCGCGAGCGCGACCGCGCTGGCACGCGCCGGGCGCCTGTCGCTCGACGGGCTGATCACCCACCAGGCCCCGGCGGTGGAGGCGCACGCGGCCTACCGCACCGCCTTCACCGACCCGGCCTGCCTGAAGATGGTGCTCGACTGGAGGGCAACCGCATGAACCTGCACCTCAACACGGCGGCGCTCCGCGCGGAGGCCGCGGTCGAGCCCGACGCGCCCGCGACCGGGGAAGCCAAGCGCGAGACCCAGATCATCGCGATCTACGGCAAGGGCGGCATCGGCAAGTCGTTCACGCTGGCCAACCTGTCCTACATGCTGGCGCGCCAGGGCAAGCGGGTGCTGCTGATCGGCTGCGACCCGAAGAGCGACACCACCTCGCTGCTCTTCGGCGGGCGCGCCTGCCCGACCATCATCGAGACCTCGACGAAGAAGAAGCTCGCGGGCGAGCAGGTCGCGATCGGCGACGTCTGCTTCAAGCGCGACGGGGTCTTCGCGATGGAGCTCGGCGGCCCGGAGGTGGGCCGCGGCTGCGGCGGGCGCGGCATCATCCACGGCTTCGAGCTCTTGGAGAAGCTCGGCTTCCACGACTGGGGCTTCGACTACGTGCTGCTCGATTTCCTCGGCGACGTGGTCTGCGGCGGCTTCGGCCTGCCGATCGCCCGGGACATGTGCCAGAAGGTGATCGTGGTCGGCTCGAACGACCTGCAATCGCTCTACGTCGCCAACAACGTCTGCTCGGCGGTCGAGTATTTCCGCAAGCTCGGCGGCAATGTCGGCGTCGGCGGCCTCGTGATCAACAAGGACGACGGCACCGGCGAGGCGCAGGCCTTCGCGGAGGCCGCCGGCATCCCGGTGCTCGCCGCGATCCCGGCCGACGAGGACATCCGGCGCAAGAGCGCGAACTACCAGATCGTGGCCGAGCCCGACGGGCGCTGGGGCCCGCTCTTCGCGGAACTCGCGGCCAATGTCGGGGCGGCTTTGCCCCACCGCCCCCGCCCCCTCAGCCAGGACGCGCTGCTCGGCCTGTTCTCGGGCGAGACGGTCGGGCGCGACGTGGTGCTGGAGCCGGCCTCGCTGGCCGACATGTGCGGCGTCGAGATCGCGCAGAAGCCCTCCCTCGAAGTCGTCTACGACGAGGGCTGAGCGCATGGCCGTCTCCCTCGACATCGCGGACCTGCGGGCGCGGCGGCGGCCCGCCGAGATCCCCCCGGCACCGGAGCAGGGCGCCGCGCCGGAACCCGGCTCCGCCGACGGCCTCGGCTGCCACGGCGGCAAGGCGACGCTGCGGGCCGCCGCCGAGGCGGCCGGTCTCTCCGAGACGCTCGCGACCTACCGCCGGGACTACCCGGCCGGCCCCCACGACCAGCCGCAGAGCATGTGCCCGGCCTTCGGGGCGCTGCGGGTGGGCCTGCGCATGCGCCGCACCGCGACGCTGCTCTCAGGCAGCGCCTGCTGCGTCTACGGCCTGACCTTCACGGCGCATTTCTACGGCGCGCGCCGCAGCGTCGGCTACGTGCCGTTCAACTCCGAGACGCTCGTCACCGGCAAGCTGTTCGAGGACATCCGCGAGGCGGTCCACGAGGTCGCCGGAGCGGGCGAGCACGACGCCGTGGTGGTGATCAACCTCTGCGTGCCGACCGCCTCCGGCGTGCCGCTCCGGCTCCTGCCCAAGGCGATCGACGGGGTGCGGATCATCGGCATCGACGTGCCGGGCTTCGGCGTGCCGACCCACGCGGAGGCCAAGGACGTGCTGGCCGGCGCGATGCTGGCCTATGCCCGCCAGGAGGCCGAGCGAGGCCCGGTGGCCGCCCCCCGCGGCGGCCGCTCGGAGCGCCCGAGCGTGACGCTGCTCGGCGAGATGTTCCCGGCCGACCCGGTGGTGATCGGCGCGCTCCTCGAGCCGCTCGGCCTCTCGGCCGGTCCCGTGGTGCCGACGCGCGAGTGGCGCGAGCTCTACGCCGCGCTCGACGGCGCGGCGGTCGCGGCCATCCACCCGTTCTACGCGGCGAGCGTGCGCGAGTTCGAGGCGGCCGGGCGGCCGGTGGTGGGCTCGGCCCCCGTCGGCCACGACGGCACCGCGGACTGGCTCGAGGCCATCGGCAAGGCCTGCGACGTGACGCCCGCCGTGATCGCGGCGGCGAAGGCCCGCCTGCTGCCGCCGATCCGCGCCGCGATCGCCGCGAACCCGATCCGCGGCCGGATCACGCTGTCGGGCTACGAGGGCTCGGAGCTGCTGGTCGCGCGCCTCCTCGTCGAGAGCGGCGCGGAGGTGCCCTATGTCGGCACCGCCTGCCCGCGCACGCCCTGGTCCGAGCCCGACCGGGCCTGGCTGGAAGAGCGCGGCGTCGCGGTGCGCTTCCGCGCCTCGCTGGAGGACGATCTGGCGGCGCTCGCCGCCTTCCGGCCCGACCTCGCGATCGGCACGACGCCGGTCGTGCAGAAGGCCAAGGAGGGTGGCACGCCGGCCCTCTACTTCACCAACCTGATCTCGGCCCGGCCCCTGATGGGCGTGGCGGGCGCGGGCTCGCTCGCCCAGGTCGTCAACGCGGCCATCGCCGGCCGCGACCGCTTCGCGGCGATGCGCGGCTTCTTCGAGGGCGTCGGCACCGGCCACGCCGCGGGGATCTGGCAGGAGCGTCCGCAGGTGAAGGCCGCCGTGAAGGCGCAGCGCGCGCCCGAGCGCCCGATCGGGGAGATGGCCTGATGCTCGTCCTCGATCACGACCGGGCCGGAGGCTACTGGGGCGCCGTCTACGTCTTCGCGGCGGTCAAGGGCCTGCAGGTCGTCATCGACGGGCCCGTCGGCTGCGAGAACCTGCCGGTCACCGCGGTGCTGCACTACACCGATGGGCTTCCTCCCCACGAGCTGCCGATCGTGGTGACGGGGCTCGCCGAGGAGGAGCTCGGCCGCCACGGCACAGAGGGCGCGATGAAGCGCGCCCACGCGACGCTCGACCCGACGCAGCCCAGCGTGGTCGTCACCGGCTCGATCGCCGAGATGATCGGCGGCGGCGTCACCCCCGAGGGCACCGGGCTGCAGCGCTTCCTGCCCCGCACCATCGACGAGGACCAGTGGCAGGCCGCCGATCGGGCGATGTCCTGGCTCTGGCAGGAATACGGGGCCAAGCGCTACGCCAAGAAGGGCATCCCGAAGCGGCCCGAGCGCAAGGAAGGCGAGCGGCCCCGGGTCAACATCGTCGGCCCGGCCTACGGCAGCTTCAACATGCCGAGCGATCTGGCCGAGATCCGCCGGCTGGTCGAGGGGATCGGCGCCGAGGTCAACCTGACCTTCCCGCTGGGCTGCCACCTCTCGGAGGTTCCCCGCCTCGTCGAGGCCGACGCCTCGATCTGCCTCTACGGCGAGTTCGGCCCGGCGCTGTGCGAGAGCCTGGAGCGACCGTGGCTGCGCGCCCCGATCGGTGTGCTCGCCACCACCAAGTTCCTGCGGGCCCTGGGCGAGATCCTGGGCCTCGACCCCGAGTCCTTCATCGAGCAGGAGCGCCACACCACGATCAAGCCGGTCTGGGACCTCTGGCGCTCGGTGACGCAGGACTTCTTCGGCACGGCGAGCTTCGGCATCGTGGCGACCGAGACCTACGCGCGCGGCGTGCGCCGCTTCCTCGCCGACGAGATGGGCCTGCCCTGCCAGTTCGCCTTCGGGCGCCAGCCGGGCCGGAAGCCCGACAACCAGGCGGTGCGCGCGGCGATCCACGAGCGGCCCCCGCTCGTGCTGCTGGGCTCCTACAACGAGCGCCAGTACCTCGCCGAGGCGGGGGGCCGCGCGGCCTACATCCCGGCCTCGTTCCCCGGCGCGATCGTGCGGCGGCACACCGGCACGCCCTTCATGGGCTACGCGGGCGCGACCTACCTCGTGCAGGAGGTCTGCAACGCGCTCTTCGACGCGCTCTTCCACATCCTGCCGCTGGGACGCGACCTCGACGCGGTGGTCCCGACACCCGCGCGCGAGCAGGGCGAACTCGCCTGGGAGGAGCCCGCCCGTGCGCGCCTCGACGCGCTGGTCGCGGCCGAGCCGGTGCTGGTGCGGATCTCGGCGGCCAAGCGCCTGCGCGACGCCGCCGAGCGCCTCGCCCGCCGCCGCGGCGCCGCGCGGGTCGCCGCAGACCATGTCGAGAACGCGCGCGCGGAGGCACCCGCATGAGCGCCGCGCTTGCACTTCCGCCGCTCCCCGTTCCCGCGCGTCCCACCGGGCGCGTCCCCCCGCCGGAGACCCGAGCCATGCTGAGACCGATGCCCGCCACGGCCCGCCTGCACCGGGAGGCCGTGCAGTTCCGGATCCTGCTCGGGCTGACCTACCCGCTCTTCCTGGCGGCGGCCCTGGTCCAGCGGCTGCGCGGTCCGGCGCGGCCGGCGCTCGCGCCCCGCCGCACGGTGTTCGGCGAGGCCCGGGCGATGGCCGCCCAGGCCGTGCCCTTCGCATTCATGGGCTGAGATCTTGGGCTGACAGGCCCGACCATTCCGGGCCGCCTCGCGGCCCCGCGACGCTTCCGTCCGGTGCATCCGGGGAAGGCCCGCCGAGATCGCCTCGGGTCCCGGCGGGGTCCGCCGCCTCCGATCGGAGCGGCCAAGCAACGGAGGTTCGACCGATGGCAAGCGGAACACAGACCGGGTCCCATCCCGGCACGACACTCGAGAGACCGAGCAGCCTGTCCGGGCTGACGGAAGCGGAAGCCAAGGAGTTCCACGCGATCTTCCTGACGAGCTTCATCGTCTTCACGGCGATCGCCGTGGTAGCCCACATCCTGGTCTGGCTGTGGCGGCCCTGGCTGCCCGGGCCGCAGGGCTACGCGTCCCTGGAGGGCGTGGGCGAGGCGGCCCGCGCGCTCACCACGCTCATCGGCTGAGGAGGATCCCGTGCACAAGATCTGGCTCCTGTTCGATCCGCGCCGGACGCTGGTGGCTCTGTTCACCTTCCTGTTCGTGCTGGCGCTGCTGATCCACTTCATCCTGCTCTCGACGGACCGGTTCAACTGGCTGGAGGGGCCCAAGCGCTCCGCCCAGGCGCAGAGCCTCGTCCTGCCGCAGATGCCGGCTTGACCGACCGGCCGCGGCGCCCCGGCGCCGCGGCCCACATCCAGTCCCACGCCTAGACCGGACTAGACCCGTCCCGGGAGGAGACGCGCCATGGCGATGCTGAGCTTCGAGCGCAAATACAGGGTCCGGGGCGGCACGCTCCTGGGCGGAGACCTGTTCGACTTCTGGGTCGGGCCCTTCTACGTCGGCTTCTTCGGGGTCACGACGCTCTTCTTCTCGGTGCTCGGCACCGCGCTGATCCTCTACGGAGCGGCGATCGGGCCGACCTGGAACATCTGGCAGATCAACATCGCGCCGCCGGACCTGAAATACGGGCTGGCGCTGGCGCCGCTCAAGGAGGGCGGCCTCTGGCAGATCATCACGATCTGCGCGATCGGGGCCTTCGCGTCCTGGGCGCTGCGCGAGGTCGAGATCTGCCGCAAGCTCGGCATCGGCTACCACGTGCCCTTCGCCTTCTCGGTGGCGATCTTCGCCTACGTGGTCCTGGTGGTGGTGCGGCCCTTCCTGATGGGCGCCTGGGGCTACGGCTTCCCGTACGGGATCCTGAGCCACCTCGATTGGGTATCCAACACCGGATACCAGTATCTCCACTTCCACTACAATCCGGCGCACATGCTCGCGGTGACGTTCTTCTTCACCACGACCTTCGCGCTGGCGCTGCACGGCTCGCTGATCCTGTCCTCGACGAATCCGCCGAAGGACGACGACGTGGTCAAGACGCCCGAGCACGAGGACACGTTCTTCCGCGACACGATCGGCTACTCGATCGGCACGCTCGGCATCCACCGGCTCGGCCTGTTCCTGGCGCTCTCGGCCGGCTTCTGGAGCGCGGTCTGCATCGTGATCAGCGGCCCGTTCTGGACCCGCGGCTGGCCCGAATGGTGGGGCTGGTGGCTCAATCTTCCGGTCTGGCGCTGAAGGGGAGGGGGTCGTGGCCTACTACCAGAACATCTTCACCCAGGTTCAGGTGCGCCCGGTCGTGCCGGAGCACGGCATCCCGGTCGCGGTCGATGCCCGCGTGGGCAAGCCCTTCAACAGCTACCTGTTCGGGCTGATCGGCAACAGCCAGGTCGGGCCGATCTACGGCGGCTATCTCGGCGCGCTCTCGCTCGCCTGCGGGCTGATCGCCTTCGAGATCATCGGCCTCAACATGTGGGCTTCCGTGAACTGGGACCCGGTCCAGTTCGTGCGCCAGCTCCCCTGGCTGGCGCTGGAGCCGCCGCTGCCGAAGCACGGGCTCAAGGTGCTGCCACCCTTGAACGAGGGCGGCTGGTGGCTGATCGCCGGCTTCTTCCTCACCGCCTCGATCCTGCTCTGGTGGCTCCGGCTCTACCGGCGGGCCCGCGCCTTGGGCCTCGGCACCCACGTGCCGTGGGCCTTCGCCTCGGCCATCTGGCTCTACCTCGTGCTGGGCTTCATCCGGCCGCTGATGATGGGCTCATGGTCGGAGGCGGTGCCCTTCGGCATCCTGCCACACCTCGACTGGACCGCGGCCTTCTCGCTGCGCTACGGCAACCTCTTCTACAACCCCTTCCACATGCTCTCGATCGTCTTCCTGTACGGGTCGACGCTGCTCTTCGCGATGCACGGAGGCACGATCCTCGCCTGCTCGCGCTACGGGGCCGAGCGCGAGATCGACCAGATCGTCAACCGTGGCACGGCCACCGAGCGCGCCGCCCTGTTCTGGCGCTGGACCATGGGCTTCAACGCCACCATGGAATCCGTCCACCGCTGGGCCTGGTGGTTCGCGGTGCTCACCACGCTCACCGGCGGCATCGGCATCCTGCTCACCGGCACCGTGGTCGACAACTGGTATCTCTGGGCGGTCAAGCACGGCGTCGCGCCGGCCTACCCGGAGGTGTTCGGCCCGATCCAGGATCCCCTCAAAGCGCCGGGAGGCACGCCATGAAGACGATCGGCGTCATCGTCGCGGGCGTCGTGGCCCTGTTCCTCACGATCGCGCAGTTCGGCACGGCGGGCTGGACGCGGCCCCCGATGCTCAACCAACAGCACGGCTTCCGCGGCACCGGCATGGACGTCATCCAGACCAGGGCCGGGGCCGCGGAGATCAAGGCGGCGAACGTCGCCCCGGCCCCGGCCGACAAGGTCGAGGCGGGCACCGACAAGGCCGGCGCGGTCTACGAGAACGTGAAGGTGCTCCAGGACCTCCCCGTGGAGGAGTTCAACCGCCTCATGGTCTCGATGACCGAGTGGGTCTCGCCCCAGCAGGGCTGCACCTACTGCCACAACACCGAGAACATGGCGGACGACAGCCTCTACCAGAAGCGGGTCGCCCGCCGGATGCTGCAGATGACGCAGCACATCAACACGACCTGGAAGGAGAAGCATGTCGGCGAGGCCGGCGTGACCTGCTACACCTGCCACCGCGGCAACCCGGTGCCGGCCCATGTCTGGTTCGATTCGCCGAGCCCGACGCGGGGCTTCGTCGCCCGCAACAACGGCCAGAACCTCGCGACGCCGTCCACGGGCCTCGCCTCGCTGCCCTACACCTACCTGCAGGACTTCCTGGCCAAGCCCGAGGCCGACCAGGGCGCGATCCGGGTGAACGCCACGACGGCCCTGCCCGAGAGCCCCGGCAAGCCGATCCAGTCGGCCGAGCGCACCTTCGCGCTGATGATCCACATGTCGGAATCGCTCGGGGTGAACTGCACCTACTGCCACAACACCCGGGCGGTGGCGGAGTGGTCGCAGAGCGCGCCGCAGCGCACCCTCGCCTGGCACGCGATCCGCATGGTGCGCGACCTCAACGCCGACTACCTGACGCCGCTCACCGGCGTGTTCCCACCGAACCGCCTCGGGCCCAAGGGCGACGCGCCGAAACTCAACTGCGCGACCTGCCATAACGGTCAGAGCAAGCCGCTCGGCGGGGCGCACGTGATCGAGGCCTATCCGGAACTCGCCGTGGCACCCGCGACCACGAGCGGACCGCAGGGGGTGCCGGTGCCGGCGGCGCAGTAGGTCCGGCCGCCTCCCCCGACGCGGGGGAGGCGGGACGCGAGGCCCGGCCCGGGCCGGCTACGGTGCCGGCTACTCGGCCGCCATCTTCGCGGCCCGGGTCGCCTCGGTCGTGCCGGGCTCGCCCGGCATCGCCTGTGTGCTGAATTGCGGCTGTGGGCGGAGCGTCCCGTCCGGGCTCTCGACATCGACCGCGGCGGGCAGGAACTGCGCGAGCGTCACCGGCACACGCTCCGGCCGCAGGCCGAGGTCGTGGGCGAAGGCCGCGGCGACGGCGGGCGGGAGGACGCGGGCGAAGGCCTCGGCGGGGACGGCCGCGTTCGGGCCCCGGCCGAGCCAGGACTCCACGGCCGCGCCGTGACCCTCCGCCCGCAGGGCGTCCAGCAGGGCGGGCAGGCCGCCGGGGAAGAACTTCGCCGCGGCGAGCGCAAGGCCGTCCGCGCCCTTGGCGTCGAGGGCTCGCTCCAGTCTCGCGCCGAGCCCCCCGAAGATCGTCGTCACGCTGCCGAGCACGCCCATCCTCCGCCGTTGCGGTGCCGCAGCGGCACCGTGCGGTCACAAGGTCGGGCGCGCTGCAGCAGCGGCAAGTGCGTCATCGTACACGCCGCGGGGCCCGCACCGGGTGAGCGCGGACTCCGTCCGGCAAAGGCGCCGGCGCCGCCGGCACCGCCCGGCCGGTCCGCACGCCGGGATACGCACGCCGGAACATGCCGGAACATGCCGGTCGGGCTCCGATTGGCCCCGTATGCTTCGCGGATCGCTGCACCTCCCGGCCCTCGCCCTCCTGCTCGCCGCACCCGCCGCCCTGGCGCGGGGATCGGGCCCGTCCGCCCCCGGAGGCGGCAGCGTCGCCGCGCAGATCGGCGGGGGATACAACCCGGGCGCTTCCACCGGCTCGACCGGCCTGCAGGGACCGGGCGCCGGAGGCGGAGGTGTCGGCGGTGGCACGGCGCCGAGCGGGGGCGTCGGTGCGCTGTCCGGCGGTGCCGGCGCCGGACAGCGCCCGCCGGGCGGACAGGTCGGCGCAGGCAGCGCCACCGGCACGGGAGCCGGTGCGCAGGACATGAGCACCGGCACGCGCCCACCCGAGCCCGCGTCGGACCGCCCCATGCGCCGCGAACCGGCTTCCAACGGACCGGCCGGCTGCGCCTTCGGCCTTCCGCGCTGAGACCCTCCGAGACCGCCCAGGCGGCCCAGGAAACCCCTTCCCACACCGCCAGCACCGAGAGGGCCGGCGCGCGATTCGTATTAATTCTGCCACACTGTTGTGGCCCCGCATCGGGGATGGTGCGCACGCGAGACAGATCACAGGAGACGCCCCCCGTGCCCCCCGGCGAGGCCGCCGAGGCGACGCGGCCGGACCCGCGCGGGCCGGGCTGGATCGGCGCCGTCGTGGTGGTCACGGCGCTGGTCTCGGCCACCATCACCTTCCTGATCCTGGCCGGCGTCATCCGGGTGACGCCGACGCCCACGATCGGCGTGACGCTGCTCGCCATCAACGTCGCGCTGGTGCTGGGCCTCGGCGTCATCATCGCCTGGGAGGCGCGCGTCTTCCTCATGGCGCGCCGGGCCAACGCCGCGGTGGCGCGGCTGCACACCCGCATCGTCGGCCTGTTCAGCCTGATCGCGATCCTGCCCACCATCCTGCTGGCGGTCGTGGCCTCGATCACGATCGACCGCGGCCTCTCGCTCGGCTTCACCGACCGGGTGCGCGACGTGGTGCTGAAATCCGTGGAGGTGGCCGACGCCTACCAGGAGAACCAGTGCCAGAGCCTCGCCCGCGAGATCCGCATCCTCAACGACGACCTGACGCGGGCGCGGCCGAACTTCGACGTGAACCGGGCCTGGTTCGAGAACTTCCTCACGACGCGCGCGACCAATCTCGGCCTGCCGGTCGCCCAGATCATGCGGGGCCCGACCGAGGTGGTGGCCCGCGCGAAGATCGACGTGCTGAAGTCGACGCGCCTGCCCTCGGCAGCGGCCTTCGCGGACGCCGCCAAGTCGAACGACCCGATCTGCCTGCTGCCCACCGAGGGCCGGGTCTTCGCCGCGCTCCTGCGGATGCCCGCCTACGACGACGCCGTCCTCATGGTGCAGCGGGAGGTGAGCCAGCTCGCCATCGATTTCCCGGGCGTGTCGCGGGCGGCGGCGGCCGAGTACCTCACCTACGACTCGCTGCGGCGCCAGATCCAGATCACCTTCGCGTCGATCTTCGTGCTGATCGCCCTGATGGCGCTGCTCTCGGCGGTGTGGTTCGGCATGAACTTCGCCAACCGCTTCGTCGCCCCGATCCGCCGGCTCATCAACGCCGCCGACCAGGTCGCCTCGGGCAACTTCTACGCTCAGGTCCCGGCCCGCAAATCCGACGGCGACCTCGCGCATCTGGGCGCCAGCTTCAACAAGATGACGCAGGAGTTGCGCCGCCAGCATGCCGGGCTCACCGCGGCCAACGAACTGATCGACAGCCGCCGCCGCTTCACCGAGGCGGTGCTGTCGGGCGTCTCGCCGGGCGTCATCGGCATCGACGCGGGCGGCTTCGCCACCATCGCCAACCCGGCCGCCGAGCGGATGCTCGATCTCGCGGGCGAGGCGCTGGTCGGGCAGCGGCTCGCCCAGGCCGTGCCGGAACTCGGCCCCGTGCTCGCCGAGGGCGAGAGCCGGCAGCGCGCCGTGCAGCAGCAGATCCAGCTGACCCGGGCGGGGCGCGAGCGCACCGTCACGGTGCGGGTGACGAGCGAGCAGGCCCACGGGGCGGCCCGCGGCTCCGTGGTGACGCTCGACGACATCACCGACCTCGTCTCGGCCCAGCGCACCTCGGCCTGGGCGGATGTCGCCCGCCGCATCGCCCACGAGATCAAGAACCCGCTGACGCCGATCCAGCTCTCGGCCGAGCGCATCCGGCGCAAGTACGGCAAGGTCATCACCGCCGACCGCGAGGTGTTCGACCAGTGCACGGCGACCATCGTGCGCCAAGTCGACGAGATCAAGCGCATGGTCGACGAGTTCTCCTCCTTCGCGCGGATGCCCAAGCCCGCGATCGCCGAGAACGACCTCACCGAGATCGCCAAGCAGAACCTGTTCATGATGCGGGTGGCCCACCCGGAGATCGACTTCGCCTTCTCGACCGCCGGGGACGGGTCCGAGCGCATCACCGCGGCCTTCGACATCCGGCTCCTGTCCCAGGCCATCACCAACATCCTGAAGAACGCCGTCGAGGCGGTGATCGAGGTGCCGGAGGCTGTGCTGGGCCGCGGCCGGATCAGCCTGGACCTCGCCGTCGAGGATGGCTTCGCGGTGATCAGCATCACCGACAACGGCAAGGGATTTCCCGCCGAGGGGCGCCAGCGCCTGCTCGAGCCCTACATGACGACCCGCGAGGGTGGGACGGGCCTCGGGCTCGCCATCGTCAGCAAGGTGCTGGAGGAGCACGGCGGGGGGATCGAACTCAACGACAATCCGGCAGGCCGCGGCGGCCAGGTGCGCATGCGGGTCCCGCGCGCGCAAGCGGCCGACGCGTCGCCGACCGGTTCGGCACAACCCGACAAGACCCCTCAGACAGCGGCCACGACAGTGGAGAAGGGCGCCGCGCGGACGGCCCCCCAGATCGCGGAGATCACCAGATGAGCGCCGACATCCTGATCGTGGACGACGAGGCCGACATCCGCGACCTCGTGGCGGGCATCCTCGACGACGAGGGCCATCGCTGCCGCACGGCCGGCGGCTCGGACGAGGCGCTGGCCGCCATCGAGGCCAGGCGCCCCCACCTCGTCTTCCTCGACATCTGGCTGCAGGGCTCGCGCCTCGACGGTCTGCAGGTGCTCGACCTGATCAAGGCCGGCCACCCGGACCTGCCGGTGGTGATGATCTCGGGCCACGGCAACATCGAGACCGCGGTCTCGGCCATCAAGGCGGGCGCCTACGACTTCATCGAGAAGCCGTTCAAGGCCGACCGGCTGATCCTGGTGGCCGAGCGCGCGCTGGAGGCCTCGCGCCTCAAGCGCGAGGTGCGCGACCTCAAGGCGCGTTCAGGGCACGCCAGCCGCATCGTCGGCACCTCGGTGACGGCGAACCAATTGCGCCAGACCATCGAGCGCGTGGCCCCCACCAACGCCCGGGTGATGATCACGGGGGCGCTGGGCTCGGGCAAGGAACTCGCCGCGCGCTCGCTGCACCGGGCCTCGGCGCGCGCCAACGGCCCCTTCGTGCTGCTCAACGCCGCCGCGATCCTGCCCGAGACGATGGAGGCGGAGCTGTTCGGCGTCGAGGGCGATGCGGGCCGCCGGGTCGGCGCGCTCGAGGAGGCGCATGGCGGCACGCTCTACCTCGACGAGGTGGCCGACATGCCGCGCGAGACGCAGAACCGCATCCTGCGCGTCCTCGTCGACCAGAATTTCCAGCGGGTCGGCGGCACGACGCGCGTCCACGTCGATGTCCGCATCATCTCCTCCTCCTCGAAGGACCTTGCCGAGGAGATCGCCGGCGGCCGCTTCCGCGAGGACCTGTTCCACCGCCTCTCGGTGGTGCCGATCCGCGTGCCCGCGCTCTCCGAGCGGCGCGAGGACGTGCCGGAGCTGATCCAGTTCTTCATGGACAACATCTCGGCCCAGACCGGCCTGCCGAAGCGGCGCATCGCCGAGGACGCGATGGCCGTGCTCCAGTCGCACAACTGGCCGGGCAACATCCGCCAGCTCAAGAACAACGTCGAGCGGCTGATGATCCTGACCCAGGCCGACCCGGAGCAGGAGGTCACCTCCGAGATGCTCCCCTCCGAGATCGGCGCGCTGGTGCCGACCACGCCCGCAGGCTCGGGCGGCGAGAAGCTGATGAGCCTGGCACTGCGCGAGGCCCGCGAGATCTTCGAGCGCGAGTATCTCGTGGCCCAGATCGCCCGCTTCTCCGGCAACATCTCGCGAACCGCGGAATTCATCGGCATGGAGCGCTCGGCTCTCCACCGGAAGTTGAAGTCCCTCGGAATCGGCCCTTGAGGGGTACCGCGCGCTGTGGAAGTCCTGATGAGGGCGGCTCTTTCGTCACCGGAGGCCGCGGCCGCGCCCTTGCATCGGCCGAGGCTTTGCCGGTGTAATGTTTTCCGACATCGCGCCGGGTCCCCCGGGGGGGGGCGCTTCGCGGACCGAATCAAGAAGCCAACATAACAGCCAGCACAACAAAGGATAAAAGAATGGCGGCCGAACGCGCACAGAACCTTCAGGACACCTTCCTCAACCACGTCCGCAAGAACAAGATTCCGCTGACCATCTTCCTCGTCAACGGCGTGAAGCTGCAGGGCGTGGTGACGTGGTTCGACAACTTCTGCGTCCTGCTGCGGCGCGACGGGCACTCGCAGCTCGTCTACAAGCACGCCATCTCGACGATCATGCCGGGCCATCCCGTGCAGCTCTTCGAGCCGGACGAGGCCGCGCCCGAGAAGGCTTGAGACGGTTCGGCCCCGCGAGCGGAAGCCTCTGCGCTCTCCCTCTCCCGCAGAGGGGAAAAGGAGAGCGGCGGTAAACGGACCCACCCTTCGTCCTGTCCCGCGCCGACGATTTCCGCCTCCGGCCCCGCTGCAAAGCGGGCGCGCGCTCCCCAGATAGGACAGGGCGTGACGGAGACGGAATGACGGACCTGATATCGAGCGGCGAGGCGAGGCTGAAGGCGATGGCCGCGCCCGAGGGCGAGATCGCCGCCGCGACCCACACCCTCGTGGTCGGCCCCTATCTGACGCGGCCCGCCGGCGGCGCCCCGGCCCCGACGCGCTCGGCCCAGGCGCGGATCGAGGAGGCGGTCGGACTCGCCGCCGCGATCGAGCTCGACGTGGTCGAGGCGATCCCCGTAACGCTGCCGCGCATCCGGCCCTCGACCTATCTGGGCAAGGGCCGCGTCGAGGAGATCGCCGGCATCGTGCGCGCCCGCGAGATCGGCCTCGTGGTGATGGATTGCGCGCTCTCGCCGGTGCAGCAGCGCAACCTCGAGAAGGAATGGGGCGCCAAGGTCATCGACCGCACCGGCCTGATCCTGGAGATCTTCGGGCGCCGCGCCTCGACCCGCGAAGGCACCCTCCAGGTCGAGCACGCGCACCTCGCCTACCAGAAGTCCCGCCTCGTCCGGTCCTGGACCCACCTGGAGCGCCAGCGTGGCGGCTTCGGCTTCCTGGGCGGCCCCGGCGAGACCCAGATCGAGGCCGACCGGCGCATGATCCAGGAGCGGATGACCCGGATCGAGCGCGACCTCGACGCGGTCACCCGCACCCGAGGCCTGCACCGGCAGAGCCGGGCGCGCGTGCCCTACCCGATCGTGGCGCTCGTCGGCTACACGAATGCCGGCAAGTCGACGCTGTTCAACGCGCTGACCAAGGCGCAGGTGGTGGCGCAGGACATGCTCTTCGCCACCCTCGACCCGACCGCGCGCGCCACCAAGCTCCCGCACGGCGAGACCGTGATCCTCTCCGACACGGTGGGCTTCATCTCCGACCTGCCGACCTCGCTGATCGCCGCCTTCCGGGCGACGCTGGAGGACGTGATCGAGGCCGACATCCTGCTCCACGTGCGCGACGTCTCCCACGTCGACACGGAGGCCCAGGCCGAGGATGTCGGCACGGTGCTGCGCGAACTCGGCATCGAGGACGCGCAGGACCGCGTCATCGAGGTCTGGAACAAGGCCGACCTCCTCGACGCGGACGAGCGCACGCGCTTGCTGAACCTCAGCCGCAAGGGCGGCGGACAGGGCAGCGGGACCCAGCGCAACGACCGCGACAGCGCGGCGCCCGTTCTGGTCTCCGCGCTCACGGGCGAGGGGCTCCCCGCGCTGACCAGCCGGATCGAGGCCCGGATCGCGCGCTCCCGCTCGACCTTCGCGGTGGTGCTGCCGCCCGAGGACGGAGCCGCCCTGAACTGGCTCTACGAGAACGCCGAGGTGCTCGACCGGCGCATGGAGGAGGGCGGCACGCTCCACCTCGCGGTGCGGGTCGCGCCCGAGAAGGAGCCGCGCTTCCTCAACCGCTTCGGCGCGGCCCGCCGGCTCACCCGGGCCGAGTAGCCGTCCGATGCGCGGCGCGCAGCACGCTCGCGCCGCCCGGCGGCTGATGCAGGCCGCCAATGGCGGGCGCCTCCTGGCGGTGCGGATCGTCGTGGTGCTCGTGCTGCTGATGGCGGCGCAGGCCTATGACGGCTCCCTGCACGAGCTCAGCCACTGGGTCATCCTCGCGCTCTACGCGGGCAGCTCCGTCTGGTTCGCGCTGGCCGAGCGGGGCGGGGGCCGGCGCGCCGACAGCTACGCCTGGGCCGGCACGCTGCTCAACGCGGGGCTCGCCGCCTACGTCATCGTCGAGCACCTGCTGGCGGGCGCCGACGCCGCGGGCGCGGCCGACGCGGTGAGCCGCCTGCCCGCCTTCCTGCTCCTGCTCCAGACGGCGCTCAGCGTGCGCGTCTGGCACACCGCGCTCTATGCCGGCATCGTGGCGAGCACCTGGGGCATCGCGCTCCTGCTGGCGGCGACCCACCCGACCGGTATGCTCGGCCCCCATGTGGACCTCTCCGAGCAGGTGCCGGCGCTCCTCACCTTCACGGCGGCGAGCCTCGTGGTAATTGACGGGATCTCGCGCCTGCGCGGGGCGGTGGCCGAGGCCCTGCGGCTGGAGCACGAGCGCACGCTGCTCGCCCGCTTCGTGCCCGAGGACGTGGCCGAGGACCTCGCCCGCGAGGGGGGAATGGGCGCCGTGCGCCGCCGCCACGCCTGCCTGATGATCCTCGACATCCGGGGCTTCTCGCGGCTCAGCGCCGAGCATCCGCCCGAGACCATGGTGGAGGCGCTGCTCGCCTTCCGGGCGCTCGCGCAGGGTCTGGTCGCCGAGCACGGCGGCCTCGTGGACAAGTATGTGGGCGACGCGGTGCTGGCCCAGTTCGTGGTGGGCTCGCCCGAGGATCAGGCCCGCGGGGCGCTCGCCTGCGCCCGCGCCGTCCGGACGCGGGTCGCGGCCCTCAACCGGGCGCGGGCGCTGGCCGGCCGCTTCCCCGTGCGCGTCGCGGTGGCGCTGCACGCGGGCGAACTCCTCGTCGGCGTCTTCGACGACGGGGTGCGGGCCGAGTACACGGTGCTGGGGCCGGCCATGAACACGCTGGCGCGGCTCGAAGCCCGCACCAAGGCGGCCGATCTCGACATCGCGGCGTCGGGCGACTTCCTGCGCCTGACCGGTCCGATCCTGCCGGACGGCGTCACCGTCGTCCCCGTCGCGGACGGCGGCAACCCGGCCCTGTTCGCGGTGGCCGAGGGGCGCCAGCGCGTGCCGGCCTGAGAGCGCGCGGCCCTACGGCGTCCAGCGGTACAGCCAGGTCTCGCTCACGGGCCGGTCGCCCCGCCGGAGCTGGAGGCGCAGCTCGCTCGCCCGCTCGCTGCCGGGATCGAGCTCGAAGGCGACGCGCGCGGTCTTGGCTCCCGGATCGGGCAGGAGCTGCTGCCGGGTGATCGTGCCGGGGGCGGCCGAGAGCGCGAGGTCGAGGCCGCCCGCCTCGGCGAGGTCCTCCCCGGCGAAATCGACCAGGAACAGGCGGCGCGGTCCGGCGCTGCCACGCCCGCCCCGGCTCGCCGTCACCCGGGCGAGCGTGGACGGGGCGGGCCGCTCCCAGACCCAGTGCTGGCGGTAGGCGACCTGCAGCGCCCCGTCCTTCGGGAGGGTCTCCTTCGGGCGCCAGTAGGCCAGGACGTTCTCGTTGGCCTCCGAATCGCTCGGGATCTCGAGGAGCACCACGCTGCCCCTCCCCCAATCGTCCCGGGGCTCCAGCCAGAGGGAGGGGCGGCGCTCCCAGTGCTGCACGTCGTCCTCGTAGTCGCGGAAGGCGCGCGCCCGCTGCATCAGGCCGAAGCCCCGGGGATTGTCGTCCACGAAGGCGGAGATCTGCAGGGCGTCCGGGTTGTGCACCGGGCGCCAGATCTGCTCGCCGGAGCCGTTGGCGATGGCGAGCCCGTCGGTGGCGTGCACGGCCGAGCGGGCATCGTCCACGTTGCGGCGGTCGAGGGGGCCGAACAGGTAGCTCGCCTGGCAGCCGCCGAGGCCGAGATGATCCAGGGGCTGCCGGGCGAAGATCGCCGCCTCGACGTCGCAGACCGTGGCGCGGGCCTCCGGGGCGATGCGGAAGCGCAGCGCCGCGACCGCCGATTCGGACTCGACCAGCGCGTGCAGCACGAGCGCCCCCCCGGCCTCCGGCCGCTCGGCGTAGAGGGCGCGGAACAGCGGGAACTCCTCCCCCCGCGCGTCGGCCGGGCGCAGCGTCAGGGCGCGGGCGGTGACCCCGAGCTCCTGGCCGGGCGCGCAGAGCCGGAAGAACGAGGCACCCTGGAACACCCCGATCTCGGCAGGCTCGCCGCCCTGGACCCGCGCCCGCAGGCGCAGGCCCGAGTAGCCCGCCTCGGAGGGCAGGTCGGGCAGGCTGACCCCCTCCGCCTGGAAGCGCGAGCGGTCGTAGGGCAGGGGGCGGACCTCGCCGCCCTCGACGAGGAAGAGCTGAACCGGCTGGGAGAAGATCGAGCCGCGGGGCAGGGGCTCCAGGATCCAGCCGGAATCCTCGCCCTCCCAGACCCCGCGGCCGGGCGCCGGGCGGATCGCCGCGTAGGCCTCGCGGCCGAGTTCGCGCAAGGCGGCCGGCAGGTCGTCGGTGCGCGGCGCGACGTAGGGGCCCCGCGCCCGCTCGCGGGCGTGGGCGACGAGCGCCTCGCGGTCGAAGGGCGCTCCGGGACCGGGAAAGGGGGGCGGCTCGGCGGCCCGCGCCGGGCCGGACAGGAGTCCGGACCCTGCGGCGAGGCCGGCGGCGAGCACCGCGCGGCGAGTCGGGGCGGCGTGAGCGGCGGCGCAGGAAGGCGTGTCGGTCGGCAGGATCGGGGGCCTTGTCGAAGAGGGTCGGCTTCGCAACTCCCCTAGCACGGGCGGCGCTGAACCGGTCCTGAAAAGGATGCGGCCGGCCTGCTCCGCCCCTGCCCGGCACCCTGCCCGGCACCCTGCCCTTGCGTACCGCTGTTGTGCGTTACCCTTGCGCCCGGATCGCGAAGGCGCCATCCGTCGCGCCGATCTCGAACGAAGCCTGAGGACGAGCGGATGAGCGAGCAGACCCGGCGCAGCCTGACGGCGATCGTGCTGGCGGCCGGCAAGGGCACGCGGATGCGCTCCGACCTGCCGAAGGTGCTGCACCGGCTGGCCGGCCGGACCATGCTCGGCCACGTCCTGGCGGCGGCAGAGGCCGCGGGCGCCGACCGGATCGCCGTGGTGGCCGAGCCCGGCCGCGAGGACGTGGCCGCCGAGATCGCGCGCGAGGCGCCGGGCGCCCAGGTCTTCGGCCAGGCCGAGCGGCTCGGCACCGCCCACGCGGTTCTCTGCGCCCGCGCGGCGCTGGAGGCGGGCGACGACGTGGTGGTGGCCTTCGGCGACACCCCGCTGATCACCGGCGCCACCCTCGCCCGGCTCCGCGCACCGCTGGCGGAGGGCGCCGCGGTCGCGGTGCTGGCCTTCGAGAGCGACGACCCGACCGGCTACGGCCGGGTCCTCACCGCGGGCGGGCGGCCGGACGGGCGGGTGCTGGCGATCCGCGAGCAGAAGGACGCGAGCCCGGCCGAACTCGGCGTGCGGCTGTGCAATGCCGGGCTGATGGCGCTCTCGGGCGAGCACGCGCTCGGCCTCCTCACGCGCATCCGCGACGACAACGCGGCGGGCGAGTACTACCTGCCGGACGCGGTGGCGTTGGCGGTGGCCGACGGGCTCGACGTGGCGATGGTGCCGGTGGCGGAGGCCGAGGCGCAGGGCGTCAACGACCGGGTGCAGCTCAGCGAGGCCGAGGCGGTGATCCAGGCGCGCCTGCGCCGCGCGGCGATGCTTGGGGGCGCGACCCTCGTTGCGCCCGACACCGTTTTCCTGAGCTACGACACGGTGTTGGGCCGGGACGTTCTGGTGGAGCCTCATGTCGTCTTCGACACCGGCGTGACGGTCGCGGACGGCTGCGTGGTCCACGCCTTCGCGCATCTGAAGGACGTGCGGCTGGAAGCCTCGGTCAGCGTCGGGCCCTTCGTGCGGCTGCGCGGCGGGGCGGTGCTGGAGGCGGGTTCCGCGATCGGCAACTTCGTGGAGCTGAAGAACGCCCGCCTCGGCCCCGGCGCCAAGGCCGCCCACCTCACCTATCTGGGCGACGCGGAGATCGGCGCGAAGGCCAACGTCGGCGCCGGCACCATCACCTGCAACTACGACGGCGTCTCCAAGCATCGCACCACGATCGGCGCGGGCGCCTTCATCGGCTCGAACTCCGCGCTGGTCGCCCCCGTGACGGTCGGGGCAGGCGCCTACGTGGCCTCGGGCTCGGTGATCACCGACGACGTGCCCGAAGGCGCGCTCGCCGTCGCCCGCGGTCGGCAGGCGACGAAGCCGGGCTGGGCGGAGGCCAAGCGCACGGCGCTGCTGGCGGCGAAGGGCGAAGGGAAGAAAGCGTAGTCTGTTCAGTGCTCTGAATCTTCAAGCTCAAGCGCCCGCTTAGGTCCGGACCTCGGTACCGACAGGGTAGGGCAGGGCACTCTCCCTCCCCCGCAGAGGGGGAGAGAAGATACGCGACATGCAGCGGGGCTGGCCCCGGGCCGTCCCCATCCGGTACAAGCACGGCCGTGCAGCGGATACCGGGCCTTCATGGCCCGGCGGTCCCGTTCCGGATCAGGCCGCGCCCGGCGCGGCGGCAACGTGTTTTTGAGGGCGCGCATCATGTGCGGCATCGTGGGCATCGTCGGGCGCGACACGGTCGCCGACCAGATGGTCGAGGCGTTGCGGCGGCTCGAGTACCGCGGCTACGACTCGGCCGGGCTCGCCACCGTCGCGGACGGACGGCTCGACCGGCGGCGCGCGGAAGGCAAGCTCGTCAACCTGCAGGCCCGGCTCACCGAGCGCCCGCTGCCCGGCGCCACCGGCATCGGCCATACCCGCTGGGCCACGCACGGGCGCCCGAACGAGACCAACGCCCACCCGCACGCCACCGCGCGGCTCGCCGTCGTCCACAACGGCATCATCGAGAACTTCCGCGAGCTGAAGCGGGAGCTGGAGGCCGACGGCGTCCGCTTCGAGACCGAGACCGACACCGAGGTCGTGGCCCAGCTGGTCAGCCGCAACATGGACCGGGGGCAGGGGCCCGTGGAGGCGGTGGCCGCCGCGCTGCCGCGCCTGCGCGGCGCCTTCGCGCTGGGCTTCATCTTTGCGGGCGAGGACGGGCTGCTGATCGGCGCCCGCCACGGCGCGCCGCTGGCCATCGGCTACGGCGAGGGCGAGACCTATCTCGGTTCCGACGCGCTGGCGCTCGCCCCCTTCACGGACGCGCTCACATACCTGGAGGAGGGCGACTGGGCGATCCTCACGCGCGACGGCGCCGAGATCCGCGACGCCGCGGGCACCGTGGTCGAGCGGCAGCGCCAGCGGATCGCCACCCAGGCCTACCGCATCGACAAGGGCAACCACCGCCACTTCATGGCCAAGGAGATCCACGAGCAGCCGGAGGTGGTGGGCCGCACGCTGAGCCACTACGTCGATCTGGCCAACGGCCGGGTGGCCCTGCCCGAGCCCCTGCCCTTCGACTTCGCGAAGCTCTCGCGCCTCTCGATCACCGCCTGCGGCACCGCCTACTACGCGGGGCTGGTGGCCCGGTACTGGTTCGAGAGCATCGCGCGGCTGCCCGTCGAGATCGACGTCGCCTCCGAGGCCCGCTACCGCGAGGCGCCGCTGGAGCGCGACGGGCTGACCCTCGTGATCTCGCAATCCGGCGAGACCGCCGACACGCTGGCCTCCCTGCGCTACGCCAAGTCGCAGGGGCAGCACACGCTCAGCGTCGTCAACGTGCCGACCTCGACCATCGCGCGCGAATCCTCGGCCGTGCTGCCGACGCTGGCCGGCCCGGAGATCGGCGTGGCCTCGACCAAGGCCTTCTCGTGCCAGCTGACCGTGCTGCTCTGCCTCGCGATCCACGCGGGCCGGGCGCGCGGCGTGCTCTCGGCGGAGCGGGAGCGGGCGCTCATCGACGCGCTGATCACGGTGCCGGGCCTGATGGCCGAGGCGCTGACCCGCGAGGCCGAGATCGAGGGGCTGGCCCGCGAGGTCTCGAAGGCCCGCGACGTGCTCTATCTCGGGCGCGGCACCAGCTACCCGATGGCGCTGGAGGGCGCGCTGAAGCTCAAGGAAATCAGCTACATCCACGCGGAAGGTTACGCGGCGGGCGAACTCAAGCACGGGCCGATCGCGCTCATCGACGAGAGCGTGCCGGTGATCGTGATCGCCCCCCACGACGCGGTGTTCGAGAAGACCGTGTCGAACATGCAGGAGGTCGCCGCCCGGGGCGGGCGCATCGTGCTGATCGGCGACGCCAAGGGCGCGGCCGAGCACGGGCTCGACACGCTGGCGACCGTGACCATGCCGGCCCTCGACGCGACCGTGGCGCCGATCGTCTACGCGGTGCCGATCCAGCAGCTCGCCTACCACACGGCCGTCTTCATGGGGAAGGACGTGGACCAGCCCCGCAACCTCGCCAAGTCGGTCACGGTGGAGTGAGCGCCGCGGGGTGAGGCGAGCGGGGCCCGGCCATTTCGCGCCCGGCCGGATCCGGCTATCAGCCCGCCTCATGCCCGGCACCCCCTCCCTGCTCGCCCCCGACGACATCGCCCACATCATCCAGGTGGCGCTGGCGCCGGCCTTCCTGCTGAGCGCGCTCGCGACCTTGCTCAACGTGTTCTCGACCCGGCTCGGGCGCGTGGCCGACAAGGTCGACGCCGCGGCGGCGGCGCTGCGCACCGCCGGCCCGGCCGAGGCCGCGGGGCTGTCGCGCCAGCTCGCCTTCCTGCGCCGCCGCTCCTTCGTGCTCGACGGCGCGGTGGTGCTCGCCTGCGCCGCCGGCGTCATGACGGGCGCCGCGGTGCTCACGCTGTTCGTGGGCGCGATGCGGGACGCCGCGACCGCCTCGGTGCTGTTCGGCTGCTTCGGCGTGGCGCTGGTCTCGACCGTCGCGGCGCTCGCCGCCTTCCTGGTCGAGATCCTGATGGCCGGCCGCGGGATCCGCGACGCGGTGGACCGCCAGCAGGCCCACGCCTCCGACCGCGTCGCCGAACGGCCGTGAGCGGGAGCGACGGGTCTTGAAGCCGGAACCGGATGCCGTGCCCGCGGACGTGCCCGCGCACCGAACCACCGCCCGCGCCCCGCGCCTCGCGGCGGCCCTGATCGCGCTGACGGCCGCCGCGGGCCTGGCGGCGGGCTACGCTGCCGTGCTCGACCGGACGGGCTCGCACGCGGCCGCGGTCGCGCGGATGCTGAACTACTTCACCAACACCACGGGGCTCGTGGTCGCGATCCTGTTCGGGGCGATTGCGCTCCGGCCGGGATCCTGGCTGCGGCCCTGGCCGGTGGCCGGCACGGCGCTCGCCTGCCTCCTCGTCGGGATCGTCCAGCGCCTGCTGCTCGCGGGCCTGCGGGTGCCGCAGGGGGCCGACCGCGTCGCCGACATCCTGCTCCACCTCGCCGTGCCGGCCCTGGTGCCGCTGTTCTGGCTGACCTTCGTGCCGAAGGGGAGCCTGCGCTACCGCGACGCGCTGCTCTGGGCGCTCTACCCGCTGGCCTTCCTGGCCGTCACGCTGGTGCGCGGGGCGACGACGGACTGGTATCCCTACCCCTTCGTGAACGTCGCCCGGTTCGGCTGGGCCGCGGTGATGGCGAATGTGGGCGGCATCGCCGCGGGCTTTCTCGCCACCGGGGCGGCCCTGGTCGCCCTGGACCGGCGCCTCGGCGCGGCCGCGCGTTCCGATCCCCGCCCTTGAGGCCGGCAAGCGCAGCCGCTACCTCTCGGGGGTCGGCCCCAGCGGCCGTCGGTCGGACAAGGGCAGCCGTGGCCCCACCCATCCCGCCGCTCCCGGAGATCGATCCCGGTGCCCCGCGCAGGCGGGTGAGCGCCCGCGGCCGGCTGCGGACCTACTTCCTCACCGGCATCATCGTGGCGGGGCCGCTCGCCATAACCGCCTACCTGACGTGGTGGTTCATCGCGCTGATCGACGGCTGGGTGAAGCCGCTCGTGCCCGCGAACTACCTGCCGGACCACTACCTGCCCTTCTCGATTCCCGGAATCGGCCTCGTCATCGCCTTCCTGGCGGTGACGCTGCTGGGCTTCCTCACCGCCAACCTCGTCGGGCGCTCGGTGATCGAGTTCGGCGAGGTGCTGCTCGCCCGCACGCCCGTGATCTCGGGGCTCTACCGGGGCCTGCGCCAGATCTTCGAGACCCTGTTCTCGGCCAACGGCACCTCGTTCCGCACGGTCGGGCTGGTCGAGTTTCCCGTGAAGGGGACGTGGTCGGTGGTCTTCCTCTCGGCGCCCGCGGCGAGCGAGGTGCAGGAGGCGCTGCCGCGCGGCGAGGGGGCAGGGCACGATTATGTCGGGGTGTTCCTGCCCTGCGCGCCGAACCCGACCACGGGGTTCTTCTTCTACCTGCCGCGCGCCGACATCATCGAGGTCGGCATCAGCGTGGAGGATGCGGCCAAGCTCGTGATGTCGGCGGGCGTGATCCAGCCGGAGGACCCGCAGGGACGGCTGCACGCGATGGCGGCAACCTTGCGGACGGCGCAGCAGGGGCAGGGCGCGGCGCGTCCGGAGGCCGAGCGGCAGGATGCGTGAGCCGGACGGCGCGGGGACGGGAGGTCCGGGCCCGACCGCGCGGGCCGGGCGGAGGCAAGGCTTACGAGGCGCTCGCGGTGATGACCGGGGCCTTAGCGACGGGCGCGCCGCGCTGTCCCCCCATCCAGCCGGTCGAGGTCTCGGCGGCGAGCAGCAGGGCCAGCGCCAGCGCGAGGCCGTTGGCGGCGATGAAGAGCGGGCGGGAGGCGGCACGCACCGTGTCGGCGGCCGATACGGCGGCCGGAGCCTTGGCGGCGCTGCCGTCCGAGATCGGCAGGAGCCACGCCTCGTGCGCGGTCCAGCCCTCGGAAGAGCCCGGGAGGCCTTGGAACGGTCCGTTGAGCATCGGCTTGCCCTCCGTCTTTTCGCTGTCGGTTCCCCATGGGTTCAGGAAACCGTTCATCTCGAGTTAAGGTTGGAGCCTGAACGCTGCAAGGGATCATGCCCCCACAGCGCCTCCGGCACAAGCCGGAATCTGAACGGCACCTGAACCGCGTGGTCGCAGGACCCGTTCCACGCCGCGTATTCATCCCCCGTTCACGAGGCCGCGAGAGGGTCGGGGCGTGGCTTTTCCGGGGCGCGGGCGTTCGGGTTCGGCACATGAACGCAGGTTCGGCAAGCGAACGCCCGTTCGCCTACCCCGCCTCGAGCAGCCGGATCGCCGCCTCGCGCTCGAAGAGGTAGAGCAGCACCCGCAGCGCCCGGCCCCGCTCGCTCCGCAAGGTGGGATCGCGCTCCACCACCATGCGGGCGTCGTCGCGGGCGGCCTCCAGGAGGTTCGCGTCGCTCTCCAGCCGGGCCAGCCGGAAGGCCGCCACGCCGGACTGGCGCGTGCCCAGCACCTCGCCCTCGCCGCGGAGCTTCAGGTCGGCCTCGGCGATGCGGAAGCCGTCCTCGCTCTCGCGCATCATCTCCAGCCGCGCGCGCGAGACCTGGCCGAGCGGCCCGCGGTAGAGCAGCAGGCAGGAGGAGGCGGCCGAGCCGCGCCCGACCCGGCCTCGCAGCTGGTGGAGCTGGGCCAGCCCGAAGCGCTCGGCATGCTCGATCACCATGATGCTGGCCTCCGGCACGTCGACGCCGACTTCGACCACCGTGGTGGAGACGAGGAGCTTGGTCTCGCCCGCCTGGAAGCGCGCCATGGCGGCGTCCTTGTCGGGGCCCGGCATCTTGCCGTGGATCAGCCCGACCGCGTCGCCGAAGTATTTCTGCAAGTCCTCGAACCGAGCCTCGGCGGCGGCGAGGTCCACGAACTCGGATTCGGCCACCAGCGGGCAGATCCAGTAGGCGCGCTCGCCCCGCTCGAAGGCGCGCCCGAGCCCGGCCACCACCTCCTCGATCCGATCGACCGAGAGCGTCACGGTCTTGATCGGCTGGCGGCCGGCAGGCTTCTCGTTGAGGATCGAGACGTCCATGTCGCCGAAGAAGGTGAGCGCCAGCGTGCGGGGGATCGGCGTCGCGGTCATCACGAGGAAGTCGACCGCCTCGCCCTTGGCGCCGAGCGCGAGGCGCTGGTGCACGCCGAAGCGGTGCTGCTCGTCCACCACCGCGAGGCCGAGATCGCGGAACACCACGGCCTCCTGGAACAGTGCGTGGGTGCCGACCAGCACGTCGATCTCGCCCGCCGCGAGGTCCTTGAGCGTGGCGCGGCGCTCGGCGGCCCGGTCGCGCCCGGTGATCAGGCGGAGCCTCAAGGGGCCGGCGAGGGGGGCCAGGCGCTCGTAGTGCTGGCGGGCCAGGATCTCGGTCGGGGCCATCAGGGCGGCCTGCCGCCCGGCCTCGACGGCCGACGCCATGGCGAGCAAGGCCACCGCGGTCTTGCCCGAGCCGACATCGCCCTGGAGCAGGCGCAGCATGCGCCGGTCGGCGGCGAGATCCGCGCGGATCTCGGCGACCGCCCGGGCCTGCGCGCCCGTGAGGCCAAAGGGCAGGCCCGCCTCGATGCGGCGGCTCAAGGTGCCGTCGCCCGCGTTGACGCGCCCCGCCTTGCGGCGCTGGCGGGCGCGCAGCAAGGCCAGCGCCAGCTGCGAGGCCAGCAGCTCGTCGTAGGCGAGCCGCCGCCGCGTCGGCGTCGAGGGGGGCGGCTGGAGCGGGTCGGTGGCCTTCGGGGGCGCCTCCCTCGGCCGGTGCTCGGCGGTGAGCGCGTCCGCGAAGGGCGGCCAGTTGTTGCGGGCAAGCCAGGCCGGGTCCTGCCACTCGGGCAGGACCGGCAGGCGCTCCAGGGCGGCCACCGCCAGCTTGCCGATGGCCCGCGAGGTCAGCCCCTCGGTGGCGCCGTAGATCGGCTCGACCGGGGGGAGGGCGGCGAGCCCTTCCTCATCCATGATGCGGGCGGGATGCACCATCTGGCGGTGCCCGTCCCAGAGCTCGATCTTGCCCGAGACGTAGCGGTGGGCACCAAGGGGCAGCATCTTGGCGATGCGCGGGGCCGGCATGCCGAAGAACACGAGGGTGATGTCGCCGCTCTGGTCCTCGGCCAGCACCCGGTGCGGGCGCCGCCCGGCGCCGGGCTGGGGCGGCCGGTGCTCCACCACGGTGACGCCGAGCGTCACCGGCTCGCCCGGCGGGGCCTCGGCGATCGAGCCCTTCATCTGCCGCGACACGCCCCCGTAGGGCAGGTGGAACAGGAGGTCGACGATGCGGGCCGGCTGCTCCGGCGTGCCGAGCAGCCGCTCGATCATCGGCGCCAGCTTGGGCCCGACGCCGGGGAGGCCGCGGGCCGGGGCGAAGAGCGGGTCGAGCAGGCTCGGGCGGAGATCGGGGGTGTGGTCTTGGGTGTCGTCGGTCATCGGGCCGGGAGGGTAGGGGGACGCGCCTTACTATCGGGTGGCGGGCGCCCCGTCCCGGGGCCGGCGCGTCGCGCTCGCATCTCACGGCCGGAGACTCTACATGAGCGGGCGACTGCCACTGCCCAGGATCGTCCGATGTCCGGCACCACCCGCTCCAGCGCGGATCTCGACCCGCGCCGCCGCCGCACCCTCTACCGCGCCTGGCACCGGGGCATCCGCGAGATGGATCTGATCATGGGTCGCTTCGCCGACGCGGAGATCGGCACGCTCTCGGACGACGAGCTGACCGCGTTCGAGGCGCTGATCGAGGTGCCGGACCGGGACCTGTTCCGCTGGCTCACCGGGGAGATCCCGGCGCCGGAGAACTACGACACCGCGGTCTACCGGCGCCTGAAGGCGTTCCACAAGCACGACGCGCCGATCCACGGGTAGAGACAATCTGACAGCGCGCGGCCCCGGCCGCGCATCTTCCCCCTGCGGGGGAGGGTGCCGAACGAAGTGAGGCGGGAGGGGGAACGACGTTTCAGGATAGAGCGCTGCCAGCACGGCAGGGCCCTGCCGGAAGCCGGGCTCCCCTCTCCCGACCCGACCTTAGGGCCGGCCCACCCTCCCCCGCAGAGAGGGAGGGAAGGCGCGAAAGCGGAACCGGATAAGAAGACCTCCTCGGACCTCATGGCCAAACCCCAGCCCAAAGCCCCGGCACCCGCCCCGAAGCCGCAGGTCGCGCGCTTCGCCCTGCCGAAATCCGCCCCGCTCACCAAGGCCATCGACGCGCTGAAGGCCGGCGACAGCCCGGTTCTGGCGGGCGTGCCCGAGGGCTTCGACGCCCTCGTGGTGGCCGACCTCGCCCGCGCCCTCGCGCGCGGCCACGAGGGCCCGGCGGTGCTCGTCCACGTGGCGCGCGATTCCGGGCGCTCGGCGGCCTTCGCGAGCGCGCTCCGCTTCGTCGCCCCCGAGATCGAGGCGATGAGCGTGCCGGCTTGGGACTGCCAGCCCTACGACCGCACCTCCCCCACGGCCGCCGTCTCGGCCCAGCGCATGACCGCGCTGTCACGCCTCACCCGGGCGCGCTCCACGGAGGAGGCGCCCCGCATCCTCTGCACCACCGTCAACGCCCTGGTGCAGCGCGTGCCGCCGCGGGACCGGATCGCGGTCGAGACCTTCTCGGCGGCGATCGGCAACGTCGTGTCGATGGACAAGGTGGTGGCCTGGGTCGAGGCCAACGGTTTTTTGCGCACGGGGACCGTGCGTGACACGGGCGAATATGCGGTGCGCGGCGGCATCCTCGACCTGTCGCCCCCGGGCCTGCCGAACCCGATCCGCCTCGACTTCTTCGGCGACACCCTCGAATCGATCCGGGCCTTCGACCCCGAGACGCAGCGCACGGTGGGGCAGCTCCGCTCCCTCGACCTCGTGCCGATGAGCGAGGTGCAGCTCACCACCGAGACGATCCGGCGCTTCCGGCAGGGCTACATCACCAGCTTCGGCGCCGTGACCCGCGACGACCGTCTCTACGAGACGGTGAGCGAGGGCCGCCGCTACAGCGGCCTCGAGCACTGGATGCCGCTCTTCTACGACAAGCTCGACACCCTGTTCGACTACGTGCCGGGCGTGCCGCTGATCTTCGACCCGCAGGTCGAGGACGCGGTCTCGGAGCGCATCGCCCTGGTCCAGGACTACTTCCAGGCCCGCGAATCGGCCCTGAAGACACCGCAGGCGGGCGTGGCGCCCTACAAGCCGCTGCCGCCCCGCGCGCTCTACCTCACCCCGAACGAGTGGAAGGAGCGGGTCGGCGCCACCCGCGTCGCGCAGCTCAGCCCGTTCTCGGAAGCCGAATCCTCCGCCCGCCGGGTGATCGATTGCGGGGCCAAGCAGGGCCGCAATTTCGCGCCCGAGCGCCAGAGCGAGGACACCAGCGTGTTCGACGCGGCGGTGGCGCATATCCGCGACCTGCAGGCCTCCGGCCACCACGTCATCCTCGGCGCATGGTCCGACGGCTCGCGCGACCGGCTCTGCGGCGTGCTCTCGGACCACGGCTTCCGCAAGCCCGTGGCGATCACCCGCCTCACCGACATCTACGCGCTCAAGCGCGGCACCGACGCCGCGGTCGCGGTCTGGGGCCTGGAGGCCGGGTTCGTCGCGGGCGAGCTCGCGGTCGTCTCCGAGGGCGACATCCTGGGCGACCGGCTGGTGCGCCAGAAGCGCAAGGCCAAGCGGCCCCAGGACGTGATCCTGGAGGTGCAGGCGCTCCAGCCCGGCGACCTCGTGGTCCATGCCGACCACGGCATCGGCCGCTTCGTCGGCCTCAAGACCATCACGGCGGCCGGCGCCCCGCACGATTGCCTAGAGCTGCAGTACACAGGCGGCCTGCTGCTCCTGCCGGTCGAGAACATCGAGCTGCTGACCCGCTACGGCTCGGAGGATTCGGAGGTCGCGCTCGACCGCCTCGGCGGCGGCGCCTGGCAGGCCCGCAAGGCCAAGATGAAGCGCCGCATCCTCGAGATGGCTGGCGAGCTGATCAAGGTCGCGGCCCAGCGCTTCGTGCGGCAGGCCCCGCGCCTGCATCCGCCGGAGGGACTCTACGGCGAGTTCGCGGCGCGCTTCCCCTACGACGAGACCGAGGACCAGGCCAACGCCATCGACGCGGTGCTCACCGACCTCAACGCGGGCCGGCCGATGGACCGACTGGTCTGCGGCGATGTCGGCTTCGGCAAGACCGAGGTGGCGCTCCGCGCGGCCTTCGCCGCCGCCATCTCCGGCAAGCAGGTGGCGGTGGTGGTGCCCACCACGCTCCTCGCCCGCCAGCACTACCGGACGTTCGCCGAGCGCTTCAAAGGCCTGCCCGTCCAGGTGGCCCAGCTCTCGCGCTTCGTCTCGGCGGGCGAGCTGAAGCAGACCCGGGCGGGGCTGGCGGCCGGCACCGTCGACATCGTGGTCGGCACCCATGCGGTGCTCGCCAAGAATATCGCCTTCAAGGATCTCGGCCTGATCATCGTGGACGAGGAGCAGCATTTCGGCGTGGCCCATAAGGAGCGGCTGAAGACGCTCCAGGCCGACGTGCACGTGCTGACCCTCTCGGCGACCCCGATCCCGCGCACGCTCCAGCTCGCCATGACGGGGGTGCGCGAGCTGTCGATCATCGCCACGCCCCCGGTCGACCGGCTGGTGGTGCGCACCTTCGTGACGCCGTTCGACCCGCTGACCATCCGCGAGGCGCTGCTGCGCGAGCGCTATCGCGGCGGCCAGTCCTTCTACGTGGTGCCGCGGATCGAGGATCTGGCGGAAGTGAAAAAATTCCTCGACGCCGAGATGCCCGAGATCAAGGTCGCGGTGGCCCACGGCCAGATGGCGGCGGGGCAGCTGGAGGACGTGATGACGGCCTTCTACGAGGCCAAGTTCGACGTTCTGCTCTCGACCACCATCGTGGAATCGGGCCTCGACATCCCGACCGCCAACACGCTCATCGTGCACCGGGCCGACATGTTCGGCCTCTCGCAGCTCTACCAGCTGCGCGGCCGCGTCGGCCGCTCGAAGGCGCGCGCCTACGCGCTGTTCACGACGCCGGCGAACCGCCAGCTCACCGCCCAGGCCGAGCAGCGCCTGAAGGTGCTGCAGAGCCTCGACACGCTCGGCGCCGGCTTCCAGCTGGCCTCCCACGACCTCGACATCCGCGGCGCTGGCAACCTCCTCGGCGACGCGCAGTCCGGCCACATCAAGGAGGTCGGCTACGAGCTCTACCAGCAGATGCTGGAGGACGCCGTCACCGCCCTGAAGGCCGGCATCGAGGACGTGCCGGAGGAAGCGTGGTCGCCGACCATCGCGCTCGGCGCCCCGGTGACGATCCCCGAGACCTACGTGGAGGATCTGGGCGTGCGCCTCGCCCTCTACCGACGGCTCGCGACCATCGAGAACGACGCCGAGATGGAGAGCTTCGGGGCCGAGCTGATCGACCGGTTCGGGCCGCTGCCGCCGGAGGTGGAGCAGCTCCTGAAGATCGGCACGATCAAGCTCCTCTGCCTGGAGGCCAACGTCGAGAAGGTGGAGGCCGGGCCGAAGGGCGTGGTGGTCCACTTCCGCGAACGGAGCTTCGCCAACCCGCAGGGTCTGGTGGCCCTGGTCGCCGAGCAGGGCTCCTTCGCCAAGGTGCGGCCCGACATGAGCGTGGTCTTCATCCGCGAGCTCACCACGATCCCGGCCCGCCTGAAGACCGCCACCGAGGTGCTGCGCAGCCTCGCCGGCATCGCCCGCAAGGCGAGGAAGGCGGCTTAGCCCCGCCGCTCTCCCTCCCCCTTCTGCGGGGGAGGGTGGGCCGGCCGTCAGGCCGGGTCGGGAGAGGGGAACCCGGCGAGCGGATGAGGCTGTGCCCGTCATGACAGTCGCGGCCATACCTGGGATCGGGCTCCCCTCTCCCGACCCTCTTCGGGGGCCACCCTCCCCCGCAGAGGGGGGAGGGAGCGCGCGCGCCGCGGCATCGGGGCGCCCGCGACGGAACGGTCGCGTGAACCTATCTCACCGCGTAAGACACCGCGTTCTTCGCCGGAGGCCCTCCCCGTGACCGATACCCGCACCGAGGTCGCCGTCGTCGGCGCGGGCGCCGCCGGGCTCGCCGCGGCGCTCGTGCTGGCGCAGGCCGGCGTCTCGACCGCCCTCGTCGGCAGGCACGCCCCCGTGGCGGACGGGCGCACCGTGGCGCTCCTCGACGGATCGGTGCGCTTCCTCGACGCGCTCGGCGCCTGGGGCGCGATCGCGCCCCAGGCCGCGCCGCTCGCCGTGCTGCAGATCGTGGACGATACGGGGAGCCTGTTCCGGCCGCCGCCCGCCCGCTTCCACGCCACCGAGATCGGCCTCGAGGCCTTCGGCTGGAACGTCGAGAGCGCGGGCCTCGTCGAGTCGCTGCGCGCCCGGGCGCGCGAGACGCCGAACCTCGCGCTGATCGAGCGCGATGCGGAATCCTGCGCGGCCGGCGAGGCGGAGGCCCGCCTCACGCTCGCGGACGGCGGCGCGGTCGCGGCTCGCCTCGTCGTGGCGGCGGACGGTGCCCGCTCGCGCCTGCGCGCGGGCAGCGGCATCGCCGTGCGGGACTGGTCCTACCCGCAGGCGGCGCTGACCACGATCCTGGCCCACGACCGGCCGCATCGCGACGTCTCGACCGAGTTCCACACGAGGAGCGGCCCGTTCACGCTCGTGCCGCTGCCGGGCGGGCACCGCTCCAGCCTCGTCTGGGTCACGGACACCGCGCGGGCCGAGGCGCTCGCCGCGCTCGACGACGACTCCCTCGCCGCGGCGATTGAGGCCCAGGCCAAGGGCATGCTCGGGCGGATGCGGATCGATGGGCCGCGCGGCCGGGTGCCGATGCGGGGCCTCGCCGTGGCGAGCCCGGTGGCGCACCGCCTCGCCCTGATCGGAGAGGCGGCCCACGTCTTCCCGCCGATCGGCGCGCAGGGGCTGAATCTGGGCCTGCGCGACGCCGCCGCCCTGCGGGACGCGGTGCGGGCGGCCGTGGCGGACGGGCGCGATCCCGGCGCCCGCGCGGCGCTGGCCGGCTTCGCCCGGAGCCGCCGCCGGGACGCGGCGTTGCGGACCGCGGTCGTGGACGGGCTCAACCGCAGCCTGCTCACCGCGCTGGCGCCGCTCGACGCCCTGCGCGGCCTCGGCCTCGTCGCCATGCAGACGGTGGGGCCCCTGCGGCGCGCGGTGATGCGGGAGGGCGTGCTGCCGCGCTCCGGCGTGCCGGAGCTGATGCGGGCGGGCCGCTGAAGCTTGCCCGGCCTCATGCCGGGTCGAGCACCGTCCGCCACAGATCCGCGTCGGCCGCGTCCTTCAGCGTCACGGTCATCTGCCCCGTGGCGCCCGCGATCGCGACGTGGCCGAAGAACTGGTAGCCCTCGGCCGGCGAGAGGTTCTGGCGCCCCGCCGGCGGTGCCTTCACGAAGCGCAGCTGCGGGCCGAACGTGTCGTCGAGCTTGGCCGGCCCGAAGGTGCCGGCGTGGAGCGGGCCCGAGACGAACTCCCAGAACGGCGCGAACTCTTGGAAGTGGGCCCGGTTCGGGTCGTAGTGGTGCGCCGCCGTGTAGTGCACGTCCGCGGTGAACCAGACCGTGTTGCGGATGTCCTGGTCGCGGATGAAGCGCAGCAGGTCCGCGATCTCCAGCTCCCGCCCGAGCGGAAGCCCGTCGCCCTGCGCCACCGCCTCCGAGCCGAACCTCCGGTCGGTGTCGTAGGTGACGATCAGCCCGAGCGGCATGTCGGCGGCGATCGCCTTCCAGGTCGCGCGGGAGGCCTTCAGCTCCCGCTTCAGCCAAGTGAGCTGCGCGGGCCCGAGGAACTGCGTGCGCGCGCTCGGCTCGGTTTCGTCGTTGGCGCCGTTGGGCCCGCGATAGCTGCGCATGTCGAGCAGGAACACGTCGAGATGGGGTCCGTACGAGACCCGGCGGTAGACGCGCCCCGGCTCGGCCGGCTCGAAGCGCATCGGCATGTACTCGTGGAAGGCGCGGGTGGCGCGCGCGGCGAGCACGAGGCTGTTGGCCGCCGTGTAGCCGCGGCGGCGGTGCTCGGCCCGGGTCAGCGGCTCGCCCGGCCACCAGTTGTTCGTGACCTCGTGGTCGTCCCACTGGGCGAGGATCGGGATCTCGCGGTTCATCGCGAGCACGTTGCGGTCGAGGAGATTGTACTTGTAGGCGCCGCGGAACTCGGCCAGCGTCTCGGCGGGCTTGGCCTTCTCCTCGGTGACGATGTTGCGCCAGAGGCCACCGTCGGGGAGCCGGACCTCGGCCTGGATCGGCCCGTCGGCGTAGATCGTGTCGCCGGAATGCAGGAAGAAGTCGGGGCGGTTCCGCAGCATCGCGGCGTAGATCGTCATGCCGCCGCGGGATTCGTCGATGCCCCAGCCCTGGCCGGCGGTGTCGCCCGACCAGCAGAAGCTGACGTCGCGCCCTTGAGCCGGCGCGCTGCGGAAGCGGCCGGTGAGCGGCTCGCCCAGGATCGTCGGCTCGGCGAGGTTCTGGAGCCGCACCCGGTAATGGATGTCCTGGTCCGGCGGCAGGCCCTGCAGAACCGTCTTCACCGTGAGGTCGCTCTCCGGCAGGGCATCGACGAAGACGCCGCCGCCGATCTCGGTGAAGCGCTCGGTCGTCGCCCACTCGATCACCGCGCGGGACGGCCGGTCGGCCCGGGCCCAGACCACCGCCTCGCTGCCCGAGACGTCGCCCGATTGCAGGCCGTGGCTGAGCGCGGGCCGGTCGGCGGCGCGGCTGATCCCGGGGCGGGCCAGGGTGAGGGCGGCGGCGCCCGTGAGGACGCGGCGGCGGGTGAGGGGAGGGGACATCGGGCTCTCTCGCCGGGATCTCGGAACCGGGCGAGACAGAGCGCAGCCGTCTGACAGGGGGATGACGGGAGCCCCGCCCCCGCGGACGGGACCGGCGCGATCAGCGCCGCGGACGTCCGGACCAGCCCGCGGCCCAGGCCGGCGAGACGACGTCGCGGCGGGCGATGACCGGGGCGGGCTCGTGCAGCATCGGCGCGCCGAGGATCTGACCGGTGCCTTGGCGCTGCGAGTAGACGGAGCGGGGATCATGGTAAGGGTTGTTGACGAAGCTGCTCATGTGGCCACCGCCGGCCACCATGCGCTCACCACCCCCACCCTCGCCGGCCTGGGCTGCCAGGGGCAGGCCGAGAGCGGAGACCATCGCGGCAGTCACAACGATACGCTTCATCATGACGATCTATCCTTTTCGCTACAGTGATCGCGTCGATCTCCGAAGATCTTCGCCGATGAGCGGAATGTAGATCGGCATTTCTCAGCTGTTTGTGCGCCAAAACACCTGTTTATTCGTCTATCTTTAATCCTCGTCTGAGATTTACTCGGGTGAAGCAGCGCACATCGGAGTTCTGGTGCGCGCCCGCGTCGCAGGATTATTCGGCTTTGGACAGTACCCGCACGGGAGCGAGCGCCGGCCGGCGGCCGGCGCATCCACGCCCAAGTCATTCTAGACCAAGGTTTTTACGGCATCCGAGGGTGGCGATGCCGGATTGCAAGGTTTCGGCAGCGGCATCGGCTCAATAACTGTATGTGGAATACTGGTATACCAAACGGCGTGAGAGGGGCGAGTATTCGGGCGCGAGCGCGGGTTGCGACATGCGAACGCAGCGCTCCCGGGCCGGGATCCGGGCGGCGATCCGCATGGGTCCGGTGCGAGGCGCGCACGCCCCCATCTCTCCGCCAGACGGGGCTGCCGGCTTCCTGCAATGCGTTGATGCTGCACGATCGAGAAGGATCGGCCCTGCCGGGCGCGAGGGACGCTCAGGCGCCCGCCGTGCGCCGCATCGCCTCGACCAGCGTTTCGGTAAAAGCTTGCGCCTCCTCGCTCAAGTCGATCCCGGTCTCGCTCGCGGTGGCGAGGCCCCGGCGCTCCAGCTCGGCAACCCCCTCCGGATCGGCCTCGTGGCCCGCGCCGTCCTTCCGGATCACAGACGAGACGCGCTCGCCGCTGAGCAGACGGTGATAGGCCGCGAAGGCGAAGATCGAGAGTGCCTTGTCGGAAAGTCCCTGCGTGTTACCGGCCATGGTCGCGCCTCCTCCTGTTCGGCCGGTCAACGGGCGAGGGGAGTCGGGGGCTGCAGCGTCGAAGGGACGCGGGGGGACCGAAATGTGAAGGCCTGCGCGGGGCCGCCCGCATCGCACCGTCCGGCACGTCCTGCTATAGATACGGCCGTTATGGACCAGTGCTCCGCGGATCTCTCCCTTCGCCTGCGCCAGCAGGCGATCCTCTCCGAGTTCGGCGTCGAGGCCCTGCGCGGCGACGATTTCGACCGGCTGCTCCAGCGCGCGGCCGAGCTCTGCGCCGAGGGGATGGGCGCGCAGTTCTGCAAGGCGCTCGAATACCTGCGGGCTGAGGACACGCTGCTGGTGCGGGCCGGCGTCGGCTGGGGGCCCGAGGTGATCGGCAAGGCGACGGTCGGGGCCGACCTCGCCTCGCCCGCGGGCTTCGCCCTGAAGACCGGGCGCCCGGTGATCTCGAACCACCTCGACCAGGAGACCCGCTTCCGCACGCCCAAGCTCATGGCCGACCACGGCATCCGCCGGGCGGTCAACGTGCTGATCGAGAACCGCGAGGGCGCCTTCGGGGTGCTGGAGGTGGACGACACCCGGGACGGCATGTTCGGCGAGGCCGACATCGCCTTCATGCAGGGCTTCGCCAACCTGCTCGGCGGCGCCATCGAGCGCCTGCGCACGGAGGGCCTGCTGCGCGCCGCGCTCGCCCGCCAGGACCTGCTCGCCCGGGAGATGAGCCACCGGGTCAAGAACAGCCTCGCGATCGTGGCGAGCCTGCTGGCGCTCCAGGCCCGCAGCGTCGAATCCGGCCCGGACGGCGAGGCGGTGCGGGCGGCTCTCATCGACGCGCGCACCCGCGTCGAGGCGATCGCGGGCGTGCACGACCAGCTCTGGCGGCAGGGTGACGGGCAGGGCGAGGGGGGGACCCCGGGCGAGATCGACCTCGCGCCCTTTCTCGAGACGCTGACCGCCAACCTGCAGAGCGGCGCGCCGCGCCACCGCCTCGTCTGCACGGCGACGCCCCTGCGCATCGCGGCCGACCAGGCGATCCCGATCGGGCTCCTCGTCAACGAGCTGGTGACGAACGCGATCAAGTACGCCTATCCGGAGGCGACCTGCCCGGCGGGCGGCGAGATCCGTGTGCGCACGACCCTGGCGGACGATCGGCTCGTTCTCGACGTCGGCGACGACGGCATCGGCCTGCCGGAGGATTTCGACATCGCGCGGGCCACCCGCAGCCTCGGCATGCGGGTGATCGCCAATCTCGGCCGCCAGCTCGGCGCCACGCTGACCACGCCCCGGGACGGGCCGGGCGCGCATTTCCACCTCGTGGTGCCGCTGGCCGAGCCCAGGACGTGACGCGCCGGCGCCCTCAGCGGACCAGCCTCACGCCCCCCGGCTGGTAGAGATTGTTGCTGCAATTCGCATCCGGTTTCGTGGCCTGGTAGCGCGAGTTGTTGTCGAGTTCCAGGCGCGACACGACGATGCGGATGCAGGAGGCCTCCCACACGACGTTGTTCTCGAACTCGACCTGGCTGCTCGGTGCGTAGATCGTCCCCTCGGCCACGGCACCGAACTTCGAGTAGATGTCGTGGTCGTGGGTGTTGCGCTTGTCCGACCACAGCACGATCCCCGCATAGGGGCCGGTCGCCGCCGCCTTCAGGTTGAAACTGGTGTTGCTGTGGAAGAAGATGTCGCTGCCCGAGCCGTCCAGGTAGATCAGCACGTCGCTGCCCCTGATCGAGGCCCCGTCCTTCACGGTGAGCGGCCCCTTGATGACGTACACGCCCGGCGAGAACGTCACCGTCCCGCCCGCGATCGTGAGGCCGTCGCAGAAGGCCTGCGTCGGAGTGAGCGTCGTGTCGGCATTGCTCACGAGCTTCCTGCCCCCGCAGGCATTGTTCACCGGGGCGGGCAGGGCGGCGTAGGGATCCGCCATCACGTCGGCGCCCGTCACAGGGGCCGGGTTGACGGTCGCGGAGCCGCTCCTGTCCACGCCGCCGACGACGTGGATGCTCTTGACGTTCACATAGGACGAGGACCCAAGTCCTAGGGACGCACTGTGCTTCGAGTTGACGTGGACGTGACAGTCGGGCGCGTCGATCCGGGCACCCCGATCAATGTCGAACGCGTCGAAGTGATCCGGATGAAGGGTCAGGATGCAGACTGGGGCGGTACCGGCCACGGCGACCGCGCTCGCCGACACGTCCCAGGTCCTGATACCGAAGAGCTTGGCGAAGGAGGTCTCGAGGGCGTTCTTCTTGGCCGCCGTGCGGGAGGCCGTCACCCGGACGGCGTTCGCTGGGCCGCCGGGCGTGAACGTGCCCTTGCTCCACTGGCCGAACTCCACCTGTGCCGCGGTGACGAGGTCGCCGACGTTCGGGCGGTTCCGCGCGGCGTAGGACTGGGCGACGGGGAGCGCGGCGCTGCCATCAGCGGACGAGATGTAGGGGCCGACTGCCAGGGCGGCGGCCTCCGCGCTGGTGAGAAGGATGTTCTTCTCCCTGTAGGCCATGCCCACATCGACGACGAGGCCTGCGACCTGGGTCAGGATCACGATCAGGACGGCGGCGATCAGCACCACGCCCCCGCCGCGATCGTCCCGGAACGCCCGCGCGCGTCCTGGGTCGACAGCCCTCACGGCGCGATGCTCCGCATGACGGCCTGGGACCGGACCCCGCCGGGCACCCAGTTCCCGAACGGCGTCAGCTTGGCGATCTCCGCCGGGGCGATCGTGAGCGTCACGACCACGTCGCGGTCGTTCGCATCCCCCTTGGTCGCCGGATCGATGCTCGCGCTGACGGCGACCTTCAGATCGTTGCGCGCGCGCGTCTCGGCGAACTGCTTGGCCTCCGCCTCGGTCATGTAGCCGACGGCCAGGCCGCGCGCCGCCTCTCTGGCATACATGGAGATCGTGTTGTGCGCGTGCAGGGACATGCCGAGGCTGAAGAAGACGCCGCCCATGTAGAGCATCAGGGGAGCGACCAGGGCGAACTCGACGGCCGACACGCCGCGGCGGTCCCGTCCGAACTGGCGGTTCCCGAGCGCCCTCCCCCTGAACGACGCGCCGCTTCCCATGACCCGAAGACCCCTCCCGCACCTCTATCAACCCGGCAGGCATAGGATATTGTTGTTTATATTGCCCTAATGCGTACCGGAGAACGCAGTGCATCTCGCATCAAGTCCGCCAAATATCCCATCAAAGCTGTGTTTTCATTCGCTAACTCCTCCAAGTTGCACCATGGCCCGTCCGCGCCCGGGTCCGCGCACCGCCGCGGGAAACCATTCCCTGTGAACCGAAACCAGGTATATTCGGCCATGAGATCCGGGCAAAATAGGCAATCGCCGCAGTGCTTCCCCGGGACGGTGGCGGGCGGCACGGCGGCGCGTGCGGGGAGGGTGTCTCGGTGGTTCAGCGGCGACGTCCAGCCCTGCTCGCGGGCCTCGCCCTCATGGCCGGCGCGATCCTGGCCGGCGCTATCCTGGCCGGCGCCCTCACGGATGTGGGCGCGGGCCTGCGCGCGGGCATCGGCTCCGGCCTGCGCCCCGCGCCGGTCGCCGGGGCGGCGCTGCCGGCCCCCCGCACGGCCGTCGAGGACGGCCGCACCGTGGTGCGCCTGACGCCCGAGGAGCGCGCCCGCATCGGGCTGGTGAGCGAGGTGCGCCGTGCGCTGCCCCACCGGCAGGAGCTTCAGGCCTACGGCCTCGTGCTCGACCTCGCCCGGGTCACCGAGCTGACCAACGCCTATGCCAGTGCGAAGGCGCAGCTCCAGCAGGCGCGGGCCAGGGCCGAGGTCTCGGGCAGCGCCTCGCGCCGAGCGCGGAACCTCGGCCAATACGCCACCACCGTGCAGGTCGAGACCGCGGAGGGCACCTACCAGACCGACGCAGCCGCCCTGGCGGCGGCGGAATCGCAGCTGCGCACGCTCGCCGCCACCGCCCAGCAGGAATGGGGGCCGGTGATCGGCCGGGCCATCGTCGAGCGCGCGCCCGCCGTCACCCGGCTGATCGAGCGCGCCGACTTCCTGATGCAGGTGACGCTGCCGCCGGGCGAGGCCCTGAGCGCGGCCCCGGAGGCGGCCTTCGCCGAGGTGCCGCCGCAGAGCGCGCGGGTTGCCTTACGCCTCGTCGGCCCGGCGCCGCGCACCGACCCGCGCATCCAGGGCCAGAGCTTCTACTATCTGGTCTCGGGCGAGGGCGGGCTCCTGCCCGGGATGAGCACCCTGGCCTTCCTGCCCGCCGAGCGCGCGGTGACGGGCGTGCTGGTGCCCGAAGACGCGGTGGTGCACGGGCAGGGCGGCACCTGGGTCTACCGGGCGGTGGGTGAGGGGGCCTATGTCCGCCACCCGATCCGCACCGACCCGCCGATGTCGAACGATTCCTACGTGGTCGAGGGCCTGTCGGACGGCGCCGAGATCGTGCTCCGGGGCGGGCAGGCGCTGCTCTCGGAGGAGTTCAAGAGCCAGATCCGGGTCTCGGGCGACGACGATGACTGAGCCCAGAGGCCTGCAAGGGGGTCTGCAAGCCGCCCTGGTCGGGTTCTCGGTCCGCCTGCCCCGGGTGGTGCTGACGCTCGCCTGCGCGCTCCTCGTGCTCGGCCTCTACGGGCTGGCCAGAGCGAAGTACGACGTCTTTCCGGAATTCGCCCCGCCCGCCGTGGTGATCCAGACCGAGGCGCCGGGGCTCGACCCGGAGCAGGTCGAGGTCCTGGTCACCCAGGCGGTGGAGGTGGCGGTCAACGGGCTGCCGGGCCTGGAAGCCCTGCGCTCCTCCTCGATCCAGGGTCTCTCGGTGATCACCGCGACGTTCCGGTCGGGCAGCGACATCGACCGGGTGCGCCAGCGCGTTGGCGAGCGGATCGCGGCGCTCGCCGGCCGCCTGCCGCAGGGGGTGATGGCGCCCGCCATCACGCCGCTGACCTCCTCGACCGGCACGGTGCTCCTCGTCGGCCTGACCTCGGAGAGCCGCGACGACCTCGACCTGCGCACCATCGCCGACTGGACCGTGCGCCAGCGCCTGCTCGCGGTGCCGGGCGTCGCCCAGGTCTCGGTCTACGGCGGCGGGGTGCGCGCGCTCCAGGTGCAGGTGCGCCCGCACGACCTCGTGCGCTTCCGCGTCGGCCTCAACGACGTGGTTGCCGCCGCCCGCAAGGCGACGGGCGTGCGCGGCGCCGGCTTCGTCGACACGCCGAACCAGCGGGTGGTGCTGCGCACGGAGGGGCAGGCGCTCGCGCCCGAGGTACTCGGCCGCACCGTGCTCATCAACGAGGGCGGCGCCAGCGTGGTGCTGGCGGACGTCGCCACCGTTCGGGTCGCGCCCGAGCCGCCGATCAGCGCGGCCCTGATCGACGGGAAGCCCGGCGTGCTCCTGATGGTCGGCGCGCAGATCGGGGCCAACACCCTGGAGGTTACCGCCCGGACCGAGGCCGCGCTCGCCGACCTCGCCCCCGCGCTCGCCCGCGAGGGCGTGGTGCTCAGGCCCGACCTGTTCCGGCCCGCCAACTTCGTGGCGGTCGCCAACGGCCACGTGCTGCAGGCGCTCGCCGTCGGCGGCGCGCTCGTGGTGATCGTGCTCCTCGTCTTCCTGGCCGACTGGCGCACCAGCCTGATCAGCGCGGTGGCGATCCCGCTCTCGCTGGTCGCCGCGGTGCTCGCCCTGATGGCGGCGGGCGAGAGCCTCAACACCATGACTCTGGGCGGGCTCGCCATCGCCATCGGCGAGGTGGTGGACGATGCCGTGATCGGCGTCGAGAACGTGGTCCGGCGCCTGCGCGAGCGGCGGCTCGCCGAGGACCGGACGCCCGCCGCGCGCATCGTCCTCGAGGCGGTGCTGGAGGTGCGCACCGCCGTCGCCTACGCCACCGTGGCGGTGCTGCTGGTCTTCCTGCCGGTGCTGGCGCTCTCCGGGGTGGCGGGCCGGCTCTTCGGCCCGCTGGCGCTCGCCTACATCTTCGCGGTGCTGGCCTCGCTCGCCGTCGCCCTCACGGTGACGCCCGCGCTCGCCCTGCTGCTCCTCGGCCGAGCAGGGCAGGGGACCCGCGCGCCGCGCGAGCCCCCGCTGATGGCCTGGTCGCGCGCCCGCTACGGCGCCCTGCTGGCGCGGGTCGGCCGCCACCCGCGGGCGGTGATCGCGGGCGCGGCGCTCGTCACGATCAGTGGCGCGGCGCTCCTGCCGACGCTCGGCGGCACCTTCCTGCCCGACCTGAAGGAAGGCCACCTGATCCTGCACATGGCCGCGGCCCCCGGCACCGCGTTGCAGGAATCGCAGCGCCTCGGCGTCCGGATCACGGCCGAGCTCCGGCAGATCCCCGGGATCCGCGCGGTGGCCTCGCAGATCGGCCGGGCCGAGGCCGGGCAGGACACGGCGGGCACCCATTACAGCGAGATCCACGTTGATCTGGAGCCCGGCCTCGACGGCGCCGCCCAGCGTGCGGTCGAGGCGCGGATCCGGGCGCTCGCCGCGGGCTTTCCCGGCGCCGCCTTCTCGCTCAAGACCTTCCTGACGGAGCGGATCGAGGAGACGGTCTCCGGCTACACCGCGCCCGTGGTGGTCAACCTCGTGGGCAACGACCTCGACCGGATCGAGGCTGCGGCGCGCGCGGTCGCCCGGGAACTTGCCGAGGTGCGCGGCGCCCGCGACGTGCAGCAGGCCTCCCCCGCCGGCATGCCGCAGATCACCGCGTCCTTGCGCCCGGCGGACCTGCGCCACTGGGGCCTCGACGCGATCGAGGTGCTGGAGACCGTCCGCACCGCCTACCAGGGCGACGTGGTCGGCCAGACCTATGTCGGCAACGCGGTGTTCAACGTGCTGGTCAACCTCGACGAGCGGGCGCGCGGCCGGCTCTCGACCTTGGGCGACCTGCCCCTGCGCACGCCGGGCGGGCGCTACATCCGTCTCGCCCAGGTCGCCGACATCTACGAGACCACCGGCCGCTACCAGGTGCAGCACCAGGGCGCGCAGCGGGTCCAGGCGGTGACCGCGAACGTGGTGGGTCGGGACATCGCCGGCTTCGTGGCGGCGGCCAAGCGCAAGATCGCCAAGGAGGTGCAGTTGCCGGAGGGCGTCTACGTCGCCTTCGCGGGCTCGGCGGAGGCTCAGGCCCAGGCCCGGCGCGACCTGCTCCTCGCCTCGGGCGCGGCCGGCCTCGGCATCGTGCTGCTCCTGGCCGTCGTGACGGGCTCGGGCGCCAATCTCGCGCTCGTCCTCGTCAACCTGCCGCTGGCCTTCGTGGGCGGCGTCGCGGCGGTGGCGGCGACCGGCGGCGTGCTCTCGCTCGGCTCCATCGTCGGCTTCGTGACGCTGTTCGGCATCAGCTTGCGCAACACCATCATGATGATCGCCCATTACGAGCATCTGGTGACGGTCGAGGGCCGGCCCTGGACGGAAGCAACCGCGATCCTCGGCGCCGCCGACCGGCTGGTGCCGATCCTGATGACCTCCCTGGTGACGGGACTCGGCCTGACGCCGCTGGCGCTGGGTGCCGGCGAGCCCGGCCGCGAGATCGAGGGCCCGATGGCCATCGTGATCCTCGGCGGCCTCGTCAGCTCGACGGTGCTGAACCTGCTGATCCTGCCGGGCCTGGCGCTGCGTTTCGCCCGGTTCGGGTCGGACGGTCCGGCGCGGGGCAGGGGGGCGGAGCGGGACGCTGGCGCGGAGGAGGGGGCCGGGACCGGCCCGCGGGCGGCCCTGCCCCGCCCCGTCCCGCAGCGGTGATGTACCCGCGGGGGCACGGCCTGCTATGTCCCGCCGTGCCCCCGCGGAGATGATTCATGCCCCCGGCCCCGCTCCTCCTCGCCCTCGCGGCCGCGTTCCTGCCGGTCCCGGCCCTCTCCGAGACCGCGCCCGCCGCGCCGCCGGCGCCCGCCCCGGCGGCACCGCCTCAACCCGCCCCGCCCGCGCCGCTGACCATCCCGAACTTCCCGCTGCTGCGGGTGGTGCCGAAGGGCGAGGCGCGGGCCATCGCCTTCTACGCCTCGCTCAACCCGGACTGCTCGGTGATCGGCCCCGTGGTGGTCCGCACCCTGTCGAAGCCCGCGCACGGGCGGCTGACCGTGGAGGCGGCCGAGTCCTTCACCCGCTACGGCCCCGGCGCGCCGCTCGCCCCCTGCAACAGCCGCAAGGTGCCGGGCACGCGCCTGACCTACGAGGCGGAGGAGGGGTTCGAGGGCATGGACACCTTCCGCATCCTGGTCATCAACGCGGATGGATCGGGCTACGAATCGGACGTGAAGGTCTCGGTGCGCTGAGGTGCGCCGGCGGGGCAGGGGGGGCCGCGAACCGCCCTCACCCGATCCAGACCCGCGCCTCCGTGGGGATGCCGCGCCCCGGCCGCGGGCGGTCGGGGCCGCCGTGCCGGTCGAAGCTCCGGAACGTGTTGCGACCCGCCGCCTTGGCCGCGTAGAGGGCCTGATCCGCGCGCGCGAGCCATTGGGGACCGGTGCAGCCTCCGTTGCGGGCGATCCCGATCGAGGCGCCCAGGCGGAAGCTCTGGCCGTCCCGCCAGACCGGCTTGTTGAGCGCCGCGATGATGCAGGCAGCGAAACGCTCCGGCGCGTCCCGGTCCGGCTCATCCCTGAGCAGCACCACGAACTCGTCGCCCCCGATCCGCGCCACGAGCTCCGCGGCGACGCAGATGCGGGTGAGGCGCGCACCCGCCTCGATCAGGCAGAGGTCACCCGCGGCATGGCCGTGGCCGTCGTTGATCTGCTTGAACCCGTCGAGGTCGACGACGAGCAGCGCCGCACCCGCCGGACCGCTCGCGGCGGCCGCGAGCCGCTGCTCGAACAGGGCGCGGTTGGCAAGGCCCGTCATCGTGTCCCGCTCGGCGAGCGTGCGCAGCCGCTCCGCCTCGAACAGCTCGGCCGTGACGTCCTGCTTCATCCCGTAGAGCCGCCCCGGCGCTCCGTTCCGGCAATCGACCGCCGCGGTGATCCGGATCCAGCGCCGCTCGCCCGTCCGGGCGACGATCTCGGCGTCGAACCGGAAGCCGGTGCGCGTCCGGATGGCGTTCCGGCGCAGGCTCTGCAGGTGGTCCAGCGAGCCCGGCGCGTAGCATTCGAGGATGGCACCGCGCCGCAGGGCGGCACCACGGCGAAGCCCGAAGAGGTCGTAGACGGCGCCGCTCCAGGTCAGCGCCTCGTCGGAGAGGCGGCACTCCCACAGCCCGATCCGGGCAGCTGCGGACGCCTGCTCGAACACCTGGTGCCAGTGCGCCAGGGCCGCCGGCCCGTTCGCCGCGAAGGCGGAGACGGGCCCGGCGATGCAGGGCGCCGGGGCAGGGCGGAGCGGGTCATCCTCGGGCATGCGCTGGCGGGTTCGTCGCGGATCCGATGCCGGATGATCGGCCATCCGCGGAAGCTTGCGGCAGGATGATTAACGAAGCTCTAAGCCGGGTTGCGGCCCGGGTCCGCGGCCTGCCCCGCGGCCAAGGTCCGCAGCCCCAGATTCCGTTCGCATAAGATATATTATGGAACATTAGAGCCCGTCCGGCCGGGCGAGGGGGCCTGTTGCGGCCGTCCGGTGCCGGCAGCCGGAGCCTTGATGCCGGCCTCCGCGACGTGGCATGCCAGATTGCGATGCCCGACCCAATCCTCGACGAGGCCGCCCTCGCCGCCTTCCTCGACGCCTTCTACGCCCGCGTGCGCCAGGATCCGCTGATCGGCCCGGTCTTCGCCGCAGCGATCCCGGACGCGGCCTGGCCCCGCCACATGGCGACCATCCGGGACTTCTGGTCCTCCGTCCTGCTGAAGACCGGCCGCTACAAGGGCAACCCCTTCGGTCGGCATCAGGCGCTCGGCGTGCTGGAGCCCGCCCACTTCGCCCGCTGGCTCGGCCTGTTCGAGGCGACGGCGGTCGAGCGCTTCCCACCCGAGCTCGCTGCGGCGCTGACGGAACGCGCCCACCGGATCGGCGACAGCCTGAAGGCCGGCCTGTTCTTCCGGCCCGGGGCGCCGGACGGGCAGGGCCAGCCCTGAGGCGAGGGGCCTTCGGAGCACCCTCCCCGGCCGGGTCGGTCCCCGAGCCCGGCCCTCACGCCGCGTCGATCGTCCAGTCCTCGATCCTGAGGCCGTCGACCCGTTCGAACTCCCCGACGTTGTTCGTCACCAGCGTCAGATCCGCCACGCATGCGTGCGTGCCGATCCAGAGATCGTTGCCGCCGATAAGGCGTCCGGCCACCGCCAGATCGGCGCGCAGCCTGCCATAGAGCGCACCGACCCGCTCCTCGATCGGGAGGACAGGAATGAGGCGCGCGAGTGCGGCCAAGCGGCGGCCGGCCTCGTCGGGATCCTGGCTCCTGGCGACACCGTCGGCGAGTTCACCGTAGGTGATCACCGACGTCACGACGGTGCCGGGTATAGCCTTCGCGAACCGGCGCATGACCGCGAGAGGGCGCGCTCGCCGGATGTGGATGCAGATGTTGGTGTCGAGCATGTAGCGGGGCGTCACAGGCCCTCGCGCTCCTGCGGCGGCAGGTCGTCCCGGTGGTCGATCTCCGGTGGGAGTTCGGTCAGGAGCGTGAAGGCGGCGCCGAGCCCCCGATCCTCCACTTCCCGCAGGACGAGTTCGCCATCCCGCCGAAAGATCTCGACCTCGCTTCCTTTCAAGCGAAATTCCAGTGGGATCCGAACAGCTTGGCTGTTCCCGGACTGGAAGATGCGGGTCCGCGCCATGAATCACCTCGTCTATACAGGCAGTATGTACGTGCGCTCCCTGCCGGAACAGCGCCCGACCGCGCGGGCGAGGGCGGTCCTGTAATGCCAAAAAGCCCCCTCCCCGGTCAGGCCGCCAGATCCTCCACCCGCCGCGTATCCGCGAACACGCGCCCGTCGGGGAAGCGCAGCGCCACCTCCGCGCTGAGCCGCCCGGCCTGCCGCACCCGGATCGCATCCGGCCGCTCCAGCTCGTCCCGGCGCTCGAGCGCCTCGGCGGTGTCGACCGGCGCGTCGCGCCCGCCGCCGAGGCCGCGCCACCACAGCACCGCCTTCTCGCGGGCGTAGCCGCTGCCCTCCAGCGCCAGCCGGATCCGCTGCGGGCCGCCAGGGCAGGCGAGTTCCACTGCGAGGCCCTCGGGCTCCGGCACGAGGTGCCAAGCGCGCACCGGCTGCCAGCCGCCCTCCGCCCGCAAGGCCGCCGTGACCCGCTCGGAGAGGATCGGCAGGGCGTCCTCGGCGGCGGCCTCGTGCTTGGCCTCCGCGTCCGCCTCGGCCTCGGGCTCGACCCAGCAGGCCTCGCAGGTCGAGGCGTTGAGCGCGATGAGCGCGCCGCAGCCGGGGCAGGGCTTGGCCCGCACCTCCCCTTCCCGCCCCCGCACCTGTGCGGCCGTGCGGGCCGTGACGATGTCGACCGGCCCGTGCATCCGCACCAGCCCCGCATAGTCGAGGATCAGCGCGTCCACCTTGCCCGGAGCCCGCCGCAGCGCTCGGCCGACCTGCTGCACGTAGAGCCCGGTGCTCTGGGTCGGGCGGAGGAGGGCGACAAGGTCCACCTCCGGCACGTTGAAGCCGGTGGCCAGCACGCCGACGGAGGTGAGGCAGCGGATCCGCCCCACGCGGAACGCCTGGACCAACCGGTCGCGCGCCCGCCGCGGCGTCTCGCCCGAGATCGTCTCGCAGGAGAAGCCTTCCGCCCGCACCGCGTCCCGCACGGCCTCGGCGTGCGCCACCCCGGCGCAGAAGGCGAGCCAGGCCCGGCGCTCGCGGCCGTAGCCGACCATCTCCTCGACCGCCGCGCGGGTGATCCAGTCCTGGTTCACCGCGGCCTCGAGCTGGCTCGGGATGTAGTCGCCTCCGCGCCGCCCGACGCCGCTGACGTCGAGGGCGGTGAGCGTCGCCTTCGAGAGCAGGGG